>NZ_JAUQOQ010000002.1:0-419957 GCF_030580795.1 Pseudomonas boreofloridensis | reverse complement strand
CCATGATCAAACTCTTCAGTTCAATACTGCTTGGGTTTTTAAGAAACCCTAAACTTGGCTCAGCAATCTCAAATGACTATGTGATTTCTCGCATGGCCACTTGTGATGCTGATAATCTAGGCGACGATCAGTCCATACTCACAAGCACCCACACGAATTGCTTGATTCGATTTGTTAAAGAGCGTTTGGCTAAGAGCGTTTCGTCTCAACCGAGGCCGCGGATTCTACAGCAGCCTTACTTCGTGTCAAGCATTTGTTTTGAAGTTTTTACCGAGAAACTCGTTTAGCTTCAAACACTTGACTCGCTGCGATCTCTCGTAGCGGGAGGCGAATCATACAGCACCAAACGATGCTGTCAACTGCCTTTTTCACCGCTTTCAACCCGAGGATCGAAGCCCTTCGCACCGCACCGAACTCGCTTAACTCGTTGATTTTCAAGGAGTTTCGTGTTCCGTTTGCTGCGGAAGTGGGGCGCATTATAAGGGGATCTGAACAGCGGTCAAGGCTTAATTTCAAATAAATTCAAATAGTTGAAACAAAGCGGGGTGGCCTACCGGCCACCCCACTCACTTATAGAGAGGTCTACCACCCCACCTACACCACGCCGGCATCCCTCAACCCTTGCACGACACTCGCCTCCAGCCCCAGCACCTCTTCGAGTACCACCTGAGTATGCTCACCCAGCAAGGGCGGCGCGTGACGGTACTCCACCGGTGTACGCGACAGCCGGATAGGACTCGCCACCTGCGGCACACTGCCCGCCAACGCATGCGGCACATCCAGCGCCAGCCCACGGGCCAGCACCTGCGGATCCTGGAACATCTGCGCCAGGTCGTTGATCGGTCCGCACGGCACACCCGCCTGCTCCAAAAGGCCAACCCATTGCGCCGTAGTCTTGAACACCGTCACCTGACGGATCAGTGGGATGAGCTCCGCTCGATGCGCTACCCGCAGCGTGTTCGTGGCAAACCGCGGGTCGTCCGCCCACTGGGGCTGACCCGCCACCTCAGCGAACTTGCGGAACTGCCCATCGTTCCCCACGGTAAGAATGAAATCGCCGTCTGCAGTGGGAAAGTCCTGGTAGGGAACGATGTTGGGGTGCGCGTTACCCAGCCGCTTCGGTGCAACTCCGGTGGTCAGGTAGTTCATCGCCTGATTCGCCAGACACGCCACTTGCACATCCAGCAACGCCATATCGATATGCTGGCCTTCGCCCATCTGGTCGCGATGGGCAAGCGCAGCCAGAATCGCAACCGTGGAATACAAGCCCGTCAGGATATCCGTCAGCGCCACCCCGACTTTTATCGGCCCCGCGCCTTCCTCGCCCTCAGGGCGCCCGGTCAGGCTCATCAACCCGCCCAGCCCCTGAATCATGAAATCGTAGCCCGCTCTTTTGGCATATGGACCGGTCTGGCCAAAGCCCGTGATCGAACAATAGATAAGGGTGGGGTTGACCATCTTCAGGCTGTGATAATCCAGCCCATAGCTGGCCAGACCGCCCACCTTGAAGTTCTCGATGACGATATCGGACTTGGCCGCCAGCTCACGCACCAGGCGCTGACCCTCGGGCTGGGTGAAATCAATCGTGACCGAGCGCTTGTTGCGATTAGCGGACAGGTAATAAGCAGCTTCACTGGTACTCTCGCCCTGCGCATCCTTGAGGAAGGGCGGCCCCCAGGCGCGTGTATCGTCGCCACTGCCGGGACGCTCGACCTTGATCACATCCGCGCCCAAGTCGGCGAGAATCTGTCCACACCAAGGTCCGGCCAACACCCGAGACAGATCCAACACCCGCAGGTGAGAAAGCGCTCCCATGGCCTGCTCCTTCTATTAATAGAACGCCTGGATGCCAGTCTGGGCACGCCCGAGGATCAGCGCATGAATGTCATGGGTACCTTCATAAGTGTTGACCACTTCGAGGTTGACCAGATGCCGGGCCACACCGAACTCATCGGAAATGCCATTACCGCCAAGCATGTCGCGGGCCAGACGGGCGATTTCAAGCGCCTTGCCGCAAGAATTGCGCTTCATGATCGAGGTGATTTCCACCGCCGCCGTGCCCTCATCCTTCATCCGCCCCAGACGCAGGCAGCCCTGCAGGCCCAGGGTGATTTCAGTCTGCATGTCGGCGAGCTTCTTCTGGATCAACTGATTGGCCGCCAGCGGGCGGCCGAACTGCTGGCGATCGAGCGTGTACTGGCGCGCGGTGTGCCAGCAGGCTTCCGCCGCGCCCAGTGCTCCCCACGAGATGCCGTATCGCGCTGAATTCAGACATGTAAACGGCCCCTTGAGACCACGCACTTCAGGGAAGATGTTCTCCTCCGGCACAAACACACTGTCCATGACGATCTCGCCAGTGATCGAAGCACGCAGGCCCACCTTGCCGTGAATGGCCGGCGCGCTCAGGCCTTTCCAGCCTTTTTCCAGAATGAAGCCACGAATATCACCGGCATCATCCTTGGCCCAAACCACGAATACGTCGGCAATGGGGCTGTTGGTGATCCACATCTTGCTGCCAGTCAGGCTGTAGCCACCCTCGACCTTGCGTGCCCGAGTGATCATCGCCCCAGGATCGGAACCATGGTTGGGCTCGGTCAGACCGAAGCAACCGATCCATTCGCCGCTGGCCAGCTTCGGCAGATATTTCTGCTTCTGCGCCTCGCTGCCAAAGGTATCGATGGGCACCATCACCAAGGAAGACTGCACGCTCATCATCGAGCGGTAACCGGAGTCGATGCGCTCCACCTCGCGAGCGATCAATCCGTAGCACACGTAGTTCAGGCCACTGCCGCCATACTCCACCGGGATGGTTGCGCCCAGCAGACCGACCTCGCCCATCTCGCGGAAAATCGCTGCATCGGTACGCTCATGACGAAAGGCCTCGACCACACGCGGCGCCAGCTTGTCCTGGGCGAACTGGTAGGCGCTGTCGCGCACCATGCGTTCTTCTTCGGTGAGCTGCTGATCCAGCAGCAGCGGATCGATCCAGTTGAAGCTTGCTTTACCGGCCATGTGATGAGTCCTCTGCAGATGTCCGATGAATAGGGCTGGCGTTGATCCTAGGTCCGAATCGGCAGCACGACAAACGAGGATTGCGCACCTACCTGTGTTGTTTTCTCACTCCAAGAGAGGACAGAATCGCCTGAGTGACCCTTGATGAGTGAGATTGACGTACATGCGCCGGAAGATCCCTAGCACCGCCGCGTTGGTCTGCTTCGAAGCTGCAGCCCGCCACGAGAGCTTCACCAAGGCCGCACAGGAGCTGGCACTGACCCAGGGCGCCGTGTGCCGACAGATCGCCAGCCTGGAAAGCTTCCTCACCGTAGAGCTGTTTCGACGCTCGCAACGCGGAGTCAAGCTGAGCGAAGCCGGCCTTTCCTATAGCCGCCAGGTGGCAGCGCAGCTCGATGCGGTGGAGCGCGACACACTGTCGGTAATGCGCCAGCAAGGCGCCAGTGTCATCGAACTGGCCGTGGTGCCTACCTTCGGCACTCAATGGCTGCTGCCCCGACTCAAGGATTTCCAGCAACGTCATCCGCAGGTGACGGTCAACCTGACCAACCGTACTCGGCCCTTCCTGTTCGCCGACACGCCTTTTGATGCGGCCATCTACTTCGGCGATGCCGACTGGTCTGGCACCCAATCGCACCGGTTGATGGGCGAGAACCCGGTGCCGGTGTGCTGTCCGCACTGGCTCGAAAAGCAGGACTGCATCGAGCCGGGAGAAATCGCACAGCTACCCTTGCTGCAGCAGACCACTCGCCCCTACGCGTGGCGACAGTGGTTCACCAGTCTCGGCATGACTGTGGAGCGGGACATGACTGGGCCGCGCTATGAACTGTTCTCAATGTTGGCCCAGGCGGCCATGCACCAGATGGGCATCGCCTTGATTCCCCCTTTCCTCATCCAACGCGAGCTGGAGGAAGGACGCCTGGTGGTCGCAAACAGGCATGTGCTGACCAGCGACAAGGCCTACCATCTGATGATTCCAGAGCGCAAGATCGAGTCGGCTTCGCTTCGTGCTTTCCGCGATTGGCTGATAGGTCAAGCGCACGCCTACACCCGTCTCATGTAGCCCGCCTGTGCTGTAGTTCCTAGTCAAATAAACCTACAGATGTATGGATATGTCGCCTATCCATAAACAATCTTATGACTTCGACGAAATCTCTGAACGCCCCGCACAGCGTGAGCTAGAGGTGACATTTACGACATTCACCAATCTGTGAGCGAAACACAGGAAAAAATCTCGTTTTCCTCATCTATGATGCGAATGTCCCATTCTAGACGCGTCGAAGCCCATGCATTGCGACACATGGTCACAGTGTGACTTGTAGTTTTAACTTCGTTTCGCTCCAGAACTGGTTGATGCCGTTTCGGTTCCTCTGCAAAATGCCTCGCCCGCCCCGGAACCGGCGGTATGCATGCTCAACGACCGCTCCAGCCGCACCACCCGAAGTGGGCTGGAAATCAACAATGACAAAGGTCACCGCAGGAGAAAAAGTCGTGCACATTGGTGTTCCTCTCGAGACGCAGACGGGTGAGACGAGGGTCGCTGCGACCCCGGAAACCATCAAGAAACTGGTTGGCCAAGGCCATCGGATCACCGTCGAACGTGGGGCCGGGCTCAAGGCCAGCATTCCGGATACGGCCTATGAAGCCGCAGGCGCCACCCTGGGCGAGGCCGCCGACGCACTGGGCGCACAGTTGGTGCTGAAGGTGGTGGCCCCCAACGACCAAGAATTAGGCCAGATCAACCCAGGTAGTGTTCTGGCGGGCATGCTCAACCCCTTCAACAATGATTTGATCGCCAAGATGGCCGATCGCGGCATCACGGCCTTTGCCCTAGAAGCGGCACCCCGCACGTCGCGGGCCCAGAGCCTGGACGTGCTGTCGTCACAAGCCAACATCGCCGGCTACAAGGCCGTACTGCTTGCCGCTCACCATTATCCGCGCTTCATGCCCATGCTGATGACCGCCGCCGGTACGGTGAAGGCTGCCCGTGTACTGATCCTGGGCGCTGGTGTCGCCGGGCTACAGGCCATCGCAACAGCCAAGCGCCTGGGTGCGGTGATCGAAGCCTCGGACGTACGCCCGGCAGTCAAGGAGCAGATCGAGTCGCTGGGTGCGAAATTCATCGACGTCCCCTACGAGACCGATGAAGAACGCGAGTGCGCCGAAGGCGTCGGTGGCTATGCCCGCCCCATGCCGGCCAGTTGGATGCAGCGTCAGGCACAGGCGGTCCACGAACGCGCCAAGCAGGCCGACATCATCATCACCACGGCACTGATTCCAGGACGCAAGGCACCGACGCTGCTGAGCGCAGAAACCGTTGCGCAGATGAAGCCTGGCTCGGTGGTCATCGACCTGGCCGCAGCCCAAGGTGGCAACTGCCCCCTCACCGTGGCCGACCAGGTGGTGATGGCGCATGGCGTGACCCTCGTAGGTCCGACCAACCTTCCCGCACAGCTGGCGGCCGACGCCTCGGCGCTGTACGCACGCAACCTGCTGGATTTCATGAAGCTGCTGTTCGACAAGGACGGCGCTCTGGCGATCAACCTCGAAGACGACATCGTCGCCGCGTGCCTGATGTGCCGCGACGGCCAGATCGTGCGCAAGAACGGCTGAGGAATACGACTATGGAAGACATGCTGATTTCCCACGGCATCTACAACCTGATCATCTTCGTGCTGGCGATCTATGTCGGCTATCACGTGGTCTGGAATGTCACTCCCGCGCTGCACACGCCACTGATGGCCGTGACCAACGCCATTTCCGCGATCGTCATCGTCGGCGCCATGCTCGCAGCCGCCCTGACCGTGACGCCAGCCGGCAAAGTGATGGGCACACTGGCCGTGGCTTTGGCTGCGGTCAATGTGTTCGGCGGCTTCCTGGTCACTCGCCGCATGCTGGAAATGTTCAAGAAGAAAACCAAGAACGCGGGGCAGAAGCAACCATGAGCATGAATCTGGTCACCCTCCTTTATCTGGTCGCTTCGATCTGTTTCATCCAGGCACTCAAAGGCCTGTCGCACCCGACCACGTCGCGACGCGGCAACCTGTTCGGCATGATCGGCATGGCGATCGCCACGCTGACCACCATCGGCCTGATCTACAAGCTGGCCGCGCTCTCGGTGGGCAACGGCGGCGCCACGGCAGGCATCGGCTACGTGCTCGTCGGCCTGCTGATTGGCGGCAGCGCGGGCGCGATCATGGCCAAGCGCGTGGAAATGACCAAGATGCCCGAACTGGTCGCCTTCATGCACAGCATGATCGGCCTGGCTGCGGTCTTCATCGCGATCGCTGCAGTGCTGGAACCGCAGTCGCTGGGCATCGTCGCGCTCATCAGCGATCCGATCCCGACCGGCAACCGGCTCGAACTGTTCCTCGGCGCCGCCATCGGCGCTATCACCTTCTCCGGCTCGGTCATCGCCTTTGGCAAGCTGTCGGGCAAGTACAAGTTCCGCCTTTTCCAAGGCGCTCCGGTCCAGTTCGCAGGCCAGCACAAGCTGAACCTGATCCTGGGTATCACAACACTGGCCCTGGGCCTGCTGTTTACCTTCACCGGCCATTACAGCGCGTTCACCCTGATGCTGGTGCTGGCCTTCATCATGGGCGTGCTGATCATCATCCCCATCGGCGGCGCCGACATGCCGGTGGTGGTTTCGATGCTCAACAGTTACTCGGGCTGGGCGGCGGCGGGTATCGGCTTCTCGCTGAACAACTCGATGCTGATCATCGCCGGCTCCCTGGTCGGCTCCAGCGGTGCGATTCTGTCGTACATCATGTGCAAGGCCATGAACCGCTCGTTCTTCAATGTCATTCTCGGTGGCTTCGGTGGCGATGCCGATGCCGGCGCCTCGGCGGGCACTCAGGAACAGCGCCCGGTGAAATCCGGCTCGGCCGATGACGCGACCTTCCTGTTGAGCAACGCCGACAGCGTGATCATCGTCCCCGGCTACGGCCTGGCGGTAGCGCGCGCGCAGCATGCGCTGAAGGAACTGACGGAGAAGCTGACGCACAACGGCGTGACCGTGAAGTACGCCATCCACCCGGTGGCGGGGCGCATGCCTGGCCATATGAACGTGCTCCTGGCCGAGGCAGAAGTCCCCTATGACCAGGTCTTCGAAATGGAAGACATCAACGCCGAGTTCGGGCAAGCCGACGTGGTGCTGGTGCTTGGCGCCAACGACGTGGTCAACCCGGCGGCGAAGAACGATCCCAAGTCGCCAATCGCCGGCATGCCGATTCTCGAGGCCTTCAAGGCCAAGACCATCATCGTCAACAAGCGCTCCATGGCCAGCGGCTATGCCGGGCTCGACAACGAATTGTTCTACCTGGACAAGACCATGATGGTGTTCGGTGACGCGAAGAAGGTCATCGAAGACATGGTCAAGGCCGTGGAGTAGCACTTTTCCTGCTGAACCGAGCGACATGAAGAAGGCCCCAGGAAGATCTTTCCTGGGGCCTTGTCGTTTTGCTGATCCAGATCAACGGCTCTACGACCGGGCTTCTCATACGACCATGGTCGCGGGACGGCCCCGGGCGAAATCACTAGACTGCGCTGCAGTAGCCAAGTAGCCCGAGATGACACCCCATGTACCGTGATCGTATCCGCTTGTCCTCCCTGCACAGCAAGGTAATGAGTGCGGCCGATGCCGCTGGCCTGATCGAGGACGGCATGACCGTCGGCATGAGCGGCTTCACCCGCGCCGGCGAAGCCAAGGCCGTGCCCCACGCACTGGCCGAACGGGCGAAAAAATCGCCACTGAAGATCAGCCTGATGACCGGCGCCAGCCTGGGCAACGACCTGGACAAGCAACTGACCGAGGCCGGCGTGCTGGCCCGGCGCATGCCGTTCCAGGTCGACAGCACGTTGCGCAAGGCGATCAACGACGGCCAGGTGATGTTCATCGATCAGCACCTGTCCGAAACCGTGGAGCAGTTGCGCAACAAGCAATTGACGCTACCGGACATCGCGGTCATCGAAGCCGTCGCAATCACTGAACAAGGTCACATCGTGCCGACCACCTCGGTGGGCAATTCGGCCAGCTTCGCGATCTTCGCCAAGCACGTCATCATCGAGATCAACCTGTCGCACAACCCCAATCTCGAAGGCTTGCACGACATCTATATTCCTACCTATCGTCCAACCCGCACGCCGATCCCGCTGGTCAAGGTCGATGACCGCATCGGCAGCACCGCTATCCCGATCGATCCGGCGAAGATCGTCGGCATCGTCATCAGCGACCAGCCCGACTCGCCCTCCACCGTGTTGCCGCCGGATCACGAGACCCAGGGCATCGCCAATCACCTGATCGACTTCCTGAAGCGCGAGGTGGCCGCCGGGCGCATGAGCAACAGCCTCGGCCCATTGCAGGCTGGCATCGGCAGCATTGCCAACGCAGTGATGTGCGGGCTGATCGAATCGCCGTTCGAAGACCTGACCATGTACTCCGAAGTGCTGCAGGACTCGACCTTCGAGCTGATCGACGCAGGCAAACTGCGCTTCGCCTCGGGCAGCTCGATCACCCTGTCGAGCCGGCGCAACGCCGACGTGTTCGGCAACCTGGAACGCTACAAAGACAAGCTCGTGCTGCGTCCTCAGGAAATTTCCAACCACCCCGAAGTGGTCCGTCGCCTGGGCATCATCGGTATCAACACGGCGCTGGAGTTCGACATCTACGGCAACGTCAACTCCACCCATGTCTGCGGCACGCGGATGATGAATGGCATCGGCGGCTCCGGTGACTTCGCCCGTAACGCGCATCTGTCGGTGTTCGTCACCAAGTCGATCGCCAAAGGCGGGGCGATCTCCAGCGTGGTACCGATGGTCAGCCATGTCGATCATACCGAGCATGACGTCGACATCCTGGTCACCGAACAAGGGCTTGCCGACCTGCGCGGCCTGGCACCGCGCGAGCGCGCCCGGGTCATCATCGACAATTGCGTGCACCCCGACTACCGCGCGGCGCTGAACGACTACTTCGAACGGGCCTGCGCGCGCGGTGGGCATACGCCGCACATTCTGCGCGAGGCGCTGAGCTGGCACGAAAACCTGGAAGAGAACGGGCGGATGCTGGCAGGCTGATCAGACGCTTTGTAGCGACGGTCATCGCGGACGCACTCTGCGGTGACCGGCATAAAACAGTTGGCACAAGTCAGACGAACAAAACTGTACTACTGTATTGCAATAACCCCCACCCATACTCACTCAAAAGACTTATTCCCCCCAAATTTGCACCACAATGGCGCACACCAATACAGTTGCGCCAATTTGGAGTGCAACAGTTCCCACAAACAGTTAACTGAGCTCACTCAATACTGTTGAACTGTATCTACTGTACTGGACAAGACGAGAGGATCATTGGCACCAGTTAAATCACTATCTAGTCCCGCCATAAGCGGAAGGATGACACATCATGGAACGTACCCTCAGTTCCGGTCTGGTTTTCGACAACAACACTGAATCCAAAGCCTCGGCGCCACTGCGCGTCGTTTCGACCCTGCTGCTGTGGCAACGCCGCATCGCCAGTCGTCGTCAACTCGCTCGCCTGGATGCACGCCTGCTCGCTGATGCGGGTATCAGCGAATCGCAGCGCTACCAAGAGCTGAGCAAGCCTTTCTGGCGCTAAGCGCTAGCGTGCCGGCACTAATCGGCACTGCATTCTTCAAAACCCGTCACAGGCAACTGTGACGGGTTTTTTATTGGGAATGGTAAAACCGTGCTGAACAGGTACAGTTCGAATGAAACCCGAAATGACCGAAACAGTTTGAAGCGACCTTCCCTTAACATCCTGAAACAATGCCCCGTGGTACGCTTGCGTCACCCGCCTGTTAGCGTGTCCGCGCGTGTCAGTGTGCCCACAGGTATCCTGTGCGGTCCCGCAAGCGTCCGAGTAACCAGAACCGTCCCTTCGCAGGAGCACCATCCATGTCCCGTAAATCCCTGTTCGGCGCAGCCCTGCTGCTGGCCCTGACCAGCACCGCCCAGGCCAGCAGCTTCGTGGTCACCACCGATACCGTTGTTCGCGGGGTCGCAGCGTCCACCGACGCCACCTCTGACGCCAGCTCGTCGCTGCGTGACAAGAAAATTGTCGAAGCCGCACGCGACGACGCCGCCAGCTTCGTCGGCAGCCAGGGCGCCATTCGCGGCGCCAAGCTGGAAAGCGCCTTTGCCCACATCCGCGAGCAGGTGCCGACGCTGCAAGCGAGCGATGCACAATTGGCCCAGGCCATCCTGGCCTATTGATTACGCCTCCAGGATCGCGCAGTCGGCGTTACACACCGACTGCACTGCAAGCCTCGCCCAGCCGACAGAACGTTAAGCCCATGCGTTACCTGATCACCCTGCTGCTTGCCTTCGCCAGTGTGGGAAGCGTCCACGCCATGGACGTCACCACTCAGTTTCCAATCATGACCGGCTACGTCACCACTCAAGTGACCACCGCGCCGTTCGATCGCAAGATCGTCGGCATGGCCCGCGATGACGCCGCCACGTTCGTCGCCAGTGGCGGACAGATACGCAGCGCCCGTCTCCAGGCTGCGCTCGTCGAACTGCGCCGCCATCATTGGCTTGGCAATCACGACGACCTTGAACTGGCAGAGGCAATTCTCGTCCAATGATCACCCCTGACTCCTCGTATTCTTCGGAGATGCTCCATGCGTAAACCGCTGATCGCCGCCACCCTCGGCATGCTGCTGCTAGCCGACCTGGCCCAAGCACAGACCCTGGTGGCCACCAGCAACATCATCGTGCGTGCCTTTGGCCGCTCGATCGACTTCACCTCCGACACCACCACCTCGATCCGCGACTCCAAGGTCGTGCGCGAAGCCCGTGACGATGCGGCCAGCTTCGTCGCCAGCAACGGCGATATCCGCGGCGCTCAGCTCGAGGCGGCCTTCGACACCCTGCGCGACCGTGTGCCCGAGGCACGCGACGCCAGCGATCAGGTTCTGGCCGAAGCCATCCTCTCGCTGTGAAGCGCGCGCGTGCCTGGCTGCTTGGCTGCGCCCTGACGCTGCTCGGCACGCCCGCCCTGGCGGACCTGCGACTGGACTTGCAGACTCACGGTCTCGACGCTCACCAACGGCAAGCGTCCCAGGCCTTGCTCGATGAGGCCCTGTCCAAACTGCCGCCGACCTTCAAGCAGCGCCTGGATCGGCGAATTGACGTCAGCTGGAGCGACCGCATGCCGGCCGATGCCTACGGGCAGGCGTCGCCGGTAGCCAGCCTGGAACTCAATCGCCGCTTGCTGCCTGGTCTGGTCGACGGCAGCGCCGCCACTGAAAAGACCCAGCGCCCCCATGGCACGGTCCGCGAAGAACTGCTCGCCACCGTGCTCCACGAGCTGACCCACATCTATGACCGCGCACGTCTATGGCAAGGTGCCGAGCGCTCACGCATCGCCCGCTGCAAGCGGCAGTACACGACGCTCGGCGATATCGGCCTGCCGCAGCAGTGCCGTGGCGAGACCGAGCGCCGCTTCACCCTCAGCGACGACCCACGCCTGCTCGATCTGGCCGGCTGGCCACAATACGTAGGCCGTCGCGGCGAGCGCGAACAGCACAACGGCCAGTTGGTGCGCACGCCCGACGCCTACGAGTTGAGCAGCCCCAAGGAGTTCATCGCGGTCAACATGGAGTACTTCCTCCTCGACCCGAGCTACGGCTGTCGCCGGCCGGCGCTGAACCAATACCTGCGCGAGCATTTCGCCTGGGCACCGGCGCAAGACACCTGCGCCCAAGGCCTGCCCTTCCTGAATGCCGGCAGCGACTTCGCCCGCGAGCCGCTGGGCGATATCGATCCCGAGCGCGTCTACCAGGTCGACTACCTGCTCGCCGAAGCCAACCAGAACTGGGTGAGCCGCTGGGGGCACAGCATGCTGCGGCTGGTGATCTGCGCCCCAGGTCGGCCACGCGGTCCGGACTGCCGCTTGGACCTGGACCGCCACCTGGTGCTTTCCTACCGTGCCTTCGTCAACGATGTGCAATTGTCCAGTTGGGACGGCCTGATCGGCGCCTACCCCTCGCGGCTGTTCGTGTTGCCGCTGGGCCAGGTCATCGACGAATACACCAAGACCGAACTGCGCAGCCTGTCGTCGGTGCCGCTCAAGCTTGATCGTCAGCAGATCGAGGACCTGGTGCGCCAGGCAGCGGAGATGCACTGGAGCTATGACGGCAACTACTACTTCCTGTCCAACAACTGTGCGGTGGAAACCCTAAAGCTGATGCGCAGCGGCACCGCCGATCCACGCTTGAGCGACCTCGATTCGATCATGCCCAACGGCTTGCTGAAAGTGCTCAAGGGCCGCGGCCTGGCCGATACCCACGTGCTCGACGATCCGCGCGAAGCCTTGCGCCTGGGCTATCGGTTCGACTCCTATCGAGACCGCTACCAGGCGATGTTCGAGGTGTTGAGAAAACAGCTCCCGATCCCGCAGACCGCCGTGGAGGACTGGCTTGCACAGGACGCCGAACAGCGTCGGCCCTGGTTCGCCCAGGCCAATCTGCGCACCAGCGCGGCCCTGCTACTGCTGGAGCAGGCCAGCCTGCGTCGCCAACTGCTGTTGGCACAGGATGAGGTCAAGCAGCGTTATCTGAACGCGGCTGCATTAAAAGACGGCAGCATCGACAAAGCCAATGCGACTCTGCAGCAGATGCTCGCCAACAGCGGCTTCCTCAGCCGGCCGGCCGAATTGCTGGAGTCGCAGGGCTATGGTCTGCCGCAACCGCAAGAGCGCGCGCATCTGGAGAAAGTCAGCAGCGAGCGTCAGGCGCAATTGCTGCGCCTGAGCACCGATCTGGACAAGGAGGTGAGAGCACTGCTGGAGCCCGCGAGAGCAAAGGAAATTGCCGCTATCGAGACCAACGTCAAGCAGATCGGCGAACACCTGAGGGCGTTGCACAAGGCAGCCGGCGGTTTGCAGCTGCCTTGAACGTAGCGGTTACTTGATCGGACGCCAGATGAACGGGTAGCGATAGGCTTTGCCTTCGTTCGCGCGAACGCCGGCCAGAATGATCAGAATCAGCATCGCCACCGCGAGGATGGCGAGCAGCACGACACCGATCACCACGAACATCAGCAGGAAGCAGATGAACCCGGCCAAGGTGACGGTGATCTGGAAATTCAGCGCCTCCTTGCCTTGGGCATCGACGAAGGGGTCCGATTCGCGCTTCCAGAGCCACATCACCAACGGCCCGAGCAGATGTCCCAACGGCATCACCAGCCCGAGAAACGCACTGAAGTGACAGAACATCGCCCATTGCCGGGCTTCGGCGCTGACGGTTCCGATCGGTGGATTTGGCTCATTCATGGATCGATGGTCCTCTTGGGAAGCGCTCAGTCGGCCAGTGCGGCAGTTTGCAGATCGAAGATCTCGGTCATGCCCTTCTGGGCCAGTGCCAGCATGGCATTGAAGTCTTCAGGCTGGAACGGCGCGCCTTCGGCAGTGCCCTGCACTTCGATGAAACCGCCCGCGCTGGTCATGACCACATTGAGGTCGGTCTCGGCGGCGGAATCTTCCAGGTAGTCCAGGTCCAGCACCGCCTCGCCCTGGTACATGCCTACCGAGACAGCCGCGATCATGTGCTTGAGCGGGTTGCCGCCCTTGAGGCCGCCGCGCTTCTTGATCACCGCCAGCGCGTCGCACAGGGCGACCATGGCACCGGTGATCGACGCCGTGCGGGTACCGCCATCGGCCTGGATGACGTCGCAATCGACGTAGAGCGTGATATCGCCGAGCTTGCTCATGTCCAGCGCGGCGCGCAGAGAGCGGCCGATCAGGCGCTGGATCTCCAGGGTGCGACCACCCTGCTTGCCACGACTGGCCTCGCGCTGGTTCCGCTCGCCGGTCGAGCGCGGCAGCATGCCGTACTCGGCAGTCAGCCAGCCTTGGCCCTGACCTTTAAGGAAGCGCGGAACGCCGTTCTCGACGCTAACCGTGCAGATGACCTTGGTGTCACCGAACTCGACCAGTACCGACCCCTCGGCGTGTTTGGTGTAGTTGCGGGTGATGCGGATCGAGCGAAGCTGATCGGCGGCGCGACCACTTGGACGTTTCATCTGGGATACCTGTACTGGAATGCGAATCAGGCGGCCATTATAGGACTGCTAAACGCACGAGGACATGCCTAATGTCTCGGGCGTGCCATCCGTCGACCTGTCTGCTCTGTCACCGGTGCGCGGCGCGGCGCGATTGGGCGCCGTCGCCGCACTGCGCTACAATCCTGCGCCTTGCAGCCGAAAGGCGCTCCGTCATCCCGAAATTCGCGAGGTTCTCCCCATGGTGCACAGCATGACCGCCTTTGCCCGCGTCGAGCGCGCCGGCAGCCAGGGCACCCTGAGCTGGGAGTTGCGCTCGGTCAACCACCGCTACCTGGAGCCGCATCTGCGTCTGCCCGAGGCCCTGCGCGATCTTGAAGGCGCGGTCCGCGAAGGTCTGCGCCAAGGGCTCTCGCGCGGCAAGGTCGAATGTACCCTGCGCCTGTGCGAAGAGAGCAGCGGCAAGCCGCTGCAGGTCGATCGCGAGCGCGCCGCGCAACTGGTCGCCGCCGCTGAAACCGTGGCCGGACTCATCAACCAGCCGGCACCGCTCAATCCCCTCGAAGTGCTGGCCTGGCCCGGTGTACTGGTGGCCGATGCCGCCGACCCACAGGCGCTGAACGCCGAGGCCTTGGCGCTGTTCGACGAAGCGCTCGCCGAGCTCAAGGCTGGCCGTCAGCGCGAAGGCCAGGAGCTGGCACGGCTGATCGACGAACGCCTGGAGGCCATGACCCACGAAGTGGCCACCCTGCGCGCGCTGGTGCCGCAGATGCTGGCTGCGCAACGCCAGCGTATTCTCGACCGCTTCGCCGACATGCAGGCCGAGCTCGAGCCCCAGCGCCTGGAGCAGGAGATGGTGCTGTTGGCGCAGAAGAGCGACGTGGCCGAAGAGCTCGACCGCCTGAGCACCCATGTCACCGAAGTACGCCGGGTGCTCAAGTCCGGCGGTGCGGCCGGACGGCGGCTGGACTTCCTGATGCAGGAGCTCAATCGCGAAGCCAACACCCTCGGCTCCAAGGCCTTCGACCCACGCAGCACCCAAGCGGCCGTCAATCTGAAGGTGCTGATCGAACAGATGCGTGAACAAGTACAGAACATCGAGTAAGGCTACCCCGACCATGACCCACACCAGCGGCACCCTCTACATCGTCTCGGCCCCTTCGGGCGCCGGCAAGACCAGCCTGGTCACCGCCCTCACGCAACAGGACACGCAGATCCGCGTCTCGGTGTCCCACACCACGCGGGCCATGCGTCCCGGCGAGGCCCACGGCGTGAACTACCACTTCGTGGACCACGAGGCCTTCAAGACGCTGATCGCCCAGGACGACTTCCTCGAACACGCCGAGGTGTTCGGCAACTTCTACGGCACCTCGCGCAGTGCACTGCAGGAAACCCTCGCGCAAGGCTTCGACCTGATCCTGGAGATCGACTGGCAGGGCGCTCAGCAGGTACGCAAGCTGATGCCCGAGGCGCTGTCGATCTTCATTCTGCCGCCCAGCCGAGAGGCGCTGCGTCAGCGACTGGACGGCCGCGGCCAGGACAGCGAAGACATCATCGCCGGCCGCATGAAAGAAGCCGTCAGCGAGATGGTGCATTACGCCGAGTTCGACTATGTCATCGTCAACGACGATTTCGCCCACGCGCTGGACGATCTGCAATCGGTGTTCCGGGCCAACCGCCTGTTGCTCAAGAAACAGCAACAGCGCCATGCGGCGCTACTCGAGCAGTTGGTCGGCTGAAGACATCGGGGGCGCTTGGCGCCCCCTGGGTCAGTCCTGCAATTGCAGCTTGGCCTGTTGCTGCAAGGTCGCGCCGAGGAAGAACGCCGGCGCTCGCAGCCGCGACAGCATCATCAGCACGATGCCCAGTACCGAGATGATCGCCGCGATCACGAACACCAGCCCCAGCCCGCCCACGTGCGAGCCGCTGCCGAAGTCCGGCGACGCGCTGTCGAGCGCGGTGCGCACGAAGATCACCGACAAGATCACACCGCCCACCAGCGGGCACACGCCGCGCATGAAGAAGTGGCGCAGGCTGTCGAACAGGCTGCTGCGGAAATACCAGACGCAGGCGAAGGCCGTCAGCGAGTAGTAGAAACAGATCATCATTCCCAGTGCGGTGATGGTGTCGGCCAGCACGTTCTCGCTCAGGGTGCGCATGGTCACGTAGAACACCGCCGCCGCCAGCCCAGCGCAGACGGTCGCGTAACGCGGCGTCTGCGAGCGCGGACAGACACTGGCGAAGCGCTGCGGCACCGCGCCGTAATAGCCCATGGCAAGCAGCGTGCGCGCTGGCGAGACGAAGGTCGACTGCAACGAGGCCGCCGTACTGGCCAGCACGGCGATCGACATCAGGATCGCCAGCGGCCCCATCACCGGGCCGGCCAAGTGGGCGAAAACGTTCTCCTGGATACGCGGATTACCCAGCCCCAGACCACTGTCGCTGATGCCAGCGAACTGCAACGTGGCGATGGCAGTGAACAGGTACAGCCCCAATATCAGCAGCACGGTCCAGGTGGCAGCCTTGCCAGGCACCTCATCGCTGCCGACCGACTCTTCGCTGACGGTCAGGCACACGTCCCACCCCCAGAAGATGAAGATCGACAACGACAGCCCGGCCGCGAAGGCCGAGAACGACTCGACACCAAACGGGTTGAACCAGGCGAAGTCGAATTCCAAGGGCGGCGGTGCGGTGGTTTCGCCGAACGCGGCAAAACCGAAGCCCACCAGCACCAGCAGTTGCAAGGCGACCAGACCGTATTGCACGGTCATGGTGGTGCCCATGCCTCGGCAACAGATCCACACCGCCAAGGCGATGAAGGCGCAACAGGTGCTGACGTTGATCAGCAAGTTGTCTGCCAGCGCGGCAAGCTCATGGTGGCCGCTGATCTGGCCAATGAACAGGTAGAAGAAGTCAACCGCGACGCCCGCCAGGTTCGACAACACGATGGTGGTCGCCACCACCAACCCCCACCCGCCGATCCAGCCGATCATCGGACCGAACGCGCGGGCTGACCAAGTGAAGGAAGTGCCGCTGTCGGGCTCAGCGGCGTTGAGCTCGCGGTAGCCCAGCGCGACCAGCAGCATCGGCAGGAAACCGACGATGAACACCGCGGGGAGATGGGCGCCGACTTCGCGAACGGTTGGGCCGAGCGCGCCGGTCAGGGTGTAGACCGGCGCGATGGTGGAAATGCCCAGCACGACGCTGGCCAGCAGGCCCAGGCGGCCCTTGGCCAGGCCCTTGCCTGGGGCTTGGGCGGTACTGCCTGCATCGGCGGCCGCATCGGGAGGGCGGCCGGTTTCTGTGTATTCGCTCATGAGTATTTGCCGTTGCTATTGGTATTGTTTTTTTCAGACCTTGCGCGCAAGGCCCGCTTCCACTCATTGAAAGCTTGCTGCTGGGGTGAGTCGTCCGCGACCTTGGGGCCGCGTCAGAATGCCTTCTAACGCGCGCCCTCCCCTGCAGCATGGGCGATACAGGCCTCGCGAAACGCCTGAAACAGACGTAGGGAGACCGGGTTTTCGGCGAGCTGCCATTCTGGGTGCCACTGCACGCCGAGGACGAACCCCGGTGCGCCCGGCATCGATACCGCTTCGATCAAGCCATCCGGCGCCCGCGCTTCGACTCGCAGGCCGCACGCCAAACGGTCGATACCTTGACTGTGCAGCGAGTTGACCTCGAACTGCGCCGCCAGGCCCAGGCGCTCGAACAGGCCGCCCGGCGCACTGTCGACCCGATGCCGGGGGCCATACTGCACCTGCAGCGGCGCCTCCTCGGGCTCGCGGTGGTCAAGATGGCCGGGCAACGCATGCACACGCGGGTGCAAGGTTCCGCCCAAGGCCACGTTGAGCTCCTGGAAGCCCCGGCAAATGCACAGCACCGGCACGCCTGCGGCAATCGCCGACTGCAGCAACGGCAGCGTCAAACGATCGCGCGCAGCGTCATGCCGAGTGCCGACCGCGCTGGGGGCGCCATTGTAATGATGCGGCTCGACATTTGAAGGCGAGCCGGTGAAAAGAATGCCGTTCAGGTGCGCCAGCAGCGCGTGCGGCTCGTCGGGGGTATCGCGGGCCGGCAGGATCAGCGGCAGCCCCGCAAAGGCTGCGGCCTCGACGTACTTGGCGCCTACCGTGTGCGAAGAGTTCCGGCCGACCTGCTGGCGGCAGGCGCTGACGCCGATCAGGGGCGGCTTGCGAGTGCTCATGGACGTGCCTTGTCGGCAGGCAGCATGTCGCGGAAACAACGGGGGCACGAGAAGACCGACGTCATGGCTGTACATCCTGTGATCAAAAGCGACGATTCAGGGATAGGAGGACGCCTGGAAGGCGACGAGGGTTGCGCTGGTTGTTGTTCTAACGACCCCATTCGAGGGGCATTGCGTTGCGCGGCGCCACATTGATTCACGCCAGTCGTTGCACTATAAAGTGGGCTCCAATGCAACAGACATTGGCAGACCAGCAAGCAGAGCGTGCAACCATGCAATATCAAATCTCTCATGCCGATCTGGCCCTGGTGCTGGCGCTGGAGCGCGGTCGCTCGCTGGCAAAAGCAGCGGAGCTGCTCAAGGTCGATGTTTCCACGGTGTTTCGCTCCATCCGTCGACTGGAGTCGGCGCTGGGGACTGCGTTGTTCGTCAAGAGCCGCAAGGGTTATCTGCCGACCGACACTGCCCAGGCCCTGGCCGAGCAGGCCGAACGTGCCGAACAAGCGCTCGATGCGGCGCGAATCGCGCTGACCAGCGGCGAACAGGTGGTCAGCGGCACCGTGCGACTGACCTGTACCGAAGCGGTGCTGCACAGTCTGCTGCTGCCGGCGCTGGTCGAGTTCATGCCCAACTACCCGGCACTCTCGCTGGAGATGGGCACCTCCAATTCCTTCGCCAATCTGAGCCGTCGCGACGCCGACATCGCTCTGCGCTTGACCAACACGCCGCCGGAACATCTGGTCGGGCGTTGCTTGGGGTCGACCTCCTACGTGATCTGCGGCCACGCGGCGTTTCGCGAGCGCCTGACCGAGTCGCCGAACAACGTGCCCTGGATCGCCCCGGACGACAGCATGCACGAACACCCCACGGTCATCTGGCGCACTCAGCACCACCCCGACCTCGTTCCGCGCTACCAATGCAGTGGCATGTCGACCATCGCCCAACTGGTCAGTAGCGGCATGGGCGTGGCCGCGCTGGCGGACTACATGGTCGACACCCTGCCCGGAGTCGAGGCCCTGAGCGGCCCGCTGCCAGGCTGCGACACCCAGTTATGGCTGCTCACCCGCCCAGACTGCCGGGCCCTGCGCTCGGTGCAGACCCTGTTCGAGGAACTGACGCCGCGGCTGCGTGACGCGATGCGTTGAGGCTGTTGTGTTCGCGGGGCGGGAGGCGTTATCGTCAGCGTCGTGCAAAAGGCCGTCTGCGGCGCCTGTTTCGTGGGCACTGCCCGGCGAAACCCGGGCGTGGAGCGAAACAGTCCTTCCCTATTGGCTGGTGATTTTTTAAACTATCGAGTCCGCCTGCCCATTCTGGGCTGTACGCCTAACGCATCTGCTACTGAGGAACACCATGGCCCGCGTAACTGTTGAAGACTGCCTGGAACACGTGGATAACCGCTTCGAGCTGGTCATGCTCTCGACCAAGCGCGCCCGCCAACTGGCCACCGGCGGCAAGGAACCACGCGTGGCGTGGGAAAACGACAAGCCGACCGTCGTTGCCCTGCGCGAAATCGCCGAAGGCATCGTGACCAATGAATTCATCGCCGCTGAAGAGATCGTCACCGAGGATCCGGTGTTCGCCGCGTTCGAGGACGAGAACAACGAGGCCGTCTGATTCATGCCCTGTCGACGTCGCGCGGCACCCGATCCTCTTCCTGTGCAAGAGGTGAAATCATGGCGGGTATAGAAGCCCTTGCCGAGCGGCTGTCGACCTACTTAGGTCCCGAACAGGTCAACCTGGTTCGCCGGGCCTATTTCTATGCCGAGCAGGCACACGATGGGCAGCGCCGCCGCAGTGGCGAGCCCTACGTGACCCACCCGCTGGCAGTGGCCAGCATTCTCGCCGACATGCACATGGACCATCAGAGCCTGATGGCAGCCATGTTGCACGACGTCATCGAAGACACCGGCATCGCCAAGGAAGCCCTCAGCCAGCAGTTCGGCGAGACCGTCGCCGAGTTGGTCGACGGGGTCAGCAAGCTGACCCAGATGAACTTCGAGACCAAAGCCGAAGCGCAGGCCGAAAACTTCCAGAAGATGGCCATGGCCATGGCCCGCGATATCCGCGTGATCCTGGTCAAGCTCGCCGACCGCCTGCACAACATGCGCACGCTTGAAGTGCTGTCCGGGGAAAAACGCCGGCGCATCGCCAAGGAAACCCTCGAGATCTACGCCCCCATCGCCAACCGCCTGGGCATGCACACCGTGCGCGTGGAATTCGAAGACCTGGGGTTCAAGGCCATGCACCCCATGCGCTCAGCGCTGATTCATCGAGCGGTCAAGAGCGCGCGCGGTAACCGCAAGGAAATCGTCGCCAAGATCGAAACCTCCCTGGCCAATTGCCTGGCAGCGGATGGCATCGCCGGCGAGGTCAGTGGGCGACAGAAGCACCTCTACGGTATCTACAAGAAGATGCGCGGCAAACGCCGCGCCTTCACCGAAATCATGGACGTGTACGCCTTCCGCATCGTGGTCGACAAGGTCGATACCTGCTATCGCGTACTGGGCGCTGTACACAATTTGTACAAACCCCTGCCGGGTCGCTTCAAGGACTACATTGCCATTCCCAAGGCCAACGGCTATCAGTCGTTGCATACCACGCTGTTCGGCATGCATGGCGTACCCATCGAGATCCAGATCCGCACCCGCGAAATGGAAGAGATGGCCAACAACGGCATCGCCGCACACTGGCTGTACAAGTCCAACGAGGATGAGCAGCCCAAGGGCAACCACGCCCGTGCCCGCCAGTGGGTCAAAGGCATTCTTGAGTTGCAGCAGCGGGCCGGCAACTCGCTGGAATTCATCGAGAGCGTGAAGATCGACCTGTTCCCCGACGAGGTCTACGTCTTCACCCCCAAAGGCCGGATCATGGAGCTGCCCAAAGGCTCCACGGCCGTCGACTTCGCCTACGCCGTGCACACCGACGTGGGCAACAGTTGTATCGCCTGCCGCATCAACCGTCGCCTGGCGCCGCTTTCCGAACCGCTGCAAAGTGGCTCGACGGTGGAGATCGTCAGCGCGCCCGGCGCGCGCCCAAACCCGGCCTGGCTCAACTTCGTGGTCACCGGCAAGGCCCGTACCCACATCCGTCATGCCCTCAAACAGCAACGCCGCTCCGAGTCGATCAATCTCGGCGAACGCCTGTTGAACAAAGTGCTCACCGGCTTCGACAGCAGCCTGGACAAGATCCCGAGCGAGCGCGTGCAGGCCATCCTCAGCGAATACCGCCTGGAATTGATCGAGGATTTGCTTGAGGACATCGGTCTGGGCAACCGCATGGCCTATGTGGTGGCCCGACGCCTGCTGTCCGCTGAGGGCGAGCAGTTGCCATCGCCCGAAGGGCCACTGGCAATCCGCGGTACCGAAGGCTTGGTGCTCAGCTACGCCAAGTGCTGCACACCGATTCCAGGTGACCCCATCGTGGGCCACCTGTCGGCAGGCAAAGGTATGGTCGTTCACTTGGAAGACTGCCGAAATATCAGCGAAATCCGACACAACCCGGAAAAGTGCTTGCAGCTATCCTGGGCCAAGGACGTCACCGGCGAGTTCAATGTCGAACTGCGCGTCGAGCTGGAGCACCAGCGCGGCCTGATCGCGCTGCTGGCGAGCAGCGTCAATGCCGCCGACGGCAACATCGAGAAGATCAGCATGGATGAGCGCGACGGTCGCGTCAGCGTGGTCCAGCTGGTGGTCAGCGTGCGCGACCGCGTGCACCTGGCGCGCGTGATCAAGAAGCTGCGCACCCTTACCGGCGTGGTCCGCATTACCCGCACGCGTGCGTAGTCCGTCAACCGCAAGGAGTCAACATGACCAAGACCGTCATCAACAGCGACAAGGCCCCGGCCGCCATCGGCACCTACTCCCAGGCGATCAAGGCTGGCAATACCGTATACATGTCGGGGCAGATTCCGTTGGACCCCAAGACCATGGAACTGGTCGAAGGCTTCGAGGCCCAGACCGTGCAGGTCTTCGAGAACCTCAAGGCGGTCGCTGAAGCGGCTGGTGGGTCGTTCAAAGACATCGTCAAGCTGAACATCTTCCTCACCGACCTCAGCCACTTCGCCAAGGTCAACGAGGTCATGGGCCGTTACTTCGAGCAGCCCTACCCCGCGCGCGCCGCGATCGGCGTAGCCGCGCTGCCAAAAGGCTCGCAAGTCGAGATGGACGCCATCCTCGTCATCGAGTGATGCCCAAGCGGCAGGCACTCGCCTGCCGCTCCTCCTGCCTGAAGGTTCCCCTCATGCGTCATGCCCTGCCCCTCGCGCTGGCAGCCCTGATTCTGGGCGGCTGCGCCAGCCACAAACCCGAAGACTACAACGGTACTTGGATCAATCAGAAAGCGATCGATGCAGCGGCCAAGGGCGAGAGCCTACGCAATGCGCTGGCTAGCAATGGTCCGGTCTTCGAATGGAAGATCAATGTCGCCGGTCAACAGGCCAGCTACATGAATGGCGTGGAGACCGTCGATGGCCGCTTGCTCGCCAACGACAAGCAACGGCAAGCCACGTTCGAAGGCGGCCAAAGCGAACAGTTGAGCCTGAGCGGCAACGAGCTGCAAACGACCGACGCCAGCGGCACCCGCCAGACGTTCATACGCAGCACCTTGCCCGAAGCGGCCGATTCACCTGTAGGCAGCAGCTTCGAAAAGACGCTGTACCAGACCTACCTGGGCGGTGAGTGGACGATCACCGAAGGACCGGGCCAAGGCGCCAAGGTCCGCTTCGGCGATGACGGCAGCGTCACTGGCTTGCCGGCGCTTGACCGCTATGCGCTGTGCCTGGCCGGCGACTGCGCCACCATCGGCAATGGCAACGACAGCCTATGGCTCGAGCGCGATCAACAAGGCGGGCCTTGGATTTTCCGGCGCAGCCCCGACCGACTCGAGATCTTCCGCGCGCTCAATCGTGCCCAGCCCGATGACATGCCACAGCTGGCAGCTGGCCCGCGCCAATGGGTCCTTCAGCGCAACTAAGCGGCACCGCCTTAACCCTGACCCAGCAGAATCGCGGCGTAACCCTCCTTGTAGCTCGGATACTGCGGCGCCCAGCCCAGTGCCCGAGCACGCGCGTTGCTGCAACGCTTGCTCCCGGTACGACGCACGCGCTGCTCGTCCGACCATTGCGTGATGCCCAGGTACTGGCGCAACCAGGTGACCACGTCGGCCAGTGGCGCCGGATCGTCATCGACGCCGATATAACAGTCTTGCAGCACCTGCCCACCGGCATCGGCCTGCAGAAGAAACGCCAGCAGACCTGCGGCATCATCGGCATGGATTCGGTTGCCGTACAACGGCGGCTCTTCGGCCACCCGGTAGCCCTGACGCACTTGACTCAAGAGCCATTCACGGCCTGGGCCGTAGATACCGGTGAGGCGCACCACACTGGCGGGCATGCCACTGTTCAGTGCCAGCTTTTCAGCCTCAAGCATGACTCGACCGGAATAGGCCTCTGGTTCGGTAGCCGCACGCTCATCGACCCAGGCGCCATCCTTCTGGGCATAGACGCTGCTGCTGGAGACGAAGAGGATTCGGCGAGGCCGCTGTGCCCGCTGCGCCATCCACGACAGCACGTTACGCAACCCCTCGACATAGGCTGCACGATAACCGGGCTCGTCGTGCTGACTGGCTGCCACGCAGTAGACCAGGTAATCGAAAGAGCCCTCGGGCCAAGCCGCTGGCATTTCGACCTGGGCGAGGTCCGCCGCCACCGGCAGCACGCCATTGGGCAGTTGATCGACGGACCTTCGCAGGCCATGCACCTGCCAGCCACGCGCGAGCAACTGTCGAGCCAATCGCCCGCCTACATCGCCGCAGCCTACGATCATTGCGGATAAATCGGGCATCACACACTCCAATTCCAAAGCCTCAGGCTAGCCCCTTCTGACGATCAGCGGCTATGGAACATATAAAAAAAGTTACTGTATTGCTTTTGTTAACAAGAATTAGTTGCAATAATGGCGCCCTGAAAAATTCTCGGCCTGCCTCGAGGCCGTGAAGAACGTCACCCTCTTTTCTTCATCAGGTCCGGCCAGCATGACTCGTACTCAACCCTCCGCTTCGCCAACCACATCGCGCGCCTGGGGCGCCATCGCCGCGCTGATGCTCAGCCTGGTACTGGCACCGGCCGCCATGGCTGATGAGCCCGCCGCCAATGGCGCAGCCGCGCCAGCCGCCGCAGCCCCGGCGACCCCGGCAGCCCCCACTGCTGCCCAGCCGTCGACGACAGACACCGCCGCCGCACCCGTCGACGCCCCGGCACCTGCCGACGACAGCACTCAGGCGCTGGTCGAGGACACCTCGCTGGGCATGGCTCACGACCTGTCGCCCTGGGGCATGTACAAGAACGCCGACGTGGTGGTCAAGGCCGTGATGATCGGCTTGGCCATCGCCTCCATCATCACCTGGACCATCTGGATCGCCAAAGGCTTCGAGCTGCTGGGCGCCAAGCGCCGTCTGCGTGGCGAAATCGCCGTGCTGAAGAAGTCCGCCAGCCTCAAGGAGGCCAGCACGGTCGCCAACAAGGAAGGCACCCTGGCCCATACCCTGGTGCATGACGCCCTCGAGGAAATGCGCCTGTCGGCCAACAGCCGCGAGAAGGAAGGCATCAAAGAACGCGTCAGCTTCCGTCTGGAACGCCTGGTGGCCGCCAGCGGCCGCGCCATGAGCAGCGGCACCGGCGTACTGGCGACCATCGGCTCCACCGCACCGTTCGTCGGTCTGTTCGGTACCGTATGGGGCATCATGAACAGCTTCATCGGCATCGCCAAGACCCAGACCACCAACCTGGCCGTGGTCGCACCGGGTATCGCCGAGGCCCTGCTGGCGACGGCACTGGGTCTGGTCGCCGCCATCCCGGCGGTGGTCATCTACAACGTCTTCGCCCGCTCCATCGCCGGCTACAAGGCGCAGGTGTCCGATGCTTCGGCGCAGGTCCTGCTGCTGGTCAGCCGCGACCTCGACCACCAGGCTGGCGATCGCGCCGCCCCGCACATGGTGAAAGTGGGGTAAGCCATGGGCCTGCATCTCAACGAAGGTGGCGACGACCTCGCCGAAAACCACGAAATCAACGTCACCCCGTTCATCGACGTGATGCTGGTACTGCTGATCATCTTCATGGTTGCCGCGCCTTTGGCGACGGTCGACATCAAGGTCGATCTGCCCGCCTCCACCGCCAAACCGGCGCCGAGGCCGGAGAAGCCGGTGTTCGTCAGCGTCAAGGCCGACAAGAAGCTGTATGTCGGCGATGACCCGGTGGCCACACCCGATCAGCTTGGCGCGATGCTCGACGGCAAGACCAAGGGTGACAAGGAAACCACCATCTTCTTCCAGGCTGACAAGGGGGTCGACTACGGCGACCTGATGGAAGTGATGAACACCATGCGTGCGGCCGGCTATCTCAAGGTCGGTCTGGTCGGACTCGAGACGGCAGCGAAGAAATGACAAAGACGCGCTCCAACCTGGCGCGCTACGGTGTAGGCCTGGCGGTCGTGCTGGGTGTGCACGCGATCGCCGTGCTGCTCATGCTCAATTGGACGGTGCCCCAGGCCATCGAACTGCCTCCGGCAGCGATGATGGTCGAATTGGCGCCTTTGCCGGAGCCGGCACCGCCGCCGCCACCGAAAGTCGCCCCGCCGCCGCCGGCGCCGGTCGAAGAGCCGCCGCTGCCGAAGGTCGCCGAGGCGCCGAAGCCGAAGATCGCCATCAACAAGCCGCCCAAGCCGAAGGTCAAGCCGCAGCCGCCCAAACCTGAGAAGAAGCCCGAGCCGCCGAAGGACGAGCCTCCCGCCAAGGAGCAGGTCGCCGATACGCCGCCCAGCAATGCGCCACCGCAGAAGTCGGCCGCACCGCAGCCAAGTATCGCGTCCAACAGCAATGCCCTGCCGAACTGGCAGAGTGACCTGCTGCGCCATCTGGCCAAGTACAAGAAGTACCCGGAGGACGCGCGCCGTCGCGGCCTGCAAGGCATCAACCGGCTGCGTTTCGTGGTCGATGCCGACGGCAAGATTCTGTCCTACTCGATGGCAGCAGGTTCAGGCAGCGCTTCGCTGGACCGAGCGACCATGGACATGATCCGCCGCGCGGGCACGGTGCCGAAGCCGCCGCCGGAGCTGCTGAACAACGGTCAGATCGAAGTGGTCGCACCCTTTGTCTTCTCGCTGGACAAGCGCTGACACATTGAATCTGTCACACAGCCGCAAGTCTGATAACGTGCGTCTATCGATTGCACCCGCTATGCTGGGGCCGCAACTTCATGGACGCACGTTATGACCCTCACAGAACTCCGCTACATCGTCACACTCGCCCAGGAGCAACACTTCGGCCACGCGGCTGAGCGTTGCCACGTCAGCCAGCCTACCCTGTCGGTCGGTGTGAAGAAGCTCGAGGACGAGCTGGGGGTGCTGATCTTCGAGCGCAGCAAGAGTGCGGTGCGCCTCACGCCTGTCGGCGAAAGCATCGTCGCCCAGGCGCAGAAGGTGCTGGAGCAGGCCCAGGGCATCCGCGAACTGGCCCAGGCCGGCAAGAACCAGCTCACCGCCCCGCTGAAGGTCGGCGCCATCTATACCGTCGGCCCCTACCTGTTCCCCCACCTCATTCCACAGCTGCACCGGGTCGCGCCGCAGATGCCGCTGTACATCGAGGAAAACTTCACCCACGTGCTGCGCGAGAAGCTGCGCAACGGCGAGCTGGATGCAGTGATCATCGCCTTGCCGTTCAACGAGGCCGACGTGCTGACCCTGCCGCTGTACGACGAGCCGTTCTGCGCGCTGATGCCGGCCGATCACCCATGGACCGCGAAGAAGACCATCGACACCGCTCTGCTCAACGACAAGAGCCTGCTGCTGCTCGGTGAAGGTCACTGCTTCCGCGACCAGGTGCTCGAAGCCTGCCCGACCCTGAACAAGGGTGCGGATGCCTCCAAGCACACCACGGTGGAGTCCAGCTCGCTGGAAACCATCCGTCACATGGTCGCCTCCGGCCTGGGCGTCTCCATCCTGCCGCTGTCTGCCGTGCACAGTCACCACTATGCACCCGGTGTGATCGAAGTACGCCCGCTCACCGCCCCGGCGCCGTTCCGCACCGTGGCCATCGCCTGGCGTGCCAGCTTCCCACGGCCCAAGGCCATCGAGATCCTCGCCGACTCGATCCGCCTGTGCTCGGTGGCCAAGACGCCCACGCAACAGCCGGCCTGATCCCATGACCGAGCTGTCGAAGGTTCCGGTCACCGAGCTCAAGGGCGTCGGCGAGGCCATGGCGGAAAAGCTCGCCAAGGTCGGGCTGGAGAACCTGCAGGATCTGCTGTTCCATCTGCCCCTGCGTTATCAGGACCGCACCCGCGTGGTGCCCATCGGCGCGCTGCGTCCTGGCCAGGACGCGGTGATCGAAGGTGTGGTCAGCGGCGCCGATGTGACCATGGGCAAGCGCCGCAGTCTGGTCGTGCGCCTGGGCGACGGCACCGGCGTGCTGAGCCTGCGCTTCTATCATTTCAGCAATGCGCAGAAGGAGGGCCTCAAACGCGGCACCCACCTGCGCTGTTACGGTGAGGCCCGCCCCGGCGCCTCGGGCCTGGAGATCTACCATCCCGAATATCGGGCGCTCAACGGCGACGAGCCGCCGCCTCCGGTCGAGCAGACCCTCACGCCGATCTACCCGACCACCGAAGGCCTGACGCAGCAGCGTCTGCGTCAGCTCTGCCAACTCAGCCTGAGCAAGCTCGGGCCACGCAGCCTGCCCGACTGGCTGCCTGACGAGCTGGCCCGCGACTATCACCTGGCGCCGTTGGACGATGCGATCCGCTACCTGCACAACCCACCTGCCGACGCCGACCTCGACGAGCTCGCCGAAGGCCAGCACTGGGCTCAGCACCGGCTTGCCTTCGAGGAGTTGCTGACCCATCAGCTTTCCCAGCAGCGCCTGCGCGAAAGCCTGCGAGCTTTGCGGGCACCGGCGCTGCCCAAGGCCAGCCGCCTGCCCGAGCGCTACCTGGCCAATCTCGGCTTCGCCCCCACCGGTGCACAACAGCGTGTCGGCAACGAGATCGCCTACGACCTCAGCCAGCCTGAGCCGATGATGCGCCTGGTCCAGGGCGATGTCGGCGCCGGCAAGACGGTCGTCGCTGCGCTCGCCGCCCTGCAGGCGCTGGAGGCGGGTTACCAGGTTGCGCTCATGGCGCCTACGGAGATTCTCGCCGAGCAGCATTACCTCACGTTCAAGCGTTGGCTCGAACCGCTGGGCATCGAGGTCGCCTGGCTGGCCGGCAAGCTCAAGGGCAAGGCCCGCGCCAGCGCGCTCGAACAGATCGCCGGCGGCGCACCGATGGTGGTCGGCACCCACGCGCTGTTCCAAGAGGAAGTGGTCTTTCGCAACCTGGCCCTGGCGATCATCGATGAACAGCACCGCTTCGGCGTGCAGCAGCGCCTGGCCCTGCGCAAGAAAGGCGTGAATGGTCTGCTCTGTCCGCACCAGTTGATCATGACCGCCACCCCCATCCCGCGCACCCTGGCCATGAGCGCCTACGCCGACCTGGACACCTCCATTCTCGATGAGCTCCCTCCCGGGCGAACGCCGGTCAATACGGTGCTGGTAGCCGACAGCCGTCGATTCGAGGTGGTCGAGCGCGTGCGCGCTGCCTGCGCCGAGGGTCGCCAGGCGTACTGGGTGTGCACGCTGATCGAAGAATCCGAAGAGCTGACCTGCCAGGCGGCCGAAAGCACCTTCGAGGAGTTGGGCAGCGCATTGGGCGAGCTGCGCGTGGGCTTGATCCACGGACGCATGAAGCCTGCCGAGAAAGCTGCGGTCATGGCCGAGTTCAAGGCGGGCGGGCTGCAATTGCTGGTCGCCACCACGGTGATCGAAGTGGGCGTCGACGTGCCCAACGCCAGCTTGATGATCATCGAGAACCCCGAGCGCCTGGGGCTGGCTCAGCTTCACCAGCTACGCGGCCGGGTTGGCCGGGGCAGCGCAGCCAGCCACTGCGTACTGCTCTATCATCCGCCGCTGTCGCAGATCGGTCGCGAACGCCTGGGCATCATGCGCGAAACCAACGACGGCTTCGTCATCGCGGAAAAGGACCTGGAACTGCGGGGGCCTGGAGAAATGCTCGGCACCCGGCAGACGGGTCTGTTGCAGTTCAAGGTGGCCGACCTGATGCGCGATGCCGATCTGTTGCCAGCGGTGCGCGATGCGGCGCAGGCCCTGCTGTCACGCTGGCCGGAGCATGTCAGCCCACTGCTCGACCGCTGGTTGCGTCACGGCCAACAGTACGGCCAAGTGTGACCTTGGTCCCATTCGCGCCCCAGCTTGGGGCGCAGGATGGTTATACTTCGCATTTGAAAAAGACACATTGGAAAACAGACCATGACTGAAGTGGCCCTGGATACCGCACACCCGCACGCCCCGCCGGTCATCCGGCTGCTGCTGGAAAAACTTGGCATCGGCTACCGCGAGGTGCCGGAGCACCCACACCTGCCTGCCAGTTCGCGTGTCCAGGCGATCCTGCTGGACGATGAAGTCGGCGCACTCATGGTGCTGTTCGCACAGAGCCAACTGCTCGACCTCAAGCGTCTCGAAGAGCTCACCGGCCGCACGCTGACCGCGGTCCCGGTGGAGCGCCTGAGGAAGATGCTCGACAAGCATTCGCTCAAGGCCCTGCCTGGGCTGCCCGCGCTGACCAGTTCCCCCTGTCTGTACGATGAGCGGCTATTGAGCGCCGATGCGCTGCTGATCCAGTCGGGAGAAACCGGTCTGCTGCTGGAAATTGCCCGAGACGATTTCAAGCGCATGCTGAGCAAGGCCAGTGCCGGCAGCTTCGGTGTGGAAGTCGAGGGCATCCGCCGCAACCTCGACCGTCCGCACGACGACACCCGCGAGATTTCCCATGCGGTTCAGGCCTTCACCGCCCGACGCATCCAGCAACGCCTCGAACAGACCATCGAGATTCCGCCGCTGGCCGACACCGCGCAGAAGATCATCAAGCTGCGCGTCGACCCCAATGCCAGCCTCGACGACATCACTGGCGTGGTGGAAACCGATCCGGCGCTGGCCGCTCAGGTGGTCAGTTGGGCCGCCTCGCCCTACTACGCTTCACCGGGCAAGATCCGCTCGGTGGAAGATGCCATCGTGCGGGTGCTGGGCTTCGATCTGGTGATCAACCTGGCGTTGGGTCTGGCCTTGGGCAAAACCCTGAGCCTGCCCAAGGACAATCCGCAGCAGGCCACCCCATATTGGCAGCAATCGATCTACACCGCTGCGGTGATCGAAGGCCTGACCCGCGCGATGCCACGTACCGAGCGTCCAGAGGCGGGGCTTACCTACCTGGCCGGGCTGCTGCACAACTTCGGTTACCTGCTGCTGGCCCACGTGTTCCCACCGCACTTCTCGCTGATTTGTCGCCATCTGGAGGTCAACCCGCACCTCTATCACAGCTACGTCGAACAGCACCTGCTGGGCATCAGCCGCGAGCAGATCGGTGCCTGGCTGATGAAGCTGTGGGACATGCCGGACGAGCTGTCCACGGCGCTGCGCTTCCAGCACGATCCAAGCTATGAAGGGGAATATTCGGCCTATCCCAACCTGGTGTGCCTGGCCACTTCGCTGCTGCGCTCGCGGGGCATCGGCGCGGGGCCACAGGAGGAGATTCCCGAGGCGCTGCTCGAACGCCTGGGGCTGACACGCAACAAGGCCGAAGAGGTGGTCAGCAAGGTGCTGGAGGCCGAGGCACTGCTGCGCGAACTGGCCTCGCAATTCCACACCCCGCACTGACCGTGCGCGACCGCCTCACGCCTTCTTGCGCGGCTTGAGGTACTTCATCAGGCCCTGGAACCAGATCACCAGGGCCGGGTTGCCCTTGATCTGGATGCTCTTGTCCTGAATGCCCTGCATGAAGGCCAGTTGCTTGTTGCTCGCCTGCAAGGTGGCGAAGCCGAACGCCGCATCCTTGAAGGCGATGGCGAAAGCGGGATCAGGATGCAGGCCGCCCTTGCTGCTGATGCGCTCGCCACTGACCTTGAAGTGCCGCGCCACCTTGCCGTCCAGCGTCTGCATCTGGAACACCAGGTCCTTGCCGCGAAGCTGTTGCTGAAACGCCGGATTGTTGCGGCTGGCCCGGGCCATCAGCAGCCCCATGGCCCAGAGCAGAAAGCGAAACTTCATCAGGGTGCCTCGATGGAAAAGTGACCGAAGCGCGGATTCTAGCTTTTTATCGAACCGATTACGCCAGTGCGCACAGGGGTGTTTGTGCCAAATACGACGGGCGCCCATAGGCGCCCGTCTGGATGACACTGGAATGTCTGTCGGTTACTTGGCTTTCTTCGCCGGTTTAGCCGGCTTGCCGGAGGTCATGACGGTGTCACGCAGGTTCTTACCCGGTTTGAACGCCACGGTATTGCTGGCCTTGATCTTGACCGGTTGTCCAGTCTGCGGGTTCTTGCCAGTGCGCGCACCACGATGACGTTTTTCGAAGGTACCGAAACCAACCAACGTGACGGTATCTTTGTCGAGCGCGCCAGTGATGCTGTCGAGAATCGCGTTCAGGACCTGATTGGCCTTGTCCTTGGTCAAGTCGGTCTTTTCAGCGATGACGGCGGCGAGTTCTGGTTTACGCATAGTGAAGCCTCTTAGACGGGATTTTTTGTTGTTATGCCGTACTGCCTGCGAATGCAGCGCCCAAGGCGCCACAGGCTCTAGTCTGCGGCAGACGCCAGTGAGAATGGCATGCAGGCCGGGGGCGCGCCAGTATCTGCGCGGCCATTGTCGCGTCTAGAACACGACGCAAAGGACACTCCGGACGCCATTCACGCCAACAGCGGTGGCAACTGTCGATTCAAGGCCAGTTTTTCCATGACCGCCGTGCCCGTGAGCGCATAGCCGAGCAGCTCGCCTTCAGCGCTGTGGCACAGCACTCTCAGGTCGTTGCCCTGCCCTTCGATACGCCAAGTCCCCTCTCGCCCCAGTGGCGGGGGCGAAACTACCAGCGGGCATGCTGGCGTCTTCACCGTCACCGGCATCGGCCCGTAAGTCACGCCCATGGGATTGCCGGCAAGCGTCTGCGCCAAGGCGCGGGCGCAGGTCATCAAGGGCATGACGTAGAGCAGGTTGAGACCGTCGACCTCGGCGCAGTCGCCCAGGGCAAAGATGTTGGCGTGGGATGTGCGTAACTGGCGATCCACAACCACGCCTCGATTGACCAGCAGCCCAGCCGCCGCCGCCAGATCGGTGCGAGGCCGCAGGCCCACGGCGGATACCACCAGGTCGCAGGCAATCATGCTGCCATCGGACAGTTGCGCCTGCAAACCCTCGTCGACACACTGCAGTCGCGTCAGCACCGGTCCGAGATGAAAGCGCACGCCCAACTGCTCCAGGCCAGACTGCACTGCATGCGCGGCAGCGGGGTGCAGCAGCGTCGGCATCAGTTGCTCGCACGGCGCGACCACCTCGCACTGGTAGCCACCCAAGGTGAGGTCGTTGGCAAACTCACAGCCAATCAGCCCCGCGCCGAGCACCAGGACGCGCCGCTTGCCGACAGCCTCGGCGCGAAAGCGGGCGTAATCCTCCAGGTCGTTGATCGGAAAAATGTGCTGCCCACCATCGCCTTCTACCGGTACCTGTACCGTCTGTGCGCCCCAGGCCAGCACCAGGTCGCGATAGGCCACAGCCTCCTCGCCGATCCACAGGCGCTTGTGGCCGGGGTCGATACCGCTGATACGCGTATGGGTGCGGATCTCGGCGTTGAGCTGCTCGGCCATCGCGCCGGGCTCTGCCATGCACAGCTCGTCGGCGCCTTTTTGCTTGGCGAAGCCGGTGGACAGCATCGGCTTGGAATAGGAACGCCCGTCGTCGGCGGTGATCAGCAGCAGCGGCGTTTCGCTGTCGAGCTTGCGAAACTCTCGGGCCAGGTTGTAGCCCGCAAGGCCGGTGCCGATGATCACTACAGGTGACGTCATGTCGGGGTTCCTCTCTGAAAGGGTCTTCGATCAGCCGATGGCGATCATTTCGAAGTCGCTCTTGCCTACGCCGCAGTCCGGGCACAGCCAGTCGTCTGGCACGTCTTCCCAACGGGTGCCGGGCGCGATGCCGTCGTCAGGCCAGCCCTCGGCTTCGTCATAGATCAGGCCACAGACGATGCATTGCCACTTCTTCATTGGTGATCCTCGGTCAGGCGTCGTGTTGCGTCGGGTGACGGCTGCGCGGGCAGGCCCGCACTGCACTCACCGCGCAATTCATGGGGGCTTTTTACTGGCCCGGCGGGCAGGATGCAAGCCTACCGGGCAATCATGCTAAGCTCGCCGCCTCTCTGGATGTAGCAAGCATACCGACGTGCCGTACGAATCCCCGCAAGCAGCCGCTGTCGCGTGGCTGGCGTATTCACAGCTGGCGAGCGAGCTCGACCCGCGCACCCGCGACTGGTTGTTCGACGAGGGCTCCCTGACCCGCCGCCTGACACACCTGTCCGATGATCACTTCTGCGTGACGCCCCTGAGCGAAGGCTGGCAGCCGTTGCGTGCCGACGAATGCCAGGCACTGAGCCTGGAGCCCGGCGCCCAGGGTTGGGTCCGCGAGGTGTTCCTGCGCGGCCACGATCAGCCCTGGGTGTTCGCCCGCAGCGTCGCCAGCCGTGCAGCGCTGGAGCGTGGTGGCCTGGATCTGGAAACGCTGGGCAGCCGCTCGCTGGGCGAGCTGCTGTTCTGCGACCAGGCGTTCGTTCGCCAGCCCATCGAAGTGTGCCGCTATCCCGAAGCCTGGCTGCCCGCGCCCAGCGCCAGCGCCGGGCTGTGGGGGCGACGCTCGCGCTTCTCTCGCGACGGCCTCGACCTGCTGGTCGCCGAGGTCTTCCTGCCGGCACTGTGGCAGGCTGAGCAAGAGGTGTCGTCCTGATGTACCTGAACCTGCTCAAATCGCTGAACCGCCTGCATCCCCGGGCCTGGGACTTCGTGCAGCTCAGTCGCCTGGATCGCCCCATCGGCATCTACCTGCTGCTGTGGCCCACGCTGTCGGCGGTGTGGATCGCTGGCAACGGCTCACCGACGCTGGCCAATGTGCTGATCTTCGGCCTGGGCGTAGCGCTGATGCGAGCGGCGGGCTGCGCGATCAACGATTTCGCCGACCGCAAGGTGGACGGTCACGTCAAACGCACTGCCGATCGCCCTCTGGCCAGCGGTCGGGTGAAACCGCGCGAAGCGGTCCTGCTGTTCGCCGTGCTGACCGGTATCAGTTTCCTGCTGGTGCTGTGCACCAACGCCAGCACCGTGTGGCTGTCCTTCGGTGGCGCAGCGCTGGCCTTCTGCTACCCGTTCATGAAGCGCTACACCTACTACCCGCAGGTGGTGCTGGGTGCGGCGTATTCCTGGGGCATTCCCATGGCCTTCACGGCGGCCGGCGTCGAGGTGCCTGCCGCCGCCTGGTTGCTGTACATCGCCAACCTGCTGTGGACGGTGGCGTTCGACACCTATTACGCCATGGTCGATCGCGACGACGACCTGAAGATCGGCGTGAAGTCCACCGCGATCCTGTTCGGTGACGCCGACCGGGTGATCATCCTCACGCTGCAGGTGTTGTCACTGGGCTGTCTGCTGCTGGCCGGCAGCCGCTTCGCGCTCGGAGGGTGGTTCCACCTGGGGCTGCTGGCGGCGCTGGCCTGTTTCGCCTGGGAGTTCTGGTCGACCCGCACACGGCAGCGCGATGCCTGCTTCAAGGCGTTTCTGCACAATCACTGGGCGGGGCTGTTGATCTTCATCGGCGTGGTGCTGGATTACGCACTGCGCTGAACGCCTGCCGTTCACCGGCGCAGGTCCCGGCCTGCGCCGCAATCGCCAGTGGGCTGCCGCCCCACAAGCCGTATTCCATCCCCTCCCGCACCGGATTTTCAGTGGTGCCGCCGCCACGCCGCGAGGCCCCTCCGTTCATGCAATGTCGCCAGAATGGCCAACGCCCTGTCACACAGCTGCAATAATTCCGTTATCTAATGCGGGCCAAGACACCATAGATGGGAGAGGTTTGAGCATGGTTGGCAGGAACATTCTGATCGTCGACGACGAAGCGCCTATTCGCGAGATGATCGCCGTTGCGTTGGAAATGGCCGGCTACGACTGCCTCGAAGCGGAGAACTCCCAGCAGGCCCATGCCATCATCGTCGACCGCAAGCCGGACCTGATCCTGCTCGACTGGATGCTGCCCGGCACCTCCGGCATCGAGCTGGCGCGCCGCCTCAAGCGCGACGAACTCACGGGCGATATCCCGATCATCATGCTCACCGCCAAAGGCGAAGAGGATAACAAGATCCAGGGCCTGGAAGTCGGTGCCGACGACTACATCACCAAACCCTTCTCGCCCCGCGAACTGGTGGCCCGCCTGAAAGCCGTGCTGCGCCGCACCGGCCCGAGCGACAGCGAGGCGCCCATCGAAGTCGGCGGCCTGCTGCTCGACCCGATCAGCCACCGCGTGACCATCGACGGCAAACCCGCCGAAATGGGCCCGACCGAATACCGTCTGCTGCAATTCTTCATGACCCACCAGGAACGCGCCTACACCCGTGGCCAACTGCTCGATCAGGTCTGGGGCGGGAATGTCTATGTGGAAGAGCGGACCGTCGACGTGCACATCCGTCGCCTGCGCAAGGCGCTGGGTGAAGCCTACGAAAATCTGGTACAAACCGTACGCGGCACCGGCTACCGCTTCTCCACCAAGAGCTGAAAAGCGAAGCGCCAAGCCCATAAATGGACGTGAATGCACCACCGATCCGCCTCTACTTGCAGCTCGCCGCTCGCAACTAGCCGCTGGATCCGAAGGATCCCCTAATTGAACCAGAACTGGCATGCGACCCTGATTCGTCATCTGCTGTTGCTGATCACCGTCTGCCTGGTCGGTGGCCTGGCCAGCGGCGAGTACGGCTGGAGCCTGGCCATCGGCCTGGCGCTGTACCTGGGCTGGACCCTCAAGCAACTGCTGCGCCTGCACGACTGGCTGCGCAACCATCAACCCGACGAGGCACCGCCCGACGGCTACGGGCTGTGGGGCGAAGTGTTCGACAGCATCTATCACCTGCAACGCCGCGATCAGCGCGTGCGCGGCCGCCTGCAAGCGGTGATCGACCGGGTGCAGGAGTCCACCGCGGCCCTGCGCGATGCGGTGATCATGCTCGACAGCGACGGCAACCTGGAGTGGTGGAACCGCGCCGCCGAGACCCTGCTCGGCTTCAAGACCCCTCAGGACGGCGGACAACCGGTGACCAACCTGGTCCGCCATCCACGCTTCAAGGAATACTTCGAAGCGGAAAACTACGTCGAACCGCTGGAAATCCCCTCGCCCATCAACGACCGTCTGCGCGTGCAACTGAACATCACCCGCTATGGCAACAACGAGCACCTGATGCTGGTGCGCGACGTCACCCGTATCCATCTGCTCGAACAGATGCGCAAGGATTTCGTCGCCAACGTTTCCCACGAGCTACGTACCCCCCTGACTGTGATCACCGGCTACCTGGAGACCCTGCTGGACAACGTCGAGGATGTGAATCCGCGCTGGGCCCGCGCCCTGCAGCAGATGAGCCAGCAAGGCTCGCGCATGCAGACGTTGCTCAACGACCTGCTGCTGCTGGCCAAGCTCGAAGCCACCGACTACCCCTCCGACAACCAGCCGGTGGCCGTGGACACGCTGTTGCAGTCGATCAAGGGCGACGCCCAGGCGCTGTCAGGCCCCAAGCGTCAGCACATTACCTTGGAGGCGGCGCCCGGGGTGCGCCTGAAGGGCAGCGAATCGGAGCTGCGCAGCGCCTTCTCCAACCTGGTGTTCAACGCCGTGAAGTACACCGGAGAAGACGGCAACATCCGTATTCGCTGGTGGGCCGACGAGCAAGGTGCGCACTTGAGCGTGCAGGACTCTGGCGTGGGCATCGACGCCAAGCACCTGCCACGCCTGACCGAACGCTTCTACCGCGTCGACTCCAGCCGCGCGTCCAATACCGGTGGCACCGGCCTGGGCCTGGCGATCGTCAAGCACGTGCTGATGCGCCATCGCGGCAAGCTGGAGATCAGCAGCGTGCCCGGTCACGGCAGCACCTTCACCTGTCACTTCGCCCCGGCACAATTGGTCAGCGCCAGCCGCTGACGCTTGGCAATGACATCAGTCCCCTTTGCTTTTGCGGCACCAGCCGCTACATTGGATCCCCTGTGCCAGCTTGAGCTGGCACTTTTTTTCTCCCCCTATCGAAGACGGACCCCGTAAAAACTCCATCATGGACCCTTCCCCTGGTTTCAACCTCGCGTCACTGTTCGCCGATTTCGGCATGATCCTTTTTGCCCTGTTCCTGGTTGTGCTCAACGGCTTCTTCGTTGCTGCCGAGTTCGCCATGGTCAAGCTGCGCGCGACCCGCGTCGAGTCCATCGCCGAACTGCACGGCTGGCGCGGCAGCATCCTGCGCAAGGTGCACAATCAACTCGATGCCTACCTGTCGGCCTGCCAGCTGGGTATCACCCTGGCCTCCCTGGGCCTGGGCTGGGTCGGTGAGCCGGCGTTCGCCCACCTGCTCGAACCGCTGCTGGCCTACCTGGGCGTCGACAGCCCGGAGCTGATCAAGGGCGTGTCGTTCTTCATCGCCTTCTTCGTCATCTCCTACCTGCACATCGTGGTCGGCGAGCTGGCGCCCAAGTCCTGGGCGATCCGCAAGCCTGAACTGCTGTCGCTGTGGACGGCGGTACCGCTGTACCTGTTCTACTGGCTGATGTACCCGGCCATCTACCTGCTCAACGCCAGCGCCAACACCATCTTGCGCATCGCCGGCCAGGGCGAGCCCGGGCCGCACCACGAGCACCACTACAGCCGCGAGGAACTGAAGCTGATCCTGCACTCCAGCCGTGGCCAGGATCCGAGCGACCAAGGCATGCGCGTGCTCGCTTCGGCGGTGGAAATGGGCGAACTGGAGGTGGTCGACTGGGCCAACTCGCGCGAAGACATGGTGGTAATCGACGCCAAGGCGCCGCTCAAGACCATCCTGGCGATGCTGCGACGCCACAAGTTCAGCCGCTACCCGGTGTACGACGCCGAGCGCGAGGAATTCACCGGGCTGCTGCACATCAAGGACCTGCTGCTGGAGTTGGCCGAGCTCGACCACCTGCCCGAGCGCATCGACCTGGAAGAGCTGGCACGCCCTCTGGAACGCGTCTCGCGGCACATGCCGCTGTCGCAGTTGCTGGAGCAGTTCCGCAAGGGCGGCGCGCACTTCGTGCTGGTCGAGGAAGCCGATGGCAAGGTGATCGGCTACCTGACCATGGAAGACGTGCTGGAAGTGCTGGTCGGCGATATCCAGGACGAACACCGCAAGGCCGAGCGCGGCATCCTCGCCTACCAACCGGGCAAGCTGCTGGTGCGTGGCGACACGCCATTGTTCAAGGTCGAACGCCTGCTGGGCGTCGACCTCGATCATATCGAGGCCGAGACCCTCGCCGGATTGGTCTACGAATCGCTCAAGCGCGTGCCTGAGGAAGAGGAAGTGCTGGAAGTCGAGGGCCTGCGGATCATCATCAAGAAGATGAAAGGCCCGAAGATCGTGCTGTCCAAAGTGGTCAAACTGGACTGAAACACCGCTCCTGTAGGGGAGCGGCAAACGATCGCGAGCAGCCGGACGGATCAGGCGCCGGGAATGAAGTGCTTCTGCGCAGTGCCGCGAGCGATCAGCCGCGACAGGTAGTCGAGCTTCTGTGCATCTTGATCGACGAACTTGAACGTCAACTGCAACCAGTCGCTCTCGGGCTTGGGCTCGAGCGCGGCGACGGCGTGCAGGTAGCCGTTCAGACGCGCCACCTCAGCGTTCTCGCCCTGCTCCAGATCGAGCACCGCGCCCTCGAGCACCTGCGGCAGCACCGCGCTGCGACGCACCACCAGCAGGGCCTCCTTCAGGCTCAGCGCCTTGATCACACAAGGTTGGTTGCCGCTGGACAGGCGCAACTGGCCCTGGCCACGTCCACTCGGTGCTGCGGCAGCAGCAGCGGCGCTCTGCGGGGCCGGCGCATTGATCAGCGGTTTGGCCGCGGCGGACGGCGCTGCCGCGACCTTGGCCGCCTCAGGCTTGCCGCCGGTGAGGGCGCTCAGCGAATCGTTGGCGAATGCCGAATTCACCCGCGCAGGTCCCGCCGACATCAGTCCTTCGAGCTTGCCGATGCGCTGCAGCGACTTTTTCACCTTGGTCAGCAGTTGCTCATTGGTGAACGGCTTGCCGACGAAGTCGGAGACGCCGGCCTGGATGGCCTGGATCACGTTCTCCTTGTCGCCACGGCTGGTCACCATGATGAATTGCATGGCTTTCATCTCAGGCTGCTGGCGGCACCAGGCTAGCAGTTCGAGGCCGGACATTTCCGGCATCTCCCAGTCGCACAGGACCAGGTCGAAGCGTTCCTTGGTCAGCATGGCCATAGCTTTACGGCCATCGACCGCGTCTTCGATGACCATGCCGGGGAAGGCATTGCGCAGGCACTTTCTTACCAGATCGCGGATGAACGGCGCATCGTCCACGACCAGCACATTGACTTTACTCATCGATACTCCTCTTGAATCCCGACTAGCTTACCGCCGAATGATGGCAATTTGCCAAAGCACTGTTCACGCCGGGACGTTTCAAGACAGTTCGCGGGTACCTGCAGCATCTGCCACCAACGAAAACGCCCGGCTTGGGCCGGGCGTCGATGCACGGGGGCAATACTATTTATCGTCAGATTGCCCCGGAACATTAGCCTTTTCCAGCGCGGCCAACGGGTCGCCTTCAACCTCGGCTTTCATGCGCTTGAGGCCCATATGGCGTACATCGGTACCGCGCACCAGGTAGATCACCAATTCCGAGATATTGCGCGCGTGGTCGCCGATGCGCTCCAAGGAGCGCAGTGCCCAGATCACGCTGAGAACCCGCGAGATCGAGCGTGGATCTTCCATCATGTAGGTGACCAGCTCACGCAGGGCGGTCTTGTATTCGCGGTCGATGGTCTTGTCGTACTGCGCCACCGACAACGCCAGGTCCGCGTCGAAGCGAGCGAAGGCGTCCAGCGCGTCGCGCACCATGTTGCGCACCTGATCGCCAATGTGCCGCACCTCCACGTAGCCACGCGGCGACTCGCCTTCTTCGCACAATTGAATAGCGCGTCGGGCGATCTTCGTCGACTCGTCGCCGATGCGTTCCAGGTCGATCACCGACTTGGAGATGCTGATGATCAGACGCAGGTCGGACGCCGCCGGCTGACGCCGGGCGAGGATGCGCACGCACTCTTCGTCGATGTTGCGCTCCATCTGGTTGATCTGTTCATCGACCTCACGCACCTGCTGGGCAAGCCCCGAATCGGCTTCGATCAGCGCAGTCACGGCGTCGTTGACCTGCTTCTCGACCAAGCCGCCCATCGCCAGCAGATGGCTGCGCACCTCTTCGAGCTCAGCATTGAACTGCTGGGAAATGTGATGGGTGAGGCTGTCTTTGTTGATCATGCGTTCGCTCCGCGAAGTTGCTGGCTGCAAGCTTCAAGTAGTTCCTGTGGTTGCCTGACGCCGCGCTAGCTGCCTTGACTTGTGGCTTGCAGCTCAAAGCGTGCAGCTGCGCCCAAGGGCGCTTAGCCATAGCGGCCGGTAATGTAGTCTTCGGTCTGCTTCTTGGCCGGGTTGGTGAACAGCGTATCGGTGTCACCGAACTCGATCAGCTTGCCCATGTACATGAACGCGGTGTAGTCCGAAACCCGTGCGGCCTGCTGCATGTTGTGGGTGACGATGACGATGGTGTACTTGGACTTGAGCTCGTAGATCAGCTCCTCGACCTTCAGCGTGGAGATCGGGTCCAGCGCCGAGCAGGGTTCGTCGAGCAACAGCACTTCCGGCTCCACGGCGATGGTCCGGGCGATCACCAGACGCTGCTGCTGACCACCGGACAGGCCCAGCGCCGACTCGTGCAGGCGGTCCTTGACCTCATCCCACAGCGCCGCACCCCTGAGCGCCCACTCCACCGCTTCGTCCAGCACGCGCTTCTTGTTGATGCCCTGGATGCGCAGGCCGTAGACCACGTTCTCGTAGATGGTCTTGGGGAACGGGTTGGGCTTCTGGAACACCATGCCCACTCGACGACGCAGCTCGGCCACGTCCTCGCCCTTGCGGTAGATGTTGTGGCCGTAGAGGTTGATGGCGCCTTCGACGCGGCAACCGTCCACCAGGTCGTTCATGCGGTTGAAGGTGCGCAGCAGGGTCGACTTGCCGCAACCGGACGGGCCGATGAAGGCAGTGACACGCTGCTTGGGAATGTTCATCTGCACATCGAACAGCGCCTGTTTGTCACCGTAGAACAGCGACAGACCCGGCACTTCGATGGCCACGGTTTCTTCGGCCAGGCGCAGGCTCTGCTTGTTGCGCCCCAGCGCCGACATGTCGATGCCGTGGTTATGAGTATCGTGTTGCATGGTCGTACTCCGGTTTTTTAGCGGCGAGCGTTGAGCTGCACGCTGCAAATAGGGGCCTGCGTCGAATCGGCTTGCCGCTTGCGGGCGGGATCAGCTGTCGAGTGCCTTGTATTTCTCGCGCAGGTGGTTGCGGATCCATACCGCCGACAGGTTGAGGGTCGCGATGACCAGCACCAGCAACAGGGCGGTGGCATAGACCAGCGGCCGCGCCGCCTCGACGTTGGGGCTCTGGAAGCCGACATCGTAGATATGGAAGCCCAGGTGCATGATCTTCTGGTCCAGGTGCAGGTAAGGGTAGTTGCCATCCACCGGCAGCGACGGCGCCAGCTTCACCACACCCACCAGCATCAGCGGCGCCACTTCGCCGGCGGCGCGGGCCACGGCGAGGATCATGCCGGTCATCATCGCCGGGCTGGCCATCGGCAGCACGATCTTCCACAAGGTCTCGGCCTTGGTCGCACCGAGTGCCAACGAACCTTCGCGCACGGTACGTGGAATGCGCGCCAGCCCCTCTTCGGTGGCGACGATCACCACCGGCACGGCCAGCAGCGCCAGCGTCAGCGAGGCCCACAGCAGGCCCGGCGTGCCCAGGGTCGGCGCCGGCAGCGATTCGGGAAAGAACAGGCGGTCGATGGAGCCACCGAGCACGTAGACGAAGAAGCCCAGGCCAAACACGCCATAGACGATCGCCGGCACCCCTGCCAGGTTGTTCACAGCGATACGGATCAGGCGAGTGACCGGCCCCTGCCGGGCATACTCGCGCAAGTAAACGGCCGCCAGCACGCCAAATGGCGTGACGATCACCGCCATGATCAAGGTCATCATCACCGTGCCGAAGATGGCCGGGAAGATCCCCCCTTCGGTGTTGGCCTCACGCGGGTCGTCGCTGAGGAATTCCCAGACCTTGCTGAAATAAGCACCCAGCTTGGCCAGGGTCGACATGTTGTTGGGCTGGATGGCATGCACCACCTTGCTCAAGTTGATCTCGACCTGTCGGCCGCTGCCGTCGCGAGCCACCAGGCTGTCACGGGCGAAGGCCTGGTGCAGCTCGGTCAGGCGCTCTTCGATGGTCTTGTAACGACTGGTCAGCTCGGCGCGCTCGGCCTCGATATCGGCCTGGGCTGCCGCGTCCAGCTTGCCCTGCAATTCCAGCTTGCGGCTGTGCAGGCGCAGGCGTTCCAGTCCATGGTTGATCGACCCGATGTCCTTTTCCAGGCTGACAAGCTGGTCGTTGAACGCGTCGGCGCGCTTGAGTCGCGCCTGCAGTTCGTTCCAGGCGCTGGGGCCGGAAGCGACCACACGGCCCTGCTCCTTGACGCTCACCAGGTAGCCATAGAAGTTGCCCCACTCGCGGCGCTCCAGGGCCATCAGGTCGGTCGGCCGGCGTTGGTCCACCAGCCAGTCGCCGACCAGCCAGGTGAAGTCGCTGCCGTTGAGGTCGCGGTTACCCACCTTGACCAGCTCGCGGGTCATGAACTCCGGGCCATTCTCGGGCACCGGCAAGCCGGCATCCTTCAGGCGCACGCGAGGGACTTCTTCCTTCTGCACCACTTCGCCGACGATCACCACGTCGGCCTGCCCGGGCACCTTGTAGGTGGCCTGGATCAGATCGGCCGGCCAGAAGTGGCCCAGGCCGCGCACGGCGATCACGGCGAGCAGGCCCAGGGTCATGATCACCGCCATGGCCACCGCGCCACCGCTGATCCATACGCCGGGCGCACCGCTCTTGAACCAGCCTTTGAGGGAATCCTGTTTCACGGATCTCTACCTTTCTATCAAAGCGACGAGTATTTCTTGCGCAGACGCTGGCGAATCAGCTCGGCCAAGGTGTTCATCACGAACGTGAACAGCAGCAGCACGAGGGCGGCGAGGAACAGCACACGGTAGTGGCTGCCACCGACTTCCGATTCGGGCATTTCCACCGCCACGTTGGCGGCCAGGGTGCGCATGCCGTCGAACAGGTTCAGCTCCATCACCGGGGTGTTGCCGGTGGCCATCAGCACGATCATGGTCTCGCCCACTGCCCGGCCCATGCCGATCATCAGCGCCGAGAAAATGCCTGGGCTGGCGGTCAGGATGACCACGCGGGTCAGCGTTTGCCAAGGTGTCGCGCCCAGGGCCAGCGAGCCCAGGGTGAGGCTGCGCGGCACGCTGAACACAGCGTCCTCGGCAATGGAGTAGATGTTGGGGATGACGGCGAAGCCCATGGCGATCCCCACCACCAGGGCGTTGCGCTGGTCGTAGTTGAGCTTGAGCTCCTCGCGGATCCACAGGCGCATGTCGCCGCCGAAGAAGGCGCTTTCCACCGCCGGGCTCAGGTGCAGTGCGAGCCAGCCGATCGCCAGGATCACCGGGATCAGAATCGCCGCCTCCCAGCCGTCCGGCACGCGCAGGCGGATCGATTCGGGCAGGCGACTCCAGGCGAAGCCGGTGACCAGGATGCCGATGGGCAGGATCAGCAACAGGCTGAATACGCCCGGCAGATGGCCTTCCAGATACGGGGCCAGGAACAGGCCGGCGAAGAAGCCGAGAATCACCGTCGGCATCGCCTCCATCAGCTCGATCACCGGCTTGACCTTGCGGCGCATGCCCGGCGCCATGAAGTAGGCGGTGTAGATGGCAGCGGCGATGGCCAGCGGCGCGGCCAGGATCATCGCGTAGAACGCCGCCTTGAGCGTGCCGAAGGTCAGCGGCGACAGGCTCAGCTTGGGCTCGAAGTCGGTGTTGGAAGCCGTGGACTGCCAGACGTATTTCGGCGCGTCGTAGTTCTCGTACCACACCTTGCCCCACAGCGCGCTGAAGGAGACCTCCGGGTGCGGGTTGCGCAGGCTCAGCGGCAGCAGTTTGCCCCCTTGCTCGATCATGATGCGGTTGGCCCGCGGCGACAGCGCCAGCAGCCCGGCGCCCTCGGCCACCGGCTCCACCAGCAAGGTGCGGTGCGCGGTGCTATGGAACACGCCGAGCTTGCCGTCGCTGTCCAGGGCGATGAAGCCCTTGCGCCGCTCTTCGGCATCGATCTGCACGATCGGCGCCTTGCCGAGCTGGAAGCTGCGGATCAGCTTCAGGCGCGACTCGCCATCCGGGTCACGGGCCATGAACCACTGGCTCAGGCCGCCCTTGGAGTCGCCGAGGATCAGCGAAATGCCACCGACCAGCTGACCGCTGGCAGTGATGGCGGCGTTGCCATCGTCGAGCAGGGTGTAGCGGCCGTTCAGGCTCTTGTCGCGCAGGCTGAAGACGTCCGCCGTGGCCCGCCCGTTGATCACGTACAGCCACTGCTGACGAGGGTCGATGAAGAGGTTCTTCACCGTCTCGGTCATCTGCGGCAGCACGATGCGGGTCTGCTCATGGGTGACCTCGCCGGTCATCATGTTCTCGCTGCTCGACAGCGACAGCACCTGCAACTGCGCACCGGTCGAACCGGCCAACAACAGGGTGTCGCCGTTGCGGTTCAGGGTGACGTGCTCCAGCGCGCGACCCTGCTCGTCGAGCAGGATCGGCTCCTGACCATACGGATAGTCGATATCGGGGGTGATGGTCTTCTTGTTGTCCGGGTAGGTGATCTTGTAGCTGTGATGGAACACCAGCGCGCGGCCGTCCGACAGGCCCAGTACCATCAGCGCGCTGCCCGGCTGGTCGCTGCCGATCGAACTGACGCTGGCGCCGGCCGGGACCGGCAACTCGACGCGCTTGAGCTCGGCACCCGTACGGCTATCGAAGAACAGCGCCTGGCCGTTATCGGACACCCGCATGCCCACCAGATTCTGCTCCTCGAGGGCAAGCGCGAGCGGCTTGCTGGCATCCTGCTGCAGCCAGGCAGGCTGCAAGGCTGGCTTGCGAGTCAGCTCGGCGCCCTGGAACAGCGGCAACACCACGTAGGCCAGGTAGAAGAAGATCAGGGTGATGGCGGCCAGCACGGCGAGCCCGCCCACCAGCACATACCAACGGGTCAGGCGGTCCTTCAACGCGCGCAGACGGCGTTTGCGTTGCAGCTCGGGCGTATTGAAATCAATGCGCACGGGAGGGGAATTGGGGGTCATCGCAGAATTGGCCAGATCGTTCATGGGCACACCCTAGTGGCACCGTATTACAGAAACATGACAACACAATGACGCAAAAAAGCCCGCCGCTCAGGTATCTGGCGCCGGACTGAAAAGGCGGTGGAAACGATCGGCGGCTGAAGACCGATCGCTTCCGGGTCATCGTCTTACTTGTGGGCCAGGCCCAGGTCGTTCAGGGTCTTCTCGACGACTTTGGCCGGCAGCGGGATGTAGCCATCCTTCACCACCACCTGCTGGCCGGCCTGGGACAGCACCAGCTTGACGAACTCGGCTTCCAGCGGTGCCAGCGGCTTGTTCGGCGCCTTGTTCACGTACACGTAGAGGAAGCGCGACAGCGGATACTTGCCGTTCAGGGCGTTCTCTTCGGTGTCTTCGATGAACTCGCTGCTGCCTTTCTTGGCCAGGGCAACGGTCTTAACGCTGGCGGTTTTGTAGCCGATGCCCGAGTAACCGATGCTGTTCAGCGAAGAACTGATCGACTGCACCACCGACGCCGAGCCGGGCTGCTCGTTGACGTTAGGCTTGAAGTCGCCTTTGCACAGCGCCTCTTCCTTGAAGTAGCCATAGGTGCCGGACACCGAGTTGCGCCCGAACAGCTGGATGGGCTTGCTGGCCAGGTCGCCGGTCACGCCCACGTCGCCCCAGGTCTTGACCTCGGTCTTGCCACCGCACAGGCGGGTGGAAGAGAAAATGGCATCGACCTGTTCCATGGTCAGGTGCTGGATCGGGTTGTCCTTGTGCACGAACACGGCCAAGGCATCGACAGCGACCGGAATGGCGGTCGGCTTGTAACCGTACTTCTGCTCGAAGGCCTGCAGCTCGACGTCTTTCATCTTGCGGCTCATCGGGCCGAGGTTGGCGGTGCCCTCGGTCAGCGCAGGTGGTGCGGTGGACGAGCCAGCAGCCTGGATCTGGATGTTGACGTTCGGATATTCCTTCTTGTAGGCCTCGGCCCACAGAGTCATCAGGTTCGCGAGGGTATCGGAACCGACGCTGGAGAGGTTGCCCGACACACCCGTGGTCTTGGTGTAGGTCGGGATAGCAGGATCGACAGCGGCGACCGCGGTGGCGGCTGCGACGCCAGCGGCGGCAAAGGTGAGGGCCGCCATCAAACGCTTCAATTTCATGCCTTACTCCTAGCAGGAATGGGGGGTGTCGGATGGAACGGGGCCCAGTATCGGCACGCCGCATGAACACGATATGACCTAATTGTGACAAATGGATGAAAGGCCATCATTGCGACGAGGGCCTTTCACGCGGGTCATCAGCGTTTTCGTGCGAGCAGGTACAGCCCTACCCCCAGGCCCACCGCACACAGCCCCGCCACATAGTAGGCCGGCGCCATGGGGCTGACTTTGAGCAGCCCGGTCACCACCATGGGCGTGAGGCCGCCGAAGATGGCGTAGGCAACGTTGTAGGAGAACGACAGCCCACTGAACCGCACCGCTGCCGGGAACGCCTTGACCATCACGTAGGGCACCGCGCCGACCAGGCCGACGAACAGACCGGTGACGGCATACAGCGGAAACAGCAGGTCCGGGCGCGTCGGCAGGCTGTGGTAGAAGACCCAGGACGAGGCCAACAGCCCCAGGCTGCCGAGCACGAACACCCGCCCGGCGCCGAAGCGATCCGCCAGACTACCCGCACCGATGCAACCCAGGCTGAGCAGAACGATGGCCAGGCTGTTGGCCTTGAGCGAATCGGTGGGGCTGATGTGGTACAGGCTCTGCAGCAATGCCGGGGTCATCAGGATCACCACCACGATGCCCGCCGACAGCAGCCAGGTCAGCAACATCGACAGAATGATCGCGCCCTGGTGATCGCGCAGGACCGCACGCAGTGGCAGTTCCTCGGCCAGAGCCTTGCGCTGCTGCATTTCGGCGAACACCGGGGTTTCATGCAGCCAACGCCGCAGGTACACCGCGAACAGGCCGAACACGCCGCCGAGCAGGAAAGGAATACGCCAGGCGTAGTCGGCCACTTGCTCTGGGGTGTACAGGGTGTTGATCAGGGTGGCCACCAGCGAGCCCAGCAAGATGCCCGCCGTCAGCCCCGCCGTGAGCGTGCCGCAGGCATACCCGGTGTTGCGCTCGGGCACGTGCTCGGAGACGAACACCCAGGCCCCCGGCACTTCGCCTCCAATCGCCGCGCCCTGCACCACGCGCATCAGCAGCAGCAGGATCGGTGCCCACAGGCCGATCTGCGCATAGGTCGGTAGCAGGCCCATGATCAGCGTCGGCAGCGCCATCATGAAGATGCTCAAGGTGAACATCTTCTTGCGCCCGAGCAGGTCACCGAAGTGGGCCATGACGATGCCGCCCAGTGGCCGCGCCAAGTAGCCGGCAGCGAAGATGCCGAAGGTCTGCATCAGGCGCAGCCATTCGGGCATGTCGGCGGGGAAGAACAGTTTGCCGACCACCGTGGCGAAGAACACGAAAATGATGAAGTCATAGAACTCCAACGCGCCGCCCAGCGCCGACAGCGAAAGGGTCTTGTAGTCGCTGCGGGTCAGCGGCCGGGAAGGCTGTTCGAGGGGGTTGGGCACGGCGGTCATGGAGATTCTCTTTTATAGGACAGGCCGCTTGTGGCGCGGCTGCTGGTGCGGGAAGGGCGAAGATAGCAAATTGCTAAGCGCTGCTCATAGCGATACAAAAACCCTACAGTTATTCACTATGGCGCTGTCGTCGCTGGCCAATCCCGTCTATATACTGGCCCGTTGTAGGAAAAGGTTGGCTACGATGTGGGACGTTGTGCGAAAACGCCGGTCACACTGGACAGACGGTTCCTCAGCGTTTTCCTTTGGCCACCGCCGGCAGCCAGATCAGCGTAGTATGTTTCGCGCTGAATCGTTTTCAGGGCGTCCACCACCGCGCCAACCAATGAAGCTTCACGGGTCAGAGGCCCCACGGCATGATTGAGCTCGAACAAGAAGATCCCATCCCGCAGGGCGACCTGGCCTTGCAGATCACCGCGCTGCCGCGTGAAACCAACGGCTTCGGCGACATCTTCGGCGGCTGGCTGGTCGCGCAGATGGACTTGGCTGGCACCGCCATGGCCAGCCGCGTCGCGAGCGGACGCGTGGCCACCGTGTCCATCGACCGCATGGCCTTTCTGGTGCCGGTGGCCGTGGGCGCGCAACTGTCGTTCTACACCCAGACCCTGGAAATCGGGCGCAGCTCCATCCGCATGATGGTCGAGGTGTGGAGCGACGACCCGCTGTCCAGCGAATGGCGCAAGGTCACCGAAGCGGTATTCGTCTTCGTCGCCATCGACGGCAGCGGCCGCACCCGCTCCGTGCCGCGCTGCTGAAGCCCGACGCGCGGTAAACTCGACGTCGGCATCGAGGTCCAACGGCCTCACCCGCATTGAATGAGGGCCGCATGGCAACCTTCACGGTCGACACCGAGCAACACGGCGAACTCAGCTGCTGGCGCATCGTCAGCCAGCACGCCGAACTTCTCATCGCCCAGCAGGGCGCGCAGATCCTCAGCTACCAGCGCCTCGGCGAGCCGCCGCTGCTGTGGCTGAGCGACCAGGCTTTGTTCCGTCCAGGCAAGTCGGTGCGCGCCGGGGTGCCGGTGTGCTGGCCCTGGTTCAGCAACTTCCAGCGCAATCCTGAATCGGTCCGCGCGATGTACCAAGGCAGCGAAGCACCGGCCCACGGCCTGGTGCGCGGCCGCGACTGGCAACTGCTGGGTGTCGAGGAGCGCGATGAAACGCTGCGTATCGAATTCGACCTGCCCGAGGCCCAGGGCCAACTGCCCGACTGGCCGCACACCGTCGAATTGCGCCTGGTGATCGAATTGGGCACGCAACTGCGCGTCGCACTGTCCAGTCGCAACCTGGGCGAGGCGCCCGTCACCCTGAGCCAGGCGCTGCACAGCTACTTCGCCGTAAGTGACGTGCGCGAGGTGCAGGTGGAGGGTGTAGAGGGCCTGACCTACATCGAAACCCTGGAGAACTGGGAGCCGCGCACCCAGCACAGCGTGCTGCGCTTTGCGGGTGAGACCGACCGTATCTACCTGAGCACGCCCCAGCAACTGGCGATCGTCGATCCGCGCTGGAACCGCCGAGTCATCTTGCGTGCCAGCGGCTCGCGCAGCGCAGTGATATGGAACCCCTGGACCGACCGAGCCCGCGAGTTGCCGGACATGGCCGACGATGGCTGGCAGCGCATGCTGTGCATCGAGACGGCGAACGTGTGGGATGACGTGGTCACCCTGGCGCCCGGCGCGGGCCATGTGCTGCAGGTGGAACTGAGCAGCGAAGCGCTCTGAGCCCTACGGCGACTCAGAGGTCGGCGTCTTCCACCACCCGCACCTTCGCCGCGTCCAGCGCGTAGGCAGCGTCGGCCAGGTCGTTGCTCACCTTCTCGATCTTCAAGGCGCCGCTGACCCACAGCGGCGTGTAGATATCGGTGATCTTCAGGCCTTTGGGGTAGCGCACCAGCACCAACTGGTTCGGTGGTGGCGGCGGCACGTGGATGCAGGCGCCCGGATACGGGACCAGGAAGAACAACGTGCTGTTGCCCTTGGCGTCGCTTTCCAGCGGCACCGGATAACCGCCCAGGCGGATCTGCCGGCCGTTCATCGCCGCCACGGTCTTGGTCGAGTACATCACCGCAGGCAGGCCCTTGCTCTGCTTCAGGCCACCCTTGGCGGTGAAGGTGCCGAGCGCTTCAGGCGAGTTGTGGTCGATTTCAGGCATCTGCTCGAGGGCCTTCTGGTCCGACTTGGGCATCAGCTCCAGCCAGTCGGTCTCGGGCAGCTCGGCATGGGCCAGGGTGCTGGCCAGCAACAGGGAAAACAGGAATGACGCACGCATGGCAATGCTCGGCAACTCGGATGAATTGCCGCGCATTCTAGCCTGTGTTCAACGCTTCTTGATGAATCCGTAGATCACCAGCAGCACGATGGCGCCGACCAGCGCGCCGAAGAAGCCCGCCGCCTGGCCGGCATGATAGATACCCAGCGCCTGGCCGCCGTAGGTGGCCACCAGCGAGCCGGCGATGCCGAGCAGAATGGTCATGATCAGGCCCATGCTGTCGTCGCCCGGTTTGAGGAAACGTGCGAGCAGGCCGACGATCAGGCCGATGAAGATAGTTCCGATGATGCCCATGGCAATCCCTCCGCAATAAAAATGGAACAGGCCAAAGCCCGTGCAGCGCTTTGGCGTGTTGCCATTTCAGAGGGCGGGCGCCCGGCGAAGTTCGATCAGCCGCCGATCAGTTGCTCGACTTCGGCAATCTTCGCCTGGAGGGTAACCATGTCCTTGCAGCGCAGCGTGGCGTGGCCGACTTTACGACCGACCTTGAACGCTTTGCCATAGTGGTGCAGGTGGCAATCGTCGATGGCCGTCACCTTGTCCACGGCCGGCACCTCGCCGATGAAGTTGAGCATGGCGCTCTCACCGACCTTGGCGGTCGAGCCCAGCGGCAGGCCGGCGACGGCGCGCAGGTGGTTCTCGAACTGGCTGCACTCGGCGCCTTCGATGGTCCAGTGCCCGGAGTTGTGCACCCGCGGGGCGATCTCGTTGGCCTTCAGACCGCCGTCCACCTCGAAGAACTCGAAAGCCATGACCCCGACGTAGTCGAGTTTCTCGAGCACGCGGGCGACGTAGTCTTCGGCCAGGGCCTGCAACGGGTGCGCGACACTGGCCACCGACAGGCGCAGGATGCCGCTGTCGTGGGTGTTGTGCACCAGGGGATAGAAGCGCGTCTCGCCGTCACGGCCCCGCACGGCCACCAGCGAGACTTCGCCGGTGAACGGCACGAAACCTTCCAGCAGACAGGGCACGCTGCCCAACTCGGCGAACGTGCCTGCCACGTCCTGCGCCGTGCGCAGGACTTTCTGGCCCTTGCCGTCGTAGCCCAGGGTGCGAGTCTTGAGCACGGCCGGTAGGCCGATGCTGGCCACGGCGGCGTCGAGGTCGGCCTGCGAGAGGATATCGGCGAAGGCCGGGGTGGGAATACCCAGGTCGCGGAACAGGCTCTTCTCGAACAGGCGATCGCGCGCGATGCGCAGCGCCTCGGCGCTCGGGTAGACCGGCACGAACTGCGAGAGGAAGGCGACGGTTTCGGCCGGGACGCTCTCGAACTCGAAGGTGACCAGATCGACTTCGTCGGCCAACTGACGCAGGTGGTCCTGGTCGCCGTAGTCGGCGCGCAGGTGTTCGCCCAGCGGTGCCGCGCAGGCATCCGGCGCCGGGTCGAGGAAAGCGAAGTTCATGCCCAGCGGCGTACCCGCCAGAGCCAGCATGCGGCCCAGTTGGCCGCCACCGATTACACCGATCTTCATATCGTCAGCCTCAAGCCTGGCGTGGGTCCGGGTTGTCCAGAACGGTGTCGGTCTGCTCGGTGCGGAACTGCTTGAGCGCCGCATGGTACTGCGGGTACTTGGCGCCCAGGATGCTCGCCGACAGCAGCGCCGCGTTGATCGCGCCGGCCTTGCCGATGGCCAGGGTAGCGACCGGCACACCGGCCGGCATCTGCACGATCGACAGCAGCGAATCGACACCCGACAGCATCGACGACTGGACCGGCACGCCGAGCACCGGCAGGTGGGTCTTGGCGGCGCACATGCCGGGCAGGTGCGCAGCACCGCCAGCGCCAGCGATGATCACCTCGATGCCGCGGCCTTCGGCCTGTTCGGCGTACTGGAACAGCAGGTCGGGGGTGCGGTGGGCGGACACCACCTTCACCTCGTAGGGAATGCCGAGTTTTTCCAGCATATCGGCGGTGTGGCTAAGGGTGGACCAATCGGACTTGGAGCCCATGATCACGCCAACCAGTGCACTCATCGTCGAGCCTCTTCGCTTGTGCGCCCGGGGGCGCCGTCAAAAAACAACAAGCCACGCGGGACGGCGTGGCTTGTTTGCTGTTCATGACCGGATCCAACCGGTCCAGGGGCCGCGCAGTATACCGTAACCCAGCGCCGCACAGGCACCCCTGCCGACCATCTGTCGGCCTTATTTTTCGGGGGTTGCGCTGACTTTCGAGTCAACTGCCACACCCTGTGCGACACCTTCGAGCTTGCGCCACAGCAACCGCACATTGGCCTTGCGCACCAGCGCGCAGCGGTACAGGCGAATCTCCAGCGGCACATGCCACTGGCTGGGGCCGCAGATCACCAGTTCCCCGCGCTCCAGCTCGCCGCGCATCGACAGGCGCGGCACCCAGGCGATGCCCATGCCTTCGAGCGCCATGCTCTTGAGGCTGTCGGCCATCGCCGTCTCGTACACCGTGGTGTAGCGCAGGTTGCGCTGGCGCAGCAGCAGGCTCACCGAACGCCCGAGAAACGCACCGGCACTGTAGGCCAGCAGCGGCACGCTGGCCTCGCCTTCCAGGTCGAACAGCGGCTTGCCATCAGCCCCCACCGCACACACCGGCAGCATCTCGGTGGTGCCCATGTGCAGGGACGGAAAGATCTCCGCATCCATCTGCAAGGCGGCATCCGGGTCATAGAACGCCAGCATCAGGTCGCAACCGCCTTCACGCAGGGCATGCACGGCGTCGCCGACGTTGGTGGCCACCAGCCGGGTGGCGATGTTCAGCCCGTCGTTGCGCAACTGCGCCACCCAACGCGGGAAGAAGCCGGAGGCCAGGGAATGCGCGGCGGCCACCTGGATGACCTCGCCCTGCCCGCCCTCCAAATGGTGCAAGTGGCGGAGCACTTCGCTCAACTGGTCGACAACGGTTCGAGCGGTGACCAGAAAAAGCTGTCCGGCCTCGGTCAGTTCGATGGGCGTGCGCGAGCGGTTCACCAGGGTCAGCCCGAGCGCAGCTTCCAGGCTGCGGATGCGGCGGCTGAAGGCCGGCTGGGTGACGAAACGGCGCTCTGCCGCCTGAGAGAAGCTACGCGTCGAGGCCAGGGCACTGAAGTCTTCCAGCCACTTGCTTTCAAGGTTCATCGAGAAGCTCCGCAGGCGTGCACCAAAATGGGACACGCTCGATTGTCAATCGGCGTCACATCAAACCGTATGCCGTTTGTGCATAGGTTAGCGTGCATCAGCATTGGCCGCAAAACCCGTCGATCCCTAGGATTGGCGGCATTCCGGCTAGTGCCGGGGCCAACCCGAGATGATATCAGTCATGTCCTCCGCTGCATCGTTCCGTGTCGAAAAAGACCTGCTTGGTACCCTTGAAGTCCCTGCCGATGCCTACTACGGCATCCAGACCCTGCGCGCTGCCAACAACTTCCACCTCTCCGGCGTTCCGCTGTCGCACTACCCGAAGCTGGTCGTGGCCCTGGCCATGGTCAAGCAGGCCGCTGCCGACGCCAACCGTGAGCTGGGTCACCTGAGCGATGCCAAGCACGCTGCCATCAGCGCAGCCTGCGCCCGCCTGATCAAAGGCGATTATCACGAGCAGTTCGTGGTCGACATGATCCAGGGCGGTGCAGGCACCTCCACCAACATGAACGCCAACGAGGTCATCGCCAACGTTGCGCTGGAGGCCATGGGCCACCAGAAGGGTGAGTATCAGTACCTGCATCCGAACAACGACGTGAACATGGCGCAGTCGACCAACGACGCCTACCCGACTGCCATCCGCCTGGGCCTGCTGCTGGGTCACGACGCCCTGCTGGCCAGCCTCGACAGCCTGATCCAGGCCTTCGCGGCCAAGGGCAAGGAATTCGACCACGTCCTGAAGATGGGCCGCACCCAGCTGCAAGACGCCGTGCCGATGACCCTCGGCCAGGAATTCCACGCCTTCGCCACCACCATGACCGAAGACCTCAACCGTCTGCGTTCGCTGGCGCCTGAGCTGCTCACCGAAATCAACCTGGGCGGCACCGCCATCGGCACCGGCATCAACGCCGACCCGGGCTATCAGGCCCTGGCCGTGCAGCGCCTGGCCACCATCAGCGGCCAGCCGCTGGTACCGGCAGCCGACCTGATCGAAGCCACCTCCGACATGGGCGCCTTCGTGCTGTTCTCCGGCATGCTCAAGCGCACCGCGGTCAAGCTGTCGAAGATCTGCAATGACCTGCGCCTGCTGTCCAGCGGCCCGCGCACCGGCATCAACGAAATCAACCTGCCGGCGCGCCAGCCGGGCAGCTCGATCATGCCGGGCAAAGTCAACCCAGTCATCCCCGAAGCGGTCAACCAGGTGGCCTTCGCCATCATGGGCAACGACCTGGCCCTGACCGTCGCGGCCGAAGGCGGCCAGTTGCAGCTCAACGTGATGGAGCCGCTGATCGCCTACAAGATCTTCGACTCGATCCGCCTGCTGCAGCGCGCCATGGACATGCTGCGCGAGCACTGCATCGTCGGCATCACCGCCAACGAACAACGCTGCCGCGAACTGGTCGAGCACTCCATCGGCCTGGTCACCGCGCTGAACCCGTATATCGGCTACGAGAACGCCACCCGTATCGCCCGCGTCGCCCTGGAAACCGGGCGTGGCGTGCTGGAACTGGTTCGCGAGGAGAAGCTGCTGGACGACGCCATGCTCGATGACATCCTGCGTCCGGAAAACATGATCGCTCCCCGTCTGGTTCCGCTCAAAGCGTAACCCGACCGCTGCAACCGTCTCACCAGGTCGAGGGACTAGACACCTCTCAACCTTTCCAGGGCCCGAGCGCACAGCGCCGGGCCCTTTTTTTATCCACGCTTCGCACCTCCACCGACCCGTCGGCGTCCTGCGGCACACAACTTGCTCGCCAATAGCCCTCACCGCACCGGGATGCCGAGCATGCTGCACAGTCACCTCACTACCCTCAACGCCGTTTCGCTGATCCTCAACCTGTTCCAGGAAGAGGGCTGCAACGCTACGCAACTGCTCGATGGCAGCGGCATAGGCCCGGCGGACCTGGGGCATCCCGACGCGCGCATCACCACCCAGCAGGAACTGCAGGTCTGCGCAAACGCCGTGGCGCGACGCGCGGAAATCGGCCTGGAACTGGGCCGGCGCATGCATGTGTCCTGCTATGGCATGCTCGGTTACGCGCTGCTCTCCAGTGCCACTTTGGGTGACGCCCTGCGTCTGGCACTGCGCTTTCCGGCACTGCTGGGAACAATCTTCCAACTGCGCCTGGTCGACGACGGCCAGCGCGTCTGGCTCAGCGCCAGCGATTATCGCGAGCCGCCAGCCCTGGCAGCGTTCAACGCCGAATTCTGCATGGTGTCGCTCAAGGTCATCTGCGATGACCTGCTCGGCCGGCCACTGCCCCTGCTGGCCGCCCGCTTCGAACACGCGCGCCCGGCCTATCACCCGCTCTATGCCGGTGCATTCCAGTGCCCCCTGGAATTCCGCGCGCAAGACAACGCCGTCGCCTTCGAACGGCGCTGGCTCGACATGCCCTTGCCACTCGCCGACCCCATTACCCACAAGGCCATGGCCGAACGGTGCCGCCGCCTGAACCTGGAGTTCACAGGACGCCAGGCCTGGCTTGGGCGCATCCGCCAGTTGCTGCTCAAGCAACTCGACGCGGCGCCTGGGCTGGAGGGCCTGGCGCAGCAGATGAACTGCTCCTCGCGGACCCTGCGCCGCCACTTGCAGGCGCTGGGCAGCAGTTACCAGCAGTTGCTCGACGAACTGCGTTTCGAGCGCGCCAAACAGCTGTTGGCCGAGGATCACATGCCCATCTACCGCATCGCCGAGACGCTCGGTTTCAGCGAGACGGCCAGCTTCCGGCATGCCTTCCAGCGTTGGAGCGGCGTAGCGCCCAGTCATTTTCGCGGCTGATCCAAACCGCTGGACGCGGCCTGAATGATCCCCCACGGCCCCGATCCGGCCATCGACAGTGGCCACATCGATCCCCTTTTGGCCGTTTGCGACGTTCACCCCCTCTGGCTTGCCCATCACAATGAATTCACGCCAGTCCCTGCGGAGAACAACAAATGCTGACGATCTATTCCGACGATCACCGCCTGCACCACGGCCGCTGCGAGCTGATCGACGGCAAGCTGATGCCGTGCTTCGAGATGCCATCACGCGCCGATCATGTACTCGACCGCGTCAAGCAGCGCGAATTGGGTCCGATCCAGGCGCCCACCGACTTCGGCCGTGAGCCCCTGCTGCGCGTCCACAGCGCCGCCTACCTGGACTTCTTCGAAGGTGCTTGGGCCCGCTGGGCGGCGATGAACCAGGAGGGCGACCTGCTGCCCTTCACCTGGCCGGCACGCACCTTGCGCCCCATCAAGCCACGCGGCCTGCATGGCGAACTGGGCTACTACAGTTTCGACGGCGGCGCGCCCATCACCGCCGGCACCTGGCAGGCCGCCTACAGCGCAGCCCAAGTGGCTCTGACGGCTCAGGTCGCCATCCACAACGGCGCTCACTCGGCCTTCGCCCTGTGCCGTCCGCCAGGACACCATGCCGCCGCCGAGGTGATGGGCGGCTACTGCTACCTGAACAACGCCGCCATCGCTGCCCAGGCCTTCCTCGATCAGGGCAAGGGCAAGGTCGCCATCCTCGATGTGGACTACCACCACGGCAACGGCACCCAAGACATTTTCTATGCCCGCAACGACGTATTCTTCGCCTCGATCCACGGCGACCCGACCGATGAATTTCCGTTCTTCCTGGGCTATGCCGACGAAACCGGCGAAGGCGCCGGCGAGGGCTGCAACGTCAACTATCCCTTGCCAGCGGGCAGCGACTGGACGGCCTGGAGCGCGGCACTGGAAGACGCCTGCCAGCGCATCGCCGCTTTCGACGCCGAGGTGATCGTGGTGTCGCTGGGCGTGGACACCTTCAAGGACGACCCGATCTCCCAGTTCAAGCTCGACAGCCCGGACTACCTGGCCATGGGCGAGCGCATCGCTCGGCTCGGCAAGCCGACGCTGTTCGTGATGGAAGGTGGCTACGCCGTCGAGGAAATCGGTATCAACGCGGTCAACGTGCTGGAAGGTTTCCAGCGCGTCCAGACAGGAGCCTGATCATGCGTCCCTTCAAGCGTCTGCTTGCCCCACTCATCGCTGTCGGCCTGCTGGCCGGAGGTGCTGCGGCCCATGCCGAACAGCGCACCCTGCGCGTGTACAACTGGTTCGACTACATCACCCCGCAGACCCTGGTGGACTTCCAGAAGGATGCCCAGGTCAAGCTGATCTACGACATTTTCGACACCAACGAAGCACTGGAAGCCAAGCTGCTGACCGGCAACTCCGGGTATGACGTGGTGGTGCCGTCCAATGTGTTCCTCGCCAAGCAGATCGAAGCCGGGGTGTTCCAGCCGCTGGACCGCAGCAAGCTGCCGAACTGGCAGCACCTGGACCCGGCGCTGATGAAGCTGATCGAGGCCAACGATCCCGGCAACCGCTTCGCGGTCCCTTACATGTACGGCACCATCCTGATCGGCTTCAACCCAGCCAAGGTCAAGGCTGCGCTCGGCGACAACGCGCCTGTGGACAGCTGGGACCTGATCTTCAAGGAAGAAAACATCGCCAAGCTCAAGCAATGCGGCGTGGCGTTGCTCGATTCCCCCTCGGAGATCCTGCCGCTGGCGCTGCAATACCTGGGCCTGCCGCCCAACAGCGATAATCCGGCCGATTACAAGAAGGCCGAGGCGCTGCTGCTGAAGATTCGTCCGTACGTCACCTACTTCCACTCGTCCAAGTACATGGCCGACATCGCCAATGGCGATATCTGCGTGGCCGTGGGTTACTCCGGCAGCTTCTCCCAGGCGGCCAACCGCGCTCGCGAAGCCAAGAACGGTGTGGTGGTGGACATGCGCCTGCCCAAGGAAGGCGCGCCGATCTGGTTCGACATGCTGGCGATTCCGAAAAACGCGGCAAACCCGGAAGATGCCCACACCTTCATCAACTACCTGCTGCGGCCTGAGGTGATCGCGCCGATCAGCGACTTCGTCGGTTACCCGAACCCGAACAAGGACGCTACCGACAAGGTCAGCCCGGACATTCGCAACAACCCGAACCTGTACCCAACGGCTGAGGCGATGACCAAGCTGTACACCCTCAAGCCGCTGAGCCGAGAGGCAGAACGGGCACGCACCCGCGCCTGGACGCGGATCAAGTCGGGAACCTGAGTCCTACCTCTGCCGGTGGTTAGCGCCAGGCCTTGCGTAACCGCAGCAAGGCCTCGGCGATCTCCGGCTCGGGAACCGCGGCGAAACCCAGCACCAGACCCGCGCACTTATCCACAGGCGCTTCGCCGTTCTCAAGCCAATACGGGCTAAGCGCCTGCACTTCAACCCCCACTGCCTCGGCTTGCGCCACCAATTGCGTTTCCCGGGCAACGTTATCCACATCCACCTTCACATGCAGGCCTGCCGCCACTTCCGGCATGGTGCCCAATCCCGAAACATCCTTGGGCCAGCCCGCCTTCAGCACGTCGCGACGGGCCAGGGCCGCCCGACGCATGCGGCGGATGTGACGCTGAAAGTGTCCCTGAGCCATGAATTGCGCCATCACACATTGAGTACCGACCTCGGAGTGTCGCACTGCCAGCGCGCGTGCCTGGCTGAACGGCTCGACCAGTCGCGGCGGCAGTACCAGGTAGCCCAAGCGCATGGCCGGAAAGGCGATCTTGCCGAAGGTGCCGACGTAGATCACCCGCTGCTGCCTGTCCAGCGCCGCCAGCGGGGCCAACGGCGCGCCGCTGTAGCGGTACTCGCCGTCGTAATCGTCCTCGACGATCCAGCCGTCATGGCGCTCGGCCCAGGCCAGCAACGCCAGGCGCCGCGCCAGGCTCAGGGTGACGCCGGTCGGGTACTGGTGCGCGGGCGTCACATAGACCAATCGACAATCAGGCCAATCCGCCAGCCGCTCGCATTCCAGCCCCTGCTCGTCCACCGGCACGCCGCGCAGCGAAGCACCGGCCAGGGCGAACGCATGCCGAGCCGCACGATAGCCTGGGTTTTCCACAGCCACCTCATCGCCCGGCTGCAACAGGAGCTGTGCACAAAGGCTGATGGCCTGCTGCGCACCACTGGTGATCACAATTTGTTCAGCCGTGCACGACAGCCCGCGCGAGCGACGCATGTAGGCGGCGATCAGTTCGCGCAGCAGTGGCTCGCCCGCCGGATCACCATAGCCGAGCACAGCGGGATCGGGATTTCGCCAGAAACCCGCCTGTAGCTTGGCCCAGACCTCGAACGGAAACAGGTCGACTGCCGGCATGCCCAGTCGAAATGCCCGCGGCGCATCGGTTCGAGGCAGTGAAAGATGATGGCTGGCAAGGCGCTCGAGCGGCGCACTGGAACGCGTCGAGCTGGATAAATGCTCAGTATCAGAAGACGAAAATGTGGATAAACCTGTTGATAACCCCTGGGATAACCTTGTTGATAACTGTGTGGACAGTTTTTCCAGCCGACTCACATACGTGCCATCGCCGACCCGGCTTTCAATGAAGCCTTCGGCATACAGCTGATCGTAGGCACGCACCACGCTGTTGCGCGACAGCGCCAGCATCGACGCCAGGTCACGGGTGGCCGGCAGGCGCGTACCACTGCTCAGGCGGCCATCCAGCACCCTTGCGCGCAGCGCCTGATACAGCTGCTGGCTGAGCCCGCGGCGCCGGTCCAAAACGATTCCGGCTGGGTCGAAAGACGATACGAGTGCGCGCTCAGTCATGAAATTGGACCTATGAAAATAGACTTCAATGGCTCTTACACCAGACCAATAGCCTGCCTAGGATGGTCCCCACTGAACAAGGACTTTCATCATGCACATCGCCAAACCCTTCCAGGATCACGACCTTCAGCGTCTGCACCAGCACATGCAGAGCGCCCGCCTCGCCACCTTGATCAGCCACGGCGACCACGGCCTGCTGGCCACTCATCTGCCGGTACTGCTGGACACCGATGAGGGCGAGTTCGGCACGGTCTACGGCCACCTGGCGCGAGCCAATCGCCAGTGGCAGGACCTGCAGCGCGGCGGCGAGGCGCTGCTGGTGTTTGCAGGTGCGGATGCCTACGTCAGCCCCAGCTATTACCCGAGCAAGCACGACGATCCCAAGGTGGTGCCGACCTGGAACTACGTCGCGGTGCATGCCTACGGTCCGGTCGATGTCATGCACGACGCCGAGTCGCTGCTGCAGATCGTCAGCCGCCTGACCGACCTGCACGAGCAGGGCCGCAGCGAGCCCTGGGCGGTGGCCGATGCGCCAGCCGACTACATCGACGGCATGCTGCGCGCCATCGTCGGTATCCGTCTGCCGATCGCCCGCCTACAGGGCGCGCGCAAGCTCAGCCAGAACCGCAGCGCGGCGGACATCCAGGGCGTTCACGCTGGCCTGGCCGACAGCCGCGACCCACTCGACCAATCACTTGCCGCGCATATGCGCTCGCTCTAAAGGAGAATGCCCATGTCCACCGTCACGCTGCGCCCTGTCCGCGCCGAAGATCACGCCGCCTGGCTGCCGCTGTGGCAGGCCTACCTGCGCTTCTACGAAACCACCCTGGCCGAGGAGGTCAGCGCCAACAGCTGGCAGCGGCTGCTCGACCCCAGCGAACCCACCCATTCGACACTGGCCTGGGTCGATGGCAAGGCGGTGGGCATGGTCAACTTCATCTACCATCGTTCCAACTGGAGCATCGAGAACGCCTGCTACTTGCAGGATCTGTACGTCGACCCACAGCAGCGCGGCCTGGGCATCGGTCGTCAGTTGATCGAGCATGTCTGTGCCACGGCCAAGGCCGCCGGCTGCATCAAGGTGCACTGGCTGACCCACGAAACCAACGCCACAGCCATCGGCCTTTACCAACAGGTGGCCGAACGGCCAGGCTTCATCCAATTCCGCAAAGGGTTGTAAGCGCCATGACTGACGCACTGAACTGGACACCTGCCAGGACTCCCAATGCTGCGCCCCTGGAGGGGCGCTTCATCCGCCTGGAAAAACTCGACCCGGCGCGCCACGGCGACGACCTCTGGGAAGTCCTGCAAGGTCCGGACGCCGACCCCGCTCTGTGGGACTATCTACCCTATGGCCCCTTCACCGAGCGCGCCGCCTTCGACCGCTGGCTGCACGGCCATGCCGCCAGTGCAGATCCGCTGTTCTACAGCGTGATCGACAAAAACAGTGATCAGGCCCAAGGCCTGCTCAGCTACATGTCGATGGTGCCCGACCACGGTCGCTTCGAACTCGGCCACATCGCCTTCGGCGCCGCGATGCAGCGCACGCCCAAGGGCACCGAAGCGGTGTACCTGCTGGGCAAGCTTGGATTCGAACTGGGCAATCGCCGGCTGGAATGGAAGTGCAACGACGCCAACGCCCGCTCCAAGCGCGCCGCACAGCGCTTCGGTTTCGTCTTCGAGGGGGTGTTCCGGCAACACATGGTGGTGAAGGGCCGCAACCGCGATACGGCGTGGTATGCGATCACCGACGGGCAATGGCCGCAGGTGGCAGCCGGTTTCGAGCGCTGGTTGGCGGCCGAGAACCAGCGGCCGGAAGGTCAGGTGCGAACGCTGGAAGACTGTCGACGGGCAAGCGACGGCGCTGGCAGCGCTACCTGATCCGGCTTGCGCGCCTGACCAGACCCATCTGCAAACCGAACGGTTTGAATACCGCGTTCAGGGACTTGAGCGTAGGGTTGCCGTCGCCCTGCTCGATCTGAATGAGCGTGCGCACAGAAATCTTGCAGATGCGCGCGAACTGCGCCTGTTGCATCTTCGCCACCTCCAGACGCAACCGCCGCACGGCAGCGCCCAATTCCAGGCTGCCGTCGGCGATGCCCTCGCGAACGCTGTCGATCATCAGACCACGAGCATCGATGGACACCGTCATGCCAACCCCCACTGCACCAGTCGACGCTCAAGCTTGCCCAGCGCAATTGACGGATGATTCATCACAACATCGGTAAGTCCCAGGCCGGCAAGAATATCCGGCAAGGCGGACAACTGCCGTGCGTCCTGACGCAACCGCTGGTAGGCGTCGTCGGGATAGGCAAAAACAAGCGTGAGCGCATCGTGCCACTTGCCCTGATCGTGTAGTTGGAGCGTGAGTCTATCCATCAATCACCTGCAATTTAATGCATCTTGTAAGTCAAAAAACCGTGCACAACTGCAAGATAGTGCAGATTCTAAGCGATCACCACTTCAGATCTGCATTTTAGTGCATCTAGACCTCATCTTGCGTTTCCATCTGCACTAAAACGCACCGCAAAAAAAGGGGAGCCTTCGCTCCCCATGAGGTAACCGCTTCACCCTCGAGCGCTGCGTATCAGCCCTCGATTTCGATCAGGATCTCACCCGGCGTGACCCGGTCGCCTTTGGCGACATGGATGGCCACGACCTTACCGGCGATGGCCGCCTGCACTTCGGTCTCCATCTTCATGGCCTCAGTGATCAGCACCGCCTGCCCGGCCTTGACCACATCGCCCTCCTTGACCAGCACATCGACGATGTTGCCCGGCATGGTGGTGCTGACATGGCCCGGCGCGCTGGCCTGCTTGCGCTTGCTGCTGCCGCCGCTGACGAAGTCGTTGAGCGGTTCGAACACCACTTCTTCCGGCATACCATCGATCGACAGATAGAAATGGCGCTTGCCTTCGGCCTTGACCCCGACACCGGTGATGTCCACGCGGTACGTCTCGCCGTGCACGTCGATGACGAACTCGGTCGGCACACCCTCACCGCCCACCGAGGCGGCGGCGCCGGCTTCGGGAATCGGCAGCAGCACTTCGGGCTTGAGCGTGCCGGCTTGGCGTTCCTCGAGGAACTTGCGACCGATGTCCGGGAACATGGCGAAGGTCAGCACGTCCTCTTCGCTGTGCGCCAGATTGCCGATCTCGGCGCGCAGCTTGGCCATTTCAGGCTTGAGCAGGTCGGCCGGACGCACATCGATCACGTCTTCGCTGCCAATCGCCTGGCGCCGCAGTTGCTCATCGACCACACCTGGGGCCTTGCCGTAGCCGCCCTGCAGGTACAGCTTCACTTCGTTGGTGATGGTCTTGTAGCGCTCGCCGGCGAGCACGTTGAAGAACGCCTGAGTGCCGACGATCTGCGAGGTCGGCGTGACCAGTGGTGGGAAGCCGAGGTCTTCGCGCACCCGTGGGATTTCCGCCAGCACCTCGTTCATGCGGTTGAGCGCGCCCTGCTCCTTGAGCTGGTTGGCCAGGTTGGAAATCATCCCGCCCGGTACCTGATTGACCTGCACGCGGGTGTCCACGGCGGTGAACTCGCTCTCGAACTGGTGGTACTTCTTGCGCACGGCATAGAAGTACAGGCCAATTTCCTGCAACAGTTCCAGATCCAGGCCGGTGTCGAACTCGCTGCCCTTGAGCGCTGCGACCATCGATTCGGTGCCGGGATGGCTGGTGCCCCAGGCGAAGCTGGAGATGGCCGTGTCAATGTGGTCCGCGCCGTTTTCCACGGCCTTGAGCTGACACATGGCGGCCAGGCCGGCGGTGTCGTGGGAGTGGATGAACACCGGCAGCGACTGCTCGGCCTTCAGGGCCTTGACCAGTTCGCCGGTCGCGAATGGGGTCAGCAGGCCGGCCATGTCCTTGATCGCCACCGAGTCGCACCCCATGGCTTCCATCTGCTGGGCCTGCTTCACGAAGGCGTCGATGGTGTGCACCGGGCTGGTGGTGTAGGCGATGGTGCCTTGTGCGTGCTTGCCAGCCGCCTTCACCGCTTCGATGGCCACGCGCAGGTTACGCACGTCGTTCATGGCATCGAAAATACGGAAGACGTCGATGCCGTTGACTGCCGCCTTGGCCACGAACGCCTTGACCACGTCGTCGCTGTAGTGGCGATAGCCCAGCAGGTTCTGCCCGCGCAGCAGCATCTGCAAGCGCGTATTGGGCAGGGCTGCGCGCAACTGGCGCAGGCGCTCCCACGGGTCTTCCTTGAGGAAGCGCACACAGGCGTCGAAGGTGGCGCCACCCCAGACTTCCAACGACCAGTAGCCTACTTTGTCGAGCTTGTCGCAGATCGGCAGCATGTCTTCGGTGCGCATGCGCGTGGCCAGCAGAGACTGGTGGGCATCACGCAGGATCGTGTCGGTTACATGGATTTTCTTGGACATTGTTATCTCCTTTTAGCGGCAAGCGTGTTGCGGTAAGCCGCAAGAAAAGCCGATCCGCTTCTACTTGCAGCTTGCCGCTCGCAGCTTGCCACTGCATTCAGATGCCGGCGTGGGCAGCGATGGCGGCGGCGATGGCCAGAGCCAGTTCTTCGGGTTTGCGCTTGATCGAGTAGTTGGTCAGTTCCGGGTGGCTTTCGACGAAGCTGGTATTGAACTGGCCGCTACGGAATTCCGGGTTGCGCAAGATTTCCTGGTAGTACGCGGCGGTGGTCTTGACGCCCTGCACGCGCATGTCGTCCAAAGCCCGCAAACCGCGATCCATGGCCTCTTCCCAGGTCAGCGCCCAGACCACCAGCTTCAGGCACATCGAGTCGTAGAACGGCGGAATGGTGTAGCCGGTATAGATCGCCGTATCGGTACGCACGCCCGGGCCGCCGGGGGCGTAGTAACGGGTGATCTTGCCGAAGCTGGGCAGGAAGTTGTTCTTCGGGTCTTCGGCATTGATGCGAAACTGCAGCGCAAAGCCGCGGTGCACGATGTCTTCTTGCTTGACCGACAACGGCTCGCCCGAGGCAATGCGGATCTGCTCGCGGACAATGTCGATACCGGTGATTTCCTCGGTGATGGTGTGCTCTACCTGCACCCGCGTGTTCATCTCCATGAAGTACACCTCGCCCTCGGCGAGCAGAAACTCCACGGTGCCAGCGTTCTCGTAATTCACCGCCTTGGCGGCGCGCACCGCCAGGTCGCCGATGTAGGCGCGCTGCTCAGGGGTGAGCTGCGGGCTCGGGGCGATCTCGATGAGCTTCTGGTTGCGGCGCTGGATCGAGCAGTCACGTTCGAACAGGTGCACCACGTTGCCGAAGCTGTCGCCGAGGATCTGCGCCTCGATGTGCTTGGGATTGACGATGCACTTTTCCAGGAACACCTCGGCCGAGCCGAAGGCCTTGGTCGCCTCGGAAATCACCCGTGGGAAGTTCTGTTCCAGTTCCTCGCGGCTGTTGCAGCGGCGAATACCGCGTCCGCCGCCACCGGAAGTGGCCTTGAGCATCACCGGGTAACCGATGCGGTCGCCTTCGCGCAGGGCCTCGTGGATATCGGCCACGTTGCCTTCGGTGCCAGGCGTGACGGGCACCCCGGCCTGGATCATGGTGCGCCGTGCTTCGGTCTTGTCGCCCATGCGGCGGATGACCTCGGCGGCCGGACCGATGAACTTGATCCCACGCTCGGCGCAGATTTCCGCAAGTTCAGCATTTTCCGACAGGAAGCCGTAGCCCGGATGCAGGGCGTCGCAACCGGTTTCCACAGCCAGGTTCACCAGCTTGCGCGGGTTCAGGTAACCGGCCAGCGGCTCGGCACCGATGCTGTAGGCCTCGTCGGCGCGCTTGACGTGCAAGGCATGCCGGTCGGCATCGGAAAAGATCGCGACGGAGCGGATGCCCATCTCGGCGCAGGCACGCACGATGCGGACTGCGATTTCACCCCGGTTGGCGATCAGGATTTTTTTTATCACTGGAGTCTTCCCAAAGCCGTTCGAACAGACGATCCGGATACACCGGTCGGCGCGTGACCAGACGCTGCTGGCCAGTCGCACGTTCAAAGCTAGCGCCGCTGTTCGATAAACAAAAATCAATATTTGTTAGAGGCAGTATTAGCAAAAGCTTATAGTTCGGTAACAGGGTATTGCCGAGGTACCGGAAAAAATGCGTAAGTCATTGATGCGTATGACGTTGCGTCAACTGCAGATCTTCAATGAGGTGTGCGACCTGCGCTCCTACAGCCGCGCGGCCGAAGAAATGTCGCTCACGCAACCGGCCGTCAGCCTGCAAATCCGTCAGCTTGAGGAGCTGGTGGGTCAGCCGCTGTTCGAGTATGTGGGCAAGAAGTTGTACCTGACCGAAGCGGCCGAGGCACTGCAACGGGCCAGCCGGGACATCTTCGGCCGGCTGGAGAACTTCGACATGCAGCTGTCGGATATGCAGGGCTCACTGCAAGGGCAGTTGAAGCTGGCGATCGAATCCAGCGCCAAGCACTTCGTGCCTCATCTGTTCGCGGCGTTCAAGCGACGCCATCCTGAGGTCAACCTCACGCTGACGGTGGTCAATCGCGCCCAGGCGATTCGGCGGCTGTCGGACAACCGCGACGATCTGATCATCATGTCGATGGTGCCCCAGGACATGGGCCTGGAGTTCCTGCCCTTCCTCAACAACCCGATCATCGCCGTAGCGCCGCCGGATCATCCGCTGTCACAGCCCGAGCGCCTGCGCTTGCAAGATCTGGAATCTCACACGCTGCTGGTCCGCGAACAGGGTTCAGGCACGCGCAAAGCCTGCGAGGAATACTTCAAGGACAAGCGCGTGCACTTTACCCAGACCCTCGAAGTGGCGTCTGCCGAGGCTCAACGAGAGAGCGTGATCGCCGGTCTGGGCATCGCCCTGCTGACGCGACACGCGGTGAACATGGAGTTGGCCACCGGCCTGCTGCGCGAGCTGCCGGTGGAAGAACTGCCGCTGTTTCGCAGTTGGTGCGTGGTACAGGCCAAGGCCAAGCGACAGTCGCCGGTTGCCTTGGCCTTCCTGGCGTTCATTCGCAGCGAACGGGCGACGATCAGTGGGCTGGTGGAGCGATTTTCTGGGAAGCTGCCGGCACCACTTGCCACACCGTGATGTCTTGCAATTCGGGGTAATCGGCGATTTCACGAAGCAATTGACGCTGGTCGCAATAGCTTTCGATCGCACGGCGATATTCCATGCGACGCTGATCCTTTTCAGCCTGCTTGCGAGCCTTGGCGTTGGGTTGGTACGAACCGAAGTGATCGTTTGCCATTGCCTGTCTCCCAGATCGGATGCGGGAGCTTCAGGGTGGCGAGCGCGCTTTACCGATTGGTGACAGGCCGATGAATTTTGCGGGTCGCCGTCACGCAAGCGCACTCAGTCGTCGGTCGCCTTGATCGACTTGGGCGACAGCCGCAGGCTGCGCAAGCTGCGCTTGACGCTCTTGAGGTGATTCACCAGGCTCGGGCCACGCGCCATGGCCACGCCCATCGCCAGCACGTCGATCACCACCAGGTGGGCGATGCGTGACGTCAGCGGGGTGTAGATTTCGGTGTCTTCGTGCACATCGATGGCCAGGTTGACGGTCGAGAGTTCCGCCAATGGGGTTTGGCTGGGGCACAGGGTGATGAGGTTGGCGCCGCTTTCGCGCACCAGATTCGCGGTGATCAGCAGGTCCTTGGAGCGCCCCGACTGGGAGATGCACACCGCCACGTCGCCCGGCTTGAGCGTGACCGCGGACATGGCCTGCATGTGCGGGTCCGAATAGGCCGCCGCACTGAGCAACAAGCGGAAGAACTTGTGCTGAGCGTCGGCGGCCACTGCGCCTGAGGCACCGAAACCGTAGAACTCCACGCGCTGGGCTTGGGCCATGGCGCTGACCGCCTGCTGCAGGGCCTGCGGGTCGAGGTGCTCGCGCACCTCCATCAGCGTGTGCAGCGTAGTGTCGAAGATCTTCAGGCTGTAGTCGGCCACCGAGTCGTCTTCATGGATGGCGAACTGTCCGAAGCTGGCGCCCGCCGCCAGGCTCTGCGCCAGCTTGAGCTTGAGATCCTGGAACCCGGAGCAGCCGATGGCCCGGCAGAAACGCACGATGGTCGGCTCGCTGATACCGACGTTATGCGCCAGATCGGCCATTGAGCTGTGCATGACGGCAGCCGGATCGAGCAGCACATGGTCGGCCACTTTCAGTTCCGATTTGCGCAGCAGATGGCGCGATTGGGCGATGTGTTGCAACAGATTCACAGGCTTGACTCGGTTATGATCGGCTGGCCGGGGATGTAGCTATCTTGTAGTTATACTACATGACCGGCGGACCGCCCAGCTAAACGAACGTGGGAGCGTGGTGGCTTGAGTATTCCCTGCGACATCTTGGTTTTCGGCGGTACTGGCGATCTGGCCCTGCGCAAGCTGCTGCCGGCGCTCTATCAGTTGTATCGCCAAAACCGCCTGCACAATGCCGTACGTATCATCGCCCTGGCCCGCCAGCCACTGTCGCGTCGCGACTACCTCAAGCGCGTCGAGCGTCATGGCCGGGCGCAGATCGCCCCTGCCGACTTCGACGACGAACTGTGGCGACGCTTCTGCGCGCGCCTGGACTACTTCGCCATGGACGCCGCCCAAGGCGCCGACTTCGTCCGCCTGGCCCGCTATCTTGGCGAACCGGGTGGCCTCACGCGAATCTTCTACCTGGCCACCGCGCCCAGTCTGTTTGCCTCGATCGCCGGCCACCTGCGCCTGGCAGGCCTGGCCGACCCGGAAGCGCGCATCGTGCTGGAAAAGCCCATCGGCCATTCGCTGGCGTCGGCCCAAGCGATCAATCACGCCATCGGTGCTGTATTCGAGGAATCCCAGGTGTTTCGCATCGATCACTACCTGGGCAAGGAAACCGTGCAGAACCTCATGGCCCTGCGTTTCGCCAACGCGCTGCTGGAGCCGGTGTGGCGCAACGCGCAGGTCGATCATGTGCAGATCAGCGTGTGCGAAACCCTCGGCGTGGAGAATCGCGGTGCCTACTACGATCGCGCCGGCGCCACCCGCGACATGCTGCAGAACCACCTGTTGCAGTTGCTGTGCCTGGTGGCCATGGAGCCTCCGGCGCAGTTCGAGGCCGAGGCCGTGCGCGACGAGAAGGTGAAGATCCTGCGCGCCCTGCGTCCACTCGGCGACCAGGACGTGCAGGACCAGACCGTACGCGGGCAGTACAGCGCCGGTCGAATCGGCGGTCAGGAGGTGCCGGCCTATTACTTCGAAAAAGACGTGGACCACGACAGCGACACCGAAACCTTCGTCGCCGTCCAGGCGCACATCGAGAACTGGCGCTGGGCCGGGGTGCCGTTCTACCTGCGTACCGGCAAGCGCATGGCGCGGCGTTCATCGCAGATCGTCATTCAGTTCAAGCCGGTACCCCACGCGCTGTTCGCCGGTCAACAGGTCAACCAGTTGCTGATCCGGCTGCAACCCGAAGAGCGCATCAGCCTGCGCATGATGACCAAGCGCCCTGGCAAGGGCATGCACCTGGCCCCGGTCGACCTGGACCTGAACCTGGCCCAGGCGTTCGGCCACACCCGCCGCTGGGACGCCTATGAGCGCCTGCTGCTGGATATCCTGGAGGGCGATTCCACCCTGTTCATGCGCCGCGACGAGGTGGAAGCGGCCTGGGCCTGGATCGACCCGATCCTCAAGGGCTGGGAAGCGCACTTCCAGGCGCCCCGCCCTTACCCGGCCGGCAGCGATGGGCCGGAACAGGCCAACAGCCTGCTGGCGAACCAGGGAAGGCAGTGGCATGACTGAAATCTTTCGTCCTGCAATCGCGGTCTGCCAAGACGCATCGTTCGTTGAAGCGACGCATTCCGCGTAACGCCTATCGCAGGAAAAACCCTCATGACCGAATCGAAGCATTGGACTGCAACGCAAACCGACACATTGCTGCGCGTTGAAGCCACAGTCACCGTGGCCAACCCTGGGGTCACCCCGCTGCTGGTGCCATCGCGCATTCAGGACAGGTCATCCAACTTGAATCTGGATCTGGTCCTGGAGCAGGAGGACGGGATTCACCTCGCGGTGATGACTGACAAACCGGTGGTGTTCGAAAAAGACTTCGGCTACCCGGTACGCCTGGTCGTCGTCCTCCACGACGGTAAGGCAATCGAAACCTTGCGCGTGAACGCGCAGAACTGACGCGGCCGACCCATTGCGGGAACGACTCGCCGACGGTCATTGCTGCAGCAGTTTCTCGAAAGCCTCGGCCTCCAATGGACGACTGATCAGGTAACCCTGGACCTCGTCGCATCCCTGCTCACGCAGGAACGACAATTGCTCTGGGGTTTCCACGCCCTCGGCCACCACTTCGAGCCCCAGACTCTTGGCCATGCCGATGATCGCCCGGATGATCGCGGCATCCTGGTTGCCCTCATGCAGGCCACGGATGAATGCCTGGTCGATCTTCACGTAATCCACCGGGAAGCGCTTCAGGTAGCTCAGCGACGAATAGCCCGTGCCGAAGTCATCGATCGCCAGCTTCACCCCTAGCGCATGCAATTGTTCGAACGTGGCAATGATGTGCTCGACGTTGTCGAGCAACTGGCTTTCGGTGAGTTCCAGTTCCAGTAGATGCGGCGCCAACCCGGTCTCTTCCAGTACCTGACGGACCAGACTGACCACCTTGCCCTGGCGCAACTGGTACACCGACAGGTTCACCGAGACCCGGATGTCTCGGCCCTGGCGCAACCATTCGCACGCTTGCCAGCACGCCTGGCGCAGGACGAATTCGCCCATCGGCGCGATCAGCCCGGTTTCTTCCGCCAGCCCGATGAATTCGCTGGGCGGCACCATGCCCCACTGCGGATGCTGCCAACGTACCAGGGCTTCGGCCGCATTCAGACGGCCACTGCGCAGGCACATCTTGGGTTGGTAGAACACCCGCAATTGGTTCTCGACTAAGGCCTTGCGCAAGTGGTTCTCCAGTTGCAGGCGCTCCAGCGTGCTGGCGCGCAGGCTCTCGGTGTAGAACTGGAAACAGTCACCGCCCAAGTGCTTGGCGTGCTGCTTGGCCATGTCAGCCTGGTTGAGCAGCGTCTCAAGGTCGCAGGAAGGATCCGTCAGCAGGCTGATCCCCACCGAGGCACTGACCACCACTTCGTGGTCACCCAACTGCTGCGGGACACGCAGCTTGTCGAGCAGGCGCGTGGTGACCCGCACCAGGCTCGACAAATGGCTGTAACCATCGAACAGCACCACGAATTCGTCACCCGATATACGCGCCACCGTATCGGCCTCGGGTACTGCGTTGGCCAGACGTCGCGCCATCTGCCTGAGCAATTGGTCGGCCAGCGCCTGACCTAGGCTTTCATTGAGCAGCTTGAAGCGGTCCAGGTCCACGTGCAGCAAGGCCAAGGTGCGGCCGTTGAGCCGAACCCGCTGGCGTGCCTGATCCAGGCGCAGGCGGAACAGCATGCGGTTGGCCAGGCCAGTGAGTTCATCGTAATGAGCCAGATGACGCAAACGCTCCTCCGACTGACGGCGCGTCGACAGGTCGGTGCAGAACGCAACGATGCTGCTGAGCCTGCCGTTGCCGTCGTGCACCCCGTTGAGCTGCAACCACTGAGGGTACAACTCACCATTGCTGCGTGCCTCGACCAGTTCACCCTGCCAACGGCCTTGCTGTTGCAACGCTTCGCGGATCGACTCGCTGTGACGCTGCGCATCGCGGCTGCTCGGCAGTTGCAACAGGTTGCGCGACAGCAACTCTTCGCGAGCGTGGCCGGTGAGTGTGCAATAGGGCTGGTTCACCGCCAGCACCTGGAAGTGTGCGTCGAGGATGGCGATGCCTTCGCTGGCGGCCTCGAACACCGTGGCGGCCAGGCGTTGCTGCTCTTCATGCACAGCCAGGCGTTGCGCGCTGGCGCCCAGTGCCTGATGCGCGAGGTCCAGCTCACGGCCACGTTCGCTCACCCGCTGCTCCAGGCAGTGCTGGGCATGACGTAGCTGCGTTTCGACCTGACGGCGCTGCTTGACCTCCTCACTCAGCGCCAGGTTCAACCGCTCGCCCTGGCGCTGTGCCTGCTGCAGATGTTCGATCAACGCCTGGTTCTGGAAGCGTCGCAACAGACCGTTCTCGATCAGGCGATTGATCTGCCAAGCCACCACGAACAGCGCGCCCAAGAGAATCAGACCCAGCCAACCCCAGCCGCGCTGCGCGCCATCCTCGTAGATGAAGAGAAAGCCGATCGGCGGCAGCAGCCCCGGCAGCACGAAACTGAGAAAGGCGGGCAGACTCACCGCATAGGCGACGCTGGCCGACAGCGCCGCAGCGCCCAGCAAGCCGAACACCCAGGCCTGCTGGACGAAGCTGTCCACCGGCACCAAGGCGAGCGCGGCACAGGCCAGGGTCAGCCCACTGAAGGCAGACCCGCCGAGAAACAGTCGCCACCAACTCGGTTGCGCCTGCCGTGGCGCAGGCGCCGCCTCGAAGGCCGCCACCTGAATCACGCGCAGGCCCACCAACGCCAGGAGCCAGAGCGTCCACACGCACACCAGCAGGTAGCGGGCCGGACTCCATAGCAGCCAGGCACACAGCAGGCCGTTGAGCAACATGAGCAGAGTGGGTAGCAAGGAGCCTTGATACAGCAGGCGGGTGCGCTCGATGGAGAGCTCGGTTGCGAATTGCCTGCGAACGCGCTTCGTCGTGTCGGGTAATGCGTCGATCACCATGCAATTCTGGGTCATATGGCAGTGTTCTTGTAATGGTCAGCCGCTAACGGTCACGGAGAATACACAACACCGCCCGCTGGCCAAACTGCTGTACGTCATGTTTTCACAACAGCCCTGTCCTTTGTCCGCTGCCCCTTGCCGATGAACGGCCCGCCGCAATGCCCGAGATTTATCAGCAACGCGTTTGCCCCCGCCCCCGCGCGCCCCTAGAATGGCCGGATGCACACTGATGACCTCTCCCTTCTGCTCAATTCCCTCAACGATGCCCAGCGCCAGGCCGTAGCCGCTGCGCGTGGCCGTCAACTGGTGCTGGCTGGCGCCGGCTCCGGCAAGACCCGCGTGCTGGTGCACCGCATCGCCTGGCTGATCCAGGTCGAGCAGGCCTCGCCGCACTCCATCCTGTCGGTGACGTTCACCAACAAGGCGGCGGCCGAGATGCGCCATCGCATCGAGCAGTTGCTGGGCATCAACCCGGCCGGTATGTGGGTCGGCACCTTCCACGGCCTGGCGCACCGCCTGCTGCGTGCCCATTGGCAGGAAGCGCGGCTGACGCAGAACTTCCAGATTCTCGACAGCGACGATCAGCAGCGCCTGGTCAAACGCGTAATCCGCGAAATGGGTCTGGACGAGCAACGCTGGCCCGCTCGCCAGGCCCAGTGGTTCATCAACGGGCAAAAGGACGAAGGCCTGCGCCCGCAGCACATCCAGCCAGGCGGCGACCTGTTCCTGGCCACCATGCGTGGCATCTACGAAGCTTACGAACAGGCCTGCGAACGCGCCGGTGTCATCGATTTCTCCGAACTGCTGCTGCGCGCCCTGGACCTGTGGCGCGACCACCCTGGCCTGCTGGAGCACTATCAGCGCCGCTTCCGTCACGTGCTGGTGGATGAGTTTCAGGACACCAACGCCGTGCAGTACGCCTGGTTGCGCCTGTTGGCCGCAGGCGGCGACAGCCTGATGGCGGTGGGCGACGACGACCAGTCCATCTATGGCTGGCGCGGGGCCAAGATCGAGAACATCCATCAGTACACCGCCGACTTCCCCGATGCCGAGCTGATCCGCCTGGAGCAGAACTACCGCTCCACGGGCGGCATTCTCAAAGCAGCCAACGCCTTGATCGCCAATAACAGCGGGCGTCTGGGCAAGGAACTGTGGACCGACCTGGGCGAAGGCGAACCCATCACGCTGTATGCGGCCTACAACGAGCACGACGAAGCACGCTACGTGGTCGAGAGCATCGAGCGCGTGATCAAGGACGGCAACTCACGCAATGACATTGCCATCCTCTATCGCTCCAACGCCCAGTCGCGAGTGCTCGAAGAGGCCCTGCTGCGCGAGCGTATTCCCTACCGCATCTATGGCGGCCAGCGCTTCTTCGAACGCGCCGAGATCAAGAACGCCATGGCCTACCTGCGCCTGCTCGAAGGGCGCGGCAACGACGCAGCCCTGGAGCGGGTCATCAACGTGCCGCCACGCGGTATCGGCGAAAAAACCGTCGAGGCCATCCGCGAGCACGCTCGCCACAGCCAGTCGTCGATGTGGGATGCCATGTGCCAGTTGCTCGCCGCCAAAGCCCTCAAGGGTCGCGCGGCAAGCGCGCTGGGTGGCTTCATCGAATTGATGGAGAACCTCGCGGCCAAGGTCAGCGAGATGCCGCTGCACACGATGACCCAGACCGTGATCGAGCAATCCGGGCTGATCGTCTATCACCAGGAAGAGAAAGGCGAGAAGGGCCAGGCGCGGGTGGAAAACCTTGAGGAACTGGTCAGCGCCGCGCGCAACTTCGAGACCAGCGAAGACGACGGCGACCTGTCGCCGCTGTCCGCCTTCCTCGGCCACGCTTCGCTCGAAGCAGGCGATGCCCAGGCCGATGAGCACGAAGACAGCGTGCAATTGATGACCCTGCACAGTGCCAAAGGCCTTGAGTTCCCCTATGTGTTCCTGGTCGGCCTGGAAGAAGGGCTGTTCCCGCACAAGATGAGCCTGGAAGAGCCGGGACGTCTGGAAGAAGAGCGCAGGCTGGCGTATGTCGGTATCACGCGGGCCATGCGCCAGTTGATCATGTCCTACGCCGAAACGCGCCGTCTGTATGGCAGTGAGACGTACAACAAGGTGTCACGCTTCGTTCGGGAAATTCCGGCCGGGCTGGTTCAGGAGGTGCGCCTGTCCAACTCGGTCAGTCGCCCCTTCGGCGGCGCTCAGACCCAGGCCAGCAGCCTGTTCGCCAATGCCACAATCCCGCAGACCGCCTTCAGCCTCGGGCAGCGGGTTCAGCACTCGGTATTCGGCGAGGGCGTGATCCTCAACTTCGAAGGTTCCGGCGCCCAGGCGCGGGTGCAGGTGAATTTCGACGAAGGCAGCAAATGGTTGATGCTGGGGTACGCCAAGCTGGAAGCGATCTGAGGGCAAAGGGATCTCAGCGAGATTCCTTTTTCAGATAACCTTTCCAGACTCTACCTACAGACTCTTCCAAACATCGCCCTGCCCGCCAGGCAAAAGCTCGAAACATTCTTACGCTGGCCTTGTCTGTCAGATCATGTGCACCATGACGCGCGTGCAATCCACAAAACGGGAAATCCCATCTTATGCAACGTTTTCTTAGCATCGCACTGGCGCTCTGCGTCGGCCTGACGCTGAGCCTCGACGCCAATGCCAAGCGCTTCGGCGGTGGCAAGAGCTCGGGCGCAGCGCCCATGCACCAGACCCGCCAGGCCTCCCCCACTACGCCTGCCGCCACGCCAACCGCTCCGGGCCGCGCCCCGGCCGCTGCCAGCGGTGCTTCGCGCTGGCTGGGTCCATTGGCCGGTATCGCTGCCGGTGGTCTGCTGGCCTCCATGTTCATGGGCGATGGCTTCCAAGGCATGCAGATCTTCGACTTCCTGATCATGGGCCTGATCGCCTTCCTGGTCTTCCGCTTCATCGCCGCACGTCGCCGTCAGCAGCAGCCACAGGCTGCGGGTCACGCGCCATACCAGCGTGAAGTACAGACTCAAGCGCAGCAGCCTGCCCAGTCGATCTTCGGCGGTTCGGCCGCACCGGTCGCCGCGCCGGTCATCAACGCCCCGGCCTGGTTCAACGAGCAGAACTTCCTGGCTGCCGCGCGCAACCACTTCCAGACCCTGCAGCAGCACTGGGACGCGAACGAGATGGACAAGATCGCCGAGTTCGTCACCCCGCAGATGCTTGAGTTCCTCAAGCGCGAGCGCGCCGAACAAGGTGATGGCTTCCAGTCCACCTACATCGACGACCTCGACGTGCAACTGGACGGCGTCGAAGACCGTGCCGAGAAGACCGTCGCGACCCTAACCTTCCGTGGCGTGTCGAAGAACTCTCGCTTCGATCAAGGCGAAGCCTTCAGCGAAAGCTGGCACATGGAGCGTGCACAGGGCGAGAACCAGCCCTGGATGCTGGCCGGTATCCGCCAGAACGGCTGATTCCGACCTGCAGCACAAAAACCCCGGACCTGTTCCGGGGTTTTTGCTTTTGCCATAGCGGACTACTAGGGTATAAACCGCAGCGTTGTCATCAAGGCCAGAGGAAGTGAAACGTGGAAGAAGTGATCGAACAACTCCGTGAAGCCAATGAGCCGGTACCGGTCCCCCTCGAGCTTCCCGATGAAGACCAACTGGTCGAGATCGAGGAAGAGCTGTTCATCAACATCCCCTTCGTCTTCAAAGAGTTCCTGCTCACGGTCAGTGACGTGGTCTACGGGTCTCTCGAACCGGTCACCGTCACCGACCCGCAATCGCACACCTACCTGCCCGACGTCGCCGCCAACGCCTGGGACGCCGGTGTACCGCGTGACCTGATTCCGTTGTGCCAGGACGGCGACAATTACTACTGCGTCGAAGAAGACGGCACCGTGGTGCTGTGGGACGGTGACGAAGAGATCGTTGGGGAAGACAGCTGGGAATCGGTGTGGCACTGGGCGCGGGACGTCTGGCTGGAAAGCTGAGCCTGCTGAGTGACCCGCGTCTGACACGGCGAAGGCCTTACCCTCGCCGCGTCGGAACAAGCGACACCGCGATCAATCAGTGCGAGTGGTCGCGGCTGTTCTCCAGGGTTTCCAACAATGCCACCTGCATGCGCGTATGCATGCGCACGAACCAGCGCCAGAGCAGCGCCACCACCACCGCAGCCACCACCGCGATGATCAGCAGCAGTTCGCTGGTCGGCAGAATGCTGGCCGACAAGGCCGACAGCAGCAGGAAGATGACCAGCAGTGACAGCAATGGAATCACCTCGGCGATGACCCGCCGCACTCGCTGGGTGTGGCGCCCGGCCATTTCCGGCTTGACGCCCATCTCCGCCAGCAACATCGACAGCGCCTTGAGCTTGCGGTAGGCCGCGATCAGGAAAGGCAGCGACAGCAGCAGCGCGGCGCCCCAGATCAGCGCTTTCTGTTGCCCCACATCGCCGATCCATTCGCTGAGCCACGCGCCGATGCGCATGGCGAAGTAACCGCCACTGAAGAAAATCGCGATCACCAGCGCCAGGTTCACCCCAACCTGCAACAGAATCCGCCGGATCATCGCCGCCAGCATGGCGCCCTCACCTTGCGGCTGAATGCTGCGCAGCCACTCGCCGTACAACGACAGCACCCTGGACAGGCGCTGCGGGACGACCTTGCCCAGGCGAATGGACAGCGGATCGGCCGCGCGGATCAGGTAAGGCGTCAGTAAGGTGGTGATGGCCGAGACCGCGACCGCCACCGGGTAGAGGAAGTCGCTGGTGACCTGCAATGTCATGCCCAGCGCCGCGATGATGAAGGAAAATTCGCCGATCTGTGACAGCCCCATGCCCACCCGCAACGAGGTACGCCCGTCGTTACCGGCGATGAAGGCGCCCATGCCGCACGAAAGCATCTTGCCGAGCACCACGGCCAGGGTAATCACCACGATCGGCCAGGCGTACTCGACCAGCACCTGCGGGTCGATCATCAGACCGATGGCGACGAAGAAGATGGCGCTGAACAGGTCACGGACCGGCTCGATGAGGCGCTCGATCTTCAGCAACTGTCGCGATTCGGCCATGATCGCGCCGATCAGGAAGGCGCCCAGCACCATGCTGTACTCGAGCTTGACCACCAGCAGGCAGAAGCCGAAACACAGGCCGAGTACGGTGATCAGCAACATCTCGTTGCTTTCGAACTTGGCCACGTAGGCCAATAGCCGTGGCACCAGCAGAATGCCGATGACCAGGGCGACGATCATGAACAGCGACAGCTTGCCGACGGTCGAGAACACCTCCCCGGAGCTCACCGAACCGCTGACTGCAATGCCCGACAGCAGTGCGATGATGCCGATGCCGAGGATGTCCTCGACGATGAGCACACCGAAGATCAGTTGCGCGAAGCGCTCGTTCTTCATCTTCAGGTCATTGAGCGCCTTGACGATGATGGTGGTCGAGGAAATCGCCAGGATGGCGCCGAGGAACAGCGAATCCATGGTGTTCCAGCCGAACCAGCGGCCGATTTCGAAGCCGATCCAGATCATCAGCACGATCTCGAGGAACGCGGCGATGAAGGCCGTGGCACCGACCTTGAACAGCTTGCGCAGGCTGAACTCCAGGCCCAGGCAGAACATCAGGAAGATCACCCCGAGCTCGGCCAGGGTCTTGATGGTGTCTTCGTCGTGGATAAGGCCGAACGGCGGGGTATGGGGGCCGATGATGAAGCCGGCAACGATGTAGCCCAGTACGACCGGCTGACGCAGCCGGTGGAAAAGAATGGTTACCACCCCTGCGACCAGCATGATCACGGCCAGATCCTGGATGAAGCTTATGGCATGCATGGCGTGGCACTCCTTTTATCAACGCACGGTTGTATCGACGCATGAGGCAGATCGCCGCTCGGCCACGCGACACCTGAGCGAACGGCAAGTACAGATTGTGTTGATCGGCGGTACGCCCATGTTGCATGGGCGTACTCAGGGTAACATTGCGTCCGTCGATCGAACGGCGATGCAATATGCAGAAACAGATCGGCCAGACCGCGCCCAGTAATGGCATGATCGGCGTGACGGCGGACCGCTCGCAGACGTCCGTAACCACGATAGGAAACTTCATCGAAGGGGTTTAGAAGTGTCTGGAGATACCCACCCCGTTTCAGCGCAACCACACCGTGAGCACTCTATGGAACCCGGCAACGCCCAGCTGAACATGACCGTCCTGATGACGCCGGACATGGCCAACTTCTCTGGCAACGTACATGGCGGCACACTGCTGAAATACCTGGACGAAGTGGCGTATGCCTGCGCCAGCCGTTATGCCGGCACCTATGTGGTGACCCTGTCGGTGGACCAGGTGATTTTTCGCGAACCGGTGCACGTCGGCGAGCTGGTGACCTTCCTCGCCTCGGTCAACTACACCGGCAACACCTCCATGGAGGTGGGCATCAAGGTGGTGACCGAGAACATCCGCGAGCGCTCGGTGCGTCACTCAAATAGCTGTTTCTTCACCATGGTGGCCGTGGACGACAATCGCCGTCCGGTGCAAGTCCCCGCACGCCAGCCGCAAAGCAGCGAAGAAAAGCGCCGGTTCCTGCAGGGTCAGCAGCGCCGGCAGATCCGCCAAGAGCTGGAGAAGCGCTATCAGGATTTGAAGACCGAGTGACCTACCGCTCGAGTGCCTGCGCCTCGAAGCGTACCCGTGGGTGCGCAATGCGGTCCTGAGCGCGCACCAGTTGCAGCTCGTAGCTGGCGCAGGCCTGGGTTTCCAGCAACACCTCGTGCACAGCCGCTGCGGTGAACTCGAACGCCTGTACCCAGGTGTCGCCGAGCAGCACGCGCGCCAGGAACAGCCCTGAGGTGAGATCGCCGACCCCAACCGGCTGACGCGGGAATGCCAGCAGTGGCCGACGCAGGTGCCAGCTCTGCTCACGCGTCACCAGCAGCATTTCGAAGGCATCGTCGGCACGCCCTGGGTAGGCCAGGTGCTTGACCAGCACCACTTGTGGCCCACGCGCCAGCAGGCTACGCGCCATGGCCACGCAGTCTTCCAGCGACTGCGCGCGGCGCCCGCAGAAACTGTCCAGCTCCAGTTGGTTCGGGCACAGGATGTCGGCTGCCGCCGCCGCTTGGTCGAGCAGGAAGTCGCTGACCTCCTGCGGCACGATACAGCCCTTTTCAGGGTGCCCCATGACCGGGTCGCACAGATACAGCGCGCGCGGATTCACCGCCTTGATCCGCTGCACCCCAGTAAGGATGGCCCGGCCCTGCTCGGCGCTCCCCAGGTAACCGGAGAGCACCGCATCGCAATTGCCCAGCTCACCGATGTTGCAAATGCCTTCCACCAACGCGGGAATTTGCGCAGGCGCGAGCACTTCTCCTGCCCACTGACCATACTGAGTGTGGTTGGAGAATTGCACGGTATTGAGCGGCCAGACATTCACGCCAATGCGCTGCATGGGGAACACCGCAGCGCTGTTTCCGGCATGTCCAAAAACTACATGGGACTGGATGGCGAGCAAGTGCGGCGTACGTTTCATGCAGGAGATTTCCGAAGCTGTGTGGATAAGTGAAGACCGAGCAGTATGAACCTGAAAGCCACCTGTACGACAGGCCAGCGACGCAGTTAAGCTGCGCCCACCTGTCTGGAGCCTATTGAAATGTTGACCCTGGAGAACCTGTTCGTCCTGATGCTGTTGGCGACGGCTGGCGCCTGGCTGTGGCATAACCACGGCTTGCGCGAGAAGGCACTCGAGCGGGTCAAGCAGCATTGCGCCAAGCTCGACTTGGAACTGCTCGACGACGCCGTGGCGCTCAAACGCATCGGCTTCGTGCGTGATGCCAAGGGCCGCAAGCGCCTGGCACGTATCTATGCCTTCGAATTCACGGTCACCGGAGAGCAACGGCATCCTGGTAGCGTGACCCAGTTCGGTGCCCATACGATGCAGATCGAACTGGCGCCTTATCCGTTCGAGATCAACACGGCGCCGCGCGGCGACAACGTCATCGAAATGCAGCAGTGGCGCCAGGAACACAACCGCTGGCGCAACTGATCACGCGCTCAGTTGGCAGCGCGCCATGGCAGCTTGCAGCGCCTCCAGGGCCTGCGGGTGGTCGAAGATCAGTTCGAGGCGGGAATCCTTGCGCCACTCGCTCGAACGCCAGTCCTGCAGTTCGCCGTTCAATCCATTGAACGAACGCCATCCTTGGCTGCTGTGGATAACCCCTTTGGCCCGCTTCCAAGGCCAACGCCGGAGCGCGTCGCTCAACAGCGCTTCATCCAAACGCTGAGTAGGGTGCCAACGCCAACCCACGCTCCAGCCGCCCTCGCCTTGCTGGGCAAGGCAAATGGGGCGTTCAGGATCTGTCCACAGGGCTGGCAACGCCGGCAGTGAACGTTCCACAGGCAAAGGGCTGGGCGCCGCGAGGCACGATGGATTCGCGAATGAAGCCGGAAGATCGCTGAGATCGAGCTTGCCCTGATCAGTCCAGATACCGCGCTGCTCGGCAAACCGAGAACTTATCAACAGGCGAGTGGCGCCATCCACAGATGCCGATTTATTGAAGATCAGAACGCCCGCCTTCAGCTGTGCTTGCAACTGGGCTTCTGCAAGCAACTCGCCGCGGGCCAGCGCCTGGGCATCCATCACCATGACCAACGGCTGAACATCCAGCACACCTGTCCAGGGAGCCTGAGTGAGTTGTTCCAGCAGTTGCAGTGGGTGGCCTAAGCCAGAGGGCTCGATGAATAGCCGGTCTGGCTTGGCACTGCGCAACAGGCGACTCAATCCGACCTGAAAGGGCACGCCATTGACGCAACACAGACATCCCCCCGCCACCTCACCGATGGCCACGCCCGTCTCGTCGCGGCTGAGCAGTGCGGCATCCAGACCAATCTGGCCAAACTCGTTGACCAGCACTGCCCAGCGCTCGTTCGCCGGACGCTGGCTCATCAGATGACGGATCAACGTGGTTTTGCCAGCGCCCAGCGGGCCGGCGATCACATGGGTCGGGATATGCTGCAACATGGCGCGGTGTCGAACCGAATAAAAGAACAGTCTAGCGCGGCGGCGAACCGATGGCTCGCACCCGCCTGTCAGCCCAGCCAGTCCAGACTCAACAACAATCGTTTCTCGCCTCTGGGCGTGGCCGGCGAGCGGTGAATCAAACCCGCCCCTTCGTTGCCCACCCATTTCTCGCCCTTGAGCAGCGCCACCTCACCCGTCGCCAAGCGCTGGATGTTATCCACAGGCGGCTGCGCCACCTGCAAACGGCTGCGGTCGATGTGCCCTTCCGCCAGCCATTCACTGCCCATCCCCGCGTAGGTGGTGAGCAAGCGCAGCGGCACGTGATCGACATGAAAACGCGGGCACATCGCACCGTCGAGCACTCGCAGCCTGAGCCCTACACGGCGGGCGCCAAGCAGGCAGGTGAAGGCCTCAACCAGCCAGGTGACATCGGCGACGAACCCTTCGTACCCCTCTAGATCCGCCGCTTCGCGCAGCAGTCCGGTCAGCCTCGGCGGTTGCTGTTCATTCACCTCGATCACCCGCTCATCGGACATGGGCTGATCCAGACGAGTGACCAGCTCGGCAAAGTCCTCGACCTGTACCGGTAAACGACGCTGCCAGACCGCGAGATTGACGTCATCGCGAAGGACCTCGGTCATGATCTGAGGAGACTCGCCCTGCCTCTGGCAGATATCCACAGCCCGGAGCGCCAACATTAGGCAGCCGCCTCTTCGTACCATGGGCCGAAGGGATCGGGCAGGCGCAGCCAGGCCATCGGCCCCTGTTCCATCTCATCATCCGTCAACAGGCACGCCTCGAGTTCTGTGGATAACCGGGCGAAGTCGATGTTCTGTCCGATGAAGACCAGCTCTTGGCGGCAGTCACCGGTCTCCACGGTCCACTGCTTGAGGATCGCCTGGCGATTGTCTTCGTCCTGAGGCCATTGCTCGCTTGGCACGAAGCGCCACCAACGACCGGCCAAGCCATGGCGCATCATGCCGCCGGCCTGCGACCAACTGCCGGCTTCTTGGTACTTGCTGGCCAGCCAGAAGAATCCTTTGGAGCGCAGCAGCCGCCCGTTGCTCCACGTGTTGTGGATAAAGTCGAAAAAGCGCTGTGGATGAAACGGTTTGCGCGCTTGCCAGGTGGTCGCGGCAATACCGTATTCCTCGGTCTCGGGCACGTGCTCCCCGCGCAACTCCTGAAGCCACCCCGGTGCCTGTGCGGCTTGGTCGAAGTCGAACAGCCCGGTGTCGAGGATGCGCGACAGCGGCACCTCTCCCATGACCATCGGTACGATCTGCGCCCGGGCATTGAGGCTGCGCAGAATCGCGGTGAGCTCGTCACGGTCCGCCTGACTGATCAAGTCGATCTTGCTCAGCAGCAGCACATCGGCGAACTCGATCTGCTCGATCAACAAATCGCTGATCGAGCGTTCGTCTTCCTCACCCAGGGTTTCGCCCCGGCTGGCCAGGCTGTCGGCAGCCTGATAGTCGCGCAGGAAGTTCAGACCATCGACCACCGTGACCATGGTGTCCAGCCGGGCCATGTCGGACAGGCTGCGACCTTGCTCGTCGCGGAAGGTGAAGGTCTCGGCCACCGGCAACGGCTCGGAGATGCCGGTGGACTCGATCAGCAGGTAATCGAAACGCCCTTCGTCGGCCAAGCGGGCGACTTCCTCCAGCAGGTCTTCGCGCAGGGTGCAACAGATGCAACCATTGCTCATCTCGACGAGTTTTTCCTCGGCGCGATTGAGGCTGACGTTACGCTGGACCTCGCTGGCATCGATGTTGATCTCGCTCATGTCGTTGACGATGACCGCGACTCGCAGGTTGTCGCGATTGCGCAGGACATGATTGAGCAGCGTGCTCTTGCCGGCCCCCAGGAAGCCGGACAGCACGGTGACGGGAAGACGGTCGGACATGATGAACCTCATCGGCGGTGCGCATTCGAAACGATGCATTGCACAACGTTATAATATAACAATACAATTTCGCCAAGCCGCGCCTGTCGAACGGCTGCCTTTGAGGATGATCATGAACCGCTCGAAGCTCGCCGTATGGGTACTGACATTCGCGGTATCTACCCCGCTGCATGCCGCGATTGCGCACAGCGGTCTGGCCGTATGCACTCGCAGCGCCACACTTCTGGCATGCGAAGACAGCAAGGGCAGTTACTACAGCGTGCGCACCGACGGCAGCGATTTTCATCTGCGCGGTTACGACAGCGTCACTCGTCGACTCTGGGCCCAGACCAACAGTCGTTATGGGCAGATGACCTTCTTCACCGGTCTGGCCAGCGACGGCGAAGCCTGGGTGGGCTACAGCCGTCGCGTTGGCTGGACCACCCTGAACCGTGTTTCCAGCTCCAGCGGACAACGCTTCAACCTGCACTGCAGCTTGATCGGCGGCTGCCGCTAAGCCTCTTTTTCATGGGATATTTCGATGACCAGCCTGACGCTTCCCGACATCGCCGCACAAACCAGCCCGACGCTGCAGCCCTTGGACTGGGTCGGTATGCGCGGCATCGCTTTGCCGGTGCAACTGGGCGGCCGCACCTTGAGCGCCTGGGCCGATGCAGGTGTGAGCCTTGATGATGGGGAATCACGCGGCATTCACATGTCGCGCCTGTACCTGGCCTTGGAGGCACTGGAGCACACTGAACTGACGCCACTGGCTTTGCGCCAATTGCTGGCCCATTTTCTCGACACCCATGACGGCCTGTCATCGTCGGCCTATGTGCGTCTGAAGTTCGACTGCATGCTCAAGCGTCCTGCGCTGATCAGTCCACTGGAGGGATGGAAGCGCTACCCCGTCATCCTCGACGCGAGGATCGAAAACGAGATGTTCCACGTGGAACAATACGTTGAAATCCCTTACTCCTCGACCTGCCCCTGCTCGGCAGCCCTGGCTCGACAGCTGATCCAGCAGCAATTCCTCAACGACTTCGCCAATCAGCCAGCAGATATCCAAGCGGTCCTGCAATGGCTGGGAAGCACTGCGGGAATCGTCGCGACACCGCATAGCCAGCGCAGCCAGGCAGCCGTGAGAGTACGCCTGCAGGACACACTACAAACCCTGCCGGTCGAAGCGCTGATCGATGCCGTAGAAAGCGCACTGGGCACGGCTGTACAAACGGCGGTGAAACGCGCCGACGAACAAGCCTTCGCGTTGGCAAACGGGCAAAACCTGATGTTCTGCGAAGACGCGGCGCGACGTATTCATCACGCGCTACGCGGATTGGCATGGTGCAGCGGCTTCGACCTGCGCGTGGAACATGCAGAAAGTCTGCACGCCCACGATGCAGTAGCTGAAAGCCGCTGGCAGTGGTGAACCTTCAGCTACGCGGACGCACGTTGCCGCAGTCTTTTCCCTGCCAGACCGCACGGGTGTTCATGCTGCCCTGCTGCTGAACACCGGACGCGTTGAAGGTACCGCTGACCTTGGTGGTGAACTCGCGGTCACTGAGGAACGTGGCCTGGCCTGAACCCTGCGCCTTGGGACAGGTGAACTGGAACTTCCAGACGTTGCCCTGCCGGTCGGTGATCTTCTGCGTGCAACCCGATTGCGGGTCTTGCAAAGGGATGTCGTTGGTCGCCACCTGCTCAGGTGTCAAACAGGCACGCACACCCTTGCCGCCTACGCTGATGCCCTGCTTGGCCAGGGCGCCCTCCATCATCGCGCGCTGCTCAGGTGGCAGATTCTTCAATTGGCCCAACATGAACTGCATGTCCGGTAGCTGTTTGCCATCGACCTGCATGTCGCTGGTGGTCAGCTCCCACAGACCGGGTTGCAGCATCTGCGCGTGCGCCAGCAGCGGGCTGCCCAGGCCAAAAGCCAGGGCGATCAGTGGCAGACGAATCTTCATGGATCAGTACTCCTCGAGATACCGGCCCCAGGCCGGACAGAGGCTTAGACGCGTTTTACCCCTGCGGGTTGCACCTACACCGATGAACATGGTCTGTTAGCAACAGTGCTCTTGGAATGCAGGATGCGTATGGACTACCACAGCCCTTATTTCTTCGGTTACCTGCTCGGCCTGATCCACCTGCTCGGCATCGGTGCCGCACTGCATGCGGTGTTCACCGTGCGCACGGCGCAAGGTGCCATCGCCTGGGCCATGTCGCTGCTGTTCATCCCCTACCTGACCCTCATCCCCTATCTGGTGTTTGGCGCGCGCTCCTTCTATGCCTACATCCAGGCGCGTCGCCAGGCCAATCAAGAGATGCACGTGGCGATGGCCAACCTCAACTGGCGACCGTGGGTCGAAGAGGCCCTGGCAGCGCGCGAGTCGGTGAGCTATGTCGCGTTGCGAGCGATGCCCAAGCTGGGCCGCATGCCGTGCCTGGCCAACAATGAGGTGAAACTGCTGATCAATGGCACGGCCACGTTCGAGGCGATCTTTACCGCCATCGAACGGGCCAGCGATACGGTGCTGGTGCAGTTCTTCATCATCCACGACGACGCCCTCGGCCAGCGCTTGCAACAACTGCTGCTGCGCAAGGCTGCCGAAGGCGTGAAGATCTATGTGCTCTTCGATCAGGTGGGCAGCCATGCCCTGCCCTCGCGTTACAGCCAAGTACTGCGAGAAGGTGGGGTACAGATCCAGGCCTTCTCTTCGAAGCGCGGCTGGTTCAACCGCTTCCAGGTCAACTTCCGCAATCACCGCAAGATCGCGGTGGTGGATGGATTGGTTGGATTTCTGGGCGGACACAACGTCGGCGACGAATACGTGGGTGCACACCCGCGTCTGTCGCCCTGGCGGGACACCCATGTCCAGGTCAGCGGACCGGTGCTGGCGTGCCTGCAGGAGTCGTTCGCCGAGGACTGGTACTGGGCCACCCGTGAGTTGCCGCCTCTGATCCTGCCCGATGCCTATCCCGAAGACGGCGTGCTGTGTCAGGTACTCGCCACCGGTCCCGCCGACCCACAGGAGACCTGCCAACTGTTCTTCGTCGAGGCCATTCAGTCAGCCACTCGCCGCATCTGGATCACCAGCCCCTACTTCGTTCCCGACGAAGCGGTGGTGGCTGCGCTGCGCCTGGCGGTGCTGCGCGGTGTGGATGTGCGCATCCTGATTCCCAGCCGACCAGACCATCGCATCGTCTACGCGGCCTCCAGCCTGTTCGCCTTCGAGGCAGTGCGTGCCGGGGTGAGGATATTCCGCTATCAACCCGGTTTCGTGCACCAGAAGGTGATTCTGGTGGATGACGACGTCAGCGCCGTCGGCAGCGCCAACATGGACAACCGCTCGTTCAGGCTGAATTTCGAGATCACCTTGCTGACCATCGACCGTGCATTCGCCGATCAGGTGGAGGCCATGCTGCTGCGTGATTTCGAGCAGTCGCGGGAGGTCACCGCCGAGGACATCCGCGATACCCACCGCCTACAGCAATTGGGCATGCGCATCGCCCGACTGATCTCACCGATCCTGTAACGCGAACCTGACGGGCCGCCCCGCCGCTGCGGCCCGCTTGGGCTCAACGATAGAGGTCTTCGCGCGTCCACGGCAGGTCATGGTGACCGTCCGCGTAGGGCTTGACCGCGAGAATCTGATGCAGGTTGATCCAGCCCTTGGTGAAGGCGTAAGCACATCCGGCCAGGTACAGGCGCCAGATCCGCAGCGTCTTCTCCGGCACCAGCGCTGCCGCGCGGTGCAGCTGATTCTCCAGGTTCTCGCTCCAGTGATTGAGGGTCTTGGCGTAGTGCAGGCGCAGGCTCTCCACATCCACGACTTCAAGTCCCGCTTCGCAGATACGCGCCGTAATCATTGAAATGTGGGGCAGTTCGCCGTGGGGGAAAACGTAGCGATCAATGAACTCCCCTGCCCCGCGTCCGACCGGGCGGCCGTCCACATGCTTGGCCGTGATGCCGTGGTTCATCACCAGGCCACCCTCGCGCACGGCCCCGAACAGCCGCTGACAGTACAGCTCGAGATTGGTATGACCCACGTGCTCGAACATGCCGACACTCACCGCCTTGTCGAAGCGACCATCCTGGGGCAGATCGCGGTAGTCGAGGATCTGCAAATCGACCTTGTCGGCCAGCCCCTCGTCTTCGACCCGCTGACGTCCCAAGGCGAGCTGCTCTTTGCTGAGCGTGATACCGAACACCTTGGCCCCATACTCACGGGCGGCGAAGCGCGCCAGCCCGCCCCAGCCGCACCCCACATCCAGCAGGTAGTCGCCAGCCTGCAATCGCAGCTTGCGGCACAGATGGTCGAACTTGTCCTGCTGCGCCTGGGCCAGGGTGTTGTCCGGTTCCTTGAAGTAGGCGCAGGAGTACACCATGTCCGGGTCGAGCCACAGCTGATAGAACGCGTTGGACAGGTCGTAGTGGTAGGAAATGGCTTCGGCGTCGGTGTCCTTGTCGTGCGCGGTGCGCACGGGGTTGACGTCGGTTTCGTCGTGGAGCAAGGCCTCGCTGAGCTCGTCGCACACGCGGATGACTTCGCCGATGTCGCCTTCGAGCTCCAGCTTGCCCTCGACGAACGCAGTGCCCAGTTCGTCCATGCTCGGATGGGTGAGCTGCGAGATCAACTGCGGCTCCTTGACCAGGATGGTGACTTGGGGACTGGGCCCCAGGTCGAACTCATTGCCGTCCCAGAGCTTAAGACGCAGAGGCAAGCGCAGGCTCTGCAAGGCTGGCGGAAGTTGCGCAAGCATGAAAGACCCCCTTCACGTTAGGACGCCGTACACAGATTCGAACCCCATCGATTCAGGGTAGCTCATCCGTAGGAACTTTCCTCCCGCAGCTGTGGGAAGGGTCGATCCGCGAAGGTGTCAGGCGCCATCGCGGATCAATCATCGGGTTTACACCACCGCCCAGTTCTTATCCACAGCCGTGCCGAAGCGCGAAGCGAGGAATGGGGTCAGATCCAGCGGCGTTTCTTCGTCGTTGATGACCTTGTCCAGCAGTACCCCGGTGATCGCCGACGTCAGGATGCCGGTGCGGAAATGTCCACAGGCATTGAAGTAGCCCGGCATATCCTCCACGGGTCCGAGAATCGGCAGCTCGTCTGGCGACCCCGGGCGCAGTCCCGCCCAGGTGCGCTTGAGACTCACCTGCGCCAGCTCCGGCACGCAGCGCACTGCGCCTTGCACCAGCCCGGCGATTTCCGGGAAGGTGGTGCGCACATCGAAGCCCTTGTCCTCGGTGGTGCTGCCGATCAACACCTCACCGTTGTCTTTCTGCGCCATGTAGCAGTCGCTGGTGGTCAGGCAACCATCTAGCAGCTTGGGCAGGCGTTCGGTCAGGACGATCTGGCCTTTCACCGGTTTCACCGGAATCGAGGTGCCGGTGGCCCACTCGCTCAGTTCTCCAGCCCAGGAGCCCGCTGCATTGAGCAGGGTATGGCAATGGAAGACGCCGGCCTCAGCCGTGCGCACGCCCTTGATCCGCGCCTGCTCATGCAGCACGCCGGTGACATTGGTGTTCAGGTACAGGTCGACACCGTTCTGCCGGGCCGCCTCCAGGAACGCATCACCCAACCGGAACGGGCTGACCTGGTGATCGCAGAGGAACTCCAGCGCCCCACTGGCCGCGTGACTCACCGCCGGCTCACGCTCGCGCAGGGCCGCGCGATCCAGCCAGCGGACTTGATCGGCCAGGTGCGGAATGTGCGACACGATGTGCTCGGCGTACAACTGGTCTTCATCGTCCTGAATGATGTACTTAAGGCCCGTGCGTTCGAACTTGAAGTCCATGCCGTGGCGCTCGATCAACTCCTGGTGCAGCTGTGGATACAGCGCGTTCGATTGCAGCGCCAGGTCGAAAAAGCACTGCGGCAGGATGTGAGGCGTGCTCGAATCCACCGCCACCGCCGCGCCGTGGGCCTCGCGCTTGTTGCGCGAGGACATCATGCGAAAGAAGATCACCCCGCAGCCCAGGCCCACGGATTCGCCGATGGCCCACAGCCCGCCCGCCGAGGCGCGGGTCGCATTGCCGGGGCGCTTGCTGTCGATCAGGGCGATCTTCAAGCCCTTGCGCTTGGACAACTGGTAGGCGCAGGAGGCGCCGATCACGCCGCCACCGGCAATCACGATGTCATAGGTCTTGTTCATGTTCAGGCCTCCGTGCCCAGGTGCAGGAATGCGGAAAATGGAATCGGGTCCACCGGGAAGCGTGGCCGCAACCACCCCACGTCGGCGCGCCCGGTGTCGGCGCGCAGGCGATCGCTGCAATAACCCACGCACATACGGCCCTGGCAGTCGCCCATGCTCACCCGGGTGCGCATCTTCAGGCTGGCCATGTCCTGCACGCCCTGCTCCAGCGCCAGGTCGATGTCGCTGCGGGTGACGTGCTCGCAGCGGCAGATCACCGTATCCGGTGCAGCCAGCTCGATCTGCGCCGCGCCCCTACGGGTGTAGCGCTCGACGCCATAGCGGAAGCGCTTGATCGCCGCCAGCTTGCCCAGGTAGCGCTCACGCCGCTCGATGGCCTGTGCGGCATCCAGCACACCGCGTTGCTGCAGGATCGAGACCGCTGCAATACGCCCGGTCAGCATCGCGGCTTCTCCGCCACGAATACCGCCCATGTCACCCGCCAGGTGGATGTGCGCCTCGCTGCTCTGCTGCCAGACGTTGCACTCGGCGCGCAGATAGCCGTCTTCGCTGAAGCCGTGCGCCAGCCCCAGTTGCTGGCTGAGTTGGGTGCGCGGGATGAAGCCGTAGCCCACGGCGAGGGTCTGTACCGACTCGCGCTGCACACGGCTCAGGTCAGGTTTCCAGTCCTGGCCATAGGGCGCCACGCTGACCTCGCTCAGTTCAGCGTCACCGCGAGCGCCAACCACACCCCAGCCGTAATGCATGGGGATACCGTTGAGTTTCATGTAGGCCAGCATGCTCAGGCCGTCGAGGAACAACTGGGGCTTGTTCATCAACGCCAGACTTTCCCTGGCAATGCGATTGAAGGCACAGGCCTCGTAGACGCCGGCGACCTTGGCCCCAGCGGCGTGCAACTGACAGGCCACCAGCGGTAGCAGCGGTCCGGTGCCGGCGATCAAGGTGCTGCCCAAGGGTTTGACCACGTTGCTCTTGATCTGCAACTGCAACCCGCCGAGCAGCATGACCCCGGGTAGGGTCCAGCCGGGAAACGGCACGTTGCGCTCGTGACAACCGGCCGCCAGCAGCAACTGGGCGTAGTCGATTTCATGCAGTTGCTCGTCGGCGTCGAGCACCATCAGCCGCTCGCTGTCGCCACCGACCACGCGGCTGTTCAAGCGCACGTCGATGTGCCGGGCGTTGGCCGCGAATTGCTCGTGCAGTCGCTGCAGGGCCTTGCCATAGCGCGCGCCGAGATAACCCAGGTCGACACCGGCCCGCAGCGGGCCGCGATAGACCACCCCACCGGGACGCGAGGCTTCATCGAACAGCAGACAATCCACACCCTGCTCGGCCAGTTCGATGGCTGCCGCCATCCCCGCCGAACCGCCGCCGACGATCACCGGACGCAGGCTCATGGTTGCACCTGCGCGGCAATGGCATTGACCTCGGTCTCGACGCGCATGCCTTCGCGCACCACGGTCTGACACGCGCGACGCTTGGCGCGGCCATCAATGGCGACCAGGCAGCAATGGCATACCCCCATGCCGCAAAAGGCGCCGCTGCGCTGGCCATGGTCATTGAGCGCCACTGGGCGCAGCCCCACCGCGTTGAGCACGCTGAGCACGGTTTCACCGGCTGCTGCCTGAACCGGCTGACCGTTGAGCTGCAGGGTGATGTCGGCCTGGGTGATGGGTTGTATGTCGAGTATCCGTTCCATCGCTTGCATGAGCGTCGTCCTTGTTTTGAAAGCACAGGACGTTACGTCACTCATAGGGAACGACACATTGATCTGCGCCGTAGGAATTGAAGGAAATTTCCTAGGAAGCTGCGCGCCGACGAGCGGGATACTGGCACTTTGTATACCTTTTACGCCGTCAGTTTGAGCCCCTCGCATCGGGTCTCAGGAAAAAACCGCAGGATGTTGTGCGCAGAATTCGTTTGAGCCCTGGCGTCGTTTTGCCCAAGGTTACAGATCGGGAAGTCCTTGGCAGGCGCAGCGCCAGACCCAGGCCCCGCTCGATGGCCCCGCCCTGTGCAGGCGGACCGCAGCGCCTTGCGCGCTGTACCAGTGCCCGTTCCTTCCAATAATAAGAGACACCTGGACATGCAAGACAGCGGATTGAAGCAAAGCCTCAAGCAGCGGCACATCACCATGATCGCGCTGGGCGGCGTCATCGGCGCGGGCCTGTTCGTCGGCTCTGGCAGCCTGATCGCCTTGGCAGGCCCGGCCGCGATCCTCTCCTACGTCATCGGTGGCCTCATCGTCACCCTGGTGATGTTCATGCTCGGCGAAATGGCCTCACGCAATCCCGATGCCGGCTCTTTTTCCACCTACGCCAACACGTACCTAGGCGACTGGGCGGGCTTCACGGTCGGCTGGCTGTACTGGCTCAAGTCGATGGTCACCATCACCTTGGAGGCGGTCCTGCTGGGCGCGATCCTCAACGACTTCATGCCCTGGCTGCCGATCTGGGTCGGTGCCTTCATCATGCTGGTGACACTCATCGCCAGCAACGCCTACTCGGTACGCTCATTCGCTGAAGTGGAATACTGGCTGGCCGCGCTGAAGGTCATCACCATTCTCATTTTTATGCTGCTGGGCGCCTCGATTCTGCTGGGCTGGCAGGAAAACATCCCGGCTCCGGGCCTGGTCAATCTCACCGAGCACGGCGGCTTCATGCCCAATGGCCTGTCGCCGGTGATGGCCGGGGTGCTCGTGGCGATCTTTTCCTTGGGCGGCAGCGAAATCGCCGCCGTGGCCGCTGGCGAGTCGGAGAACCCGCGGCGTAACGTGATCCGTGCGATCAAGAGCGTGATCGTGCGGGTGATGCTGTTCTATGTCGGTTCGGTGTCGATTCTGGTGCTGTGCCTGCCCTGGGTCGACAAGGCCAACCTCGCCTCGCCCTACGTGGCCCTGTTCACCCTCGCCGGCTTCAAAGGCGCGGCCGTGGCAATGAAGCTGGTGCTGTTCGTCTCGTTCATGTCGGTGATGAACTCGTTCATGTTCTCCAACTCGCGCATGCTGTTCTCCCTCAGCCAGCGCGGCCACGCCCCGGCACTGTTCGCGCGGACCAACGCCAAGGGCGTGCCGATCAATGCCCTGGCACTGGCCTTCAGCGTGTGCGTGAGCATCCTGACGGTGCATTTCCTCAGCGGCGGCGACCTTTTCCTGACCCTGGCCAGGAGCACCGGCGCATTCATCATCTTCGTCTGGATCTTCATCATCTTCGCCCACTTGGCGATGCGCTGGCAGACCCGCCACGAGGTGGTGGATGCGTCGTACTTCAGGGCCTGGGGCTTTCCGGTGAGCAACGCCGTGGCCTTCCTGGCGCTGGTCGCGGTGCTGGCGACCCAAGCACTGGAGCCGGCCACGCGCTTGCAGTCGTGGCTGGTGCTGGCCACCTTGGTGGTGATCGTGGCGGCGTACTTCCTGGTGCGCAGGCGGCGGGGCGAAGCGGTGCGCGCGATGGTCCGCGAATAACGGAGAAAGGGGCCGTGATGCGGCCCCTTCCAGGTGAGCTCAGCGCACGTTCATGAGCTCTTGGCGAACGATTTCAGCACCGGCCGTCAACGCCTGCAGCTTGCCGCTGGCCACGCGCCGTGGCAAAGGCGCCATGCCGCAGTTGGTGCACGGGTAGAGCTTGTCAGCATCCACGAACTGCAACGCCTTGCGCAGGGTATCGGCCACCGCTTCGGGCGTTTCGATCGCATGATTGGCGACGTCGATGGCACCGACCATGACCTTCTTGCCACGGATGAGCTCGATCAGCTCCATCGGCACGTGTGAGTTGTGGCACTCCAGCGAGACGATATCGATACTGGACTTCTGCAGCTTGGGGAAGGCCTCTTCATACTGCCGCCATTCCGAGCCCAGGGTCTTTTTCCAATCAGTATTGGCCTTGATGCCGTAGCCATAGCAGATGTGCACGGCCGTTTCGCACTTGAGGCCTTCGATGGCACGCTCCAACGTGGCGACGCCCCATTCGTTCACTTCGTCGAAGAAGACATTGAAGGCGGGCTCGTCGAACTGAATGATATCCACACCGGCCGCTTCGAGTTCTCGGGCCTCCTCGTTGAGGATCTTGGCGAATTCCCAAGCCAGCTTTTCGCGGCTTTTGTAGTGCGCGTCGTAGAGCGTGTCGATCATCGTCATCGGACCCGGCAGCGCCCATTTGATCGGTTGCCGGGTTTGCTGACGCAAGAACTTGGCGTCTTCGACGAACACCGGCTTTTGCCGGGCCACGGCGCCCACCACGGTCGGCACGCTGGCGTCATAGCGATCGCGAATCCTCACCGTCTCACGCTTTTCGAAATCGACGCCACTGAGGTGCTCGATGAAGGTCGTGACGAAGTGCTGGCGCGTCTGCTCGCCGTCGCTGACGATGTCGATGCCGGCGCGTTGTTGCTCGTGCAATGCCACACGCAAGGCGTCCTGCTTGCCCTCGATCAGCGCCTCGCCCTCCAGTTTCCAGGGCGACCACAGTGTCTCGGGTTGTGCGAGCCAAGACGGCTTGGGCAGACTGCCAGCAGTCGAAGTAGGCAACAGCTTGTTCATGGTAAAAACCTTGTCCTTGAGATTGATCAACGTGCGTAGCGAGCAGACCACCGCTCGAGCACGGCGCGGTAGGGCTTGATGAAGTGCTTTTCAACGAAATGCCCCTGCTCCACCGCCAAGCGGCTGCGCTCTTCCCGGTCGTAGACGATCCGCGTCAGTGAATAGTCCTGGTGCTGCAAACTCGGCTGATAGGCTTTTCCCGCCGCAGAGTTGGCGTTGTAGATTTCAGGCCGGTAGATCTTCTGGAACGTGTCCATGGTGCTGATGGTGCTGATCAATTCGAGTGCCGTGTAATCACCGAGCAGATCACCGGAAAAATAGAATGCCAACGGCGCGACACTATTGGGCGGCATGAAATAGCGAACCTTCAGGCCCATCTTGGCGAAATAGTCATCGGTCAGCGAGTACTCATCTTGAAGGTACTCGACACCCAGTACAGGATGATGATTTTCCGTGCGTTGGTACGTTCGGCTGCTGGACACACTCAGGCAGATGACGGGCGCCTTCTTGAAGTGCTCTTTATAAATAGGCGAACTGACGAAGGCTTTGAATAATTGTCCATGCAGCACGCCAAAATCTGCCGGAATAGTGAAGCGAGGCTGATTATTGTTGTGCCCTGGCAATACGACGCTGAAGTCGTAGTCCCGGACATAGGACGAGAAATTGTTTCCGACCATGCCATCGTGGCGTTCGTTGGTTTTTCGATCCACCACGGTGGTCTTCAACAGCTCGATCAAAGGCAATGCCGCCGCAGCCTGCGCGTCATCGACCGCCATTTCAACGGAAACGATCTCGAGCTCGACGGTGTAACGATCGCCTTTCGGATTGTCCCAATGAGCCAGCGCATTGAAACGATTGTCGATCATCTTCAACGTATTACGCAGGTTTTCCTGGCGGCTCTCCCCCCTGGCCAAGTTGGCGAAGTTGGTGGTGATGCGGGTAATCTGCGACGGTTGATAGTGTTCGTCGAAACGAAGCGTATTAATCGAAAATGCAAATTCGTTATTCATCTTGGCTCGACTCCCCAAGCGCTAATAGATCATCGTGCATCCAGCACTACTGGCCGATCAGCGATCAGCTTCGCACGGCCCTGAATTGATCAGCATATTAGAGGGGGTCTCAAGGTGGGGCCAATGAATTGAATTCAGAGGGGCTTTAGTTTCACTCATGTCCCGTTATACGTGCGCGGCGCAGCCTGAACGCTCGCGCTTTTAACTGAGGCGCCTGGTCACGAAACTCAGGTATGGCGTCTGGCTATGCTACAAAGACGCGCTGCGCAATCGCACAGCATCTCGGGCAGGCGGAAGGCCAAATACGCGTGCGTAGTCACGGCTGAATTGAGACGGACTCTCGTAGCCGACCCGGTAACCGGCACCGGCCGCGTCCAGCGCCTCGGCCACCATCAAGCGCCGGGCCTCCTGCAGCCTGAGCAGGCAGCGGAATTCCAGCGGACTCATTGACGTTACCGCCTTGAAGTGGACATGAAAGGTGGAGCGGCTCATGCCTGCGACGCCCGCCACATCATCGATGCGCACAGGCTCTTGATAGTGGGCACGAAGCCAGGTGATCGCTTTGGCGATCTGACGAAGACGACTGTCGGCCGTGGCCATCTGCAGCAGCATCTGATTGCCAGGTCGGGTGAGCAGGCGATAGAGCACTTCACGTATCACCAGCGGCGCCAGTTCTGCAGCGTCTTGGGGCGTGTCGAGCAAGCGAGCCAGCCTGCTGACGGCGTCCAAAAGCTCCGGGGTGCTGCCGTTGAGTTCGATACCGCTTGGCGTCGAGGTCGATGATTCGTGGCGAGTGGTTGGATGGCGCAGGGCTAGCTCGCTGAGCACCGCCCTGTCCAAGTCAAGCACCAGGCACAGATAGGGTTCTGCCTCGCTCGCTTCGATAATCGAGCCCATCACCGGCATATCGACTGAGGCGACAAGGTAATTGGCCGCGTCGTACACGTAGGTCGTGGCGCCAATCGAGACCTGCTTACGTCCTTGAACGATGTAGCAGAGGGTTGGCTGATACACCACGGGCATGGGCACGGTGGGCGTATCTGAACGCACCAATGTCACGCCTGCTAGGGGCGTTGAGTGGAAACCATTGGAAGGCGCATGACGACGGATGATGTCGATCAGGGTGTGCCGCTGATTCATGGCGTGTCCCAAACGTTCTGGCGTGGAACTCCCAGTACCTCGGAGGATGATGCAAGAATGCAAGACGATCCCTGTACGCGCAAGCCGCCCTCTCGACGCACAGTCTCCCTACCGCCATCAACAGTGTTCGGTAAGGAGTTCCAATGTCTAATTCTGCAGCACTCGATCAGTACCGCCTGCTTGGCCGCTCCGGCATTCGCGTTTCCCCACTTGCATTGGGGACGATGACCTTCGGCTCCGACTGGGGGTGGGGAACGGACGAAGCCGGAGCCCGGCAAATTTTCGACGCCTACGTCGCAGCGGGCGGCAACTTCATAGACACTGCGGTCAACTACACCAATGGCGCGTCCGAGCGCATGCTTGGCCAGTTGATGAAGGGTCGCCGCGAGCGCTTGGTTGTTTCAACCAAGTACACGATGGCCCGTGATCCCGGTGACCCCAACTCAGGCGGCAATCATCGCCTCAACATGATGCGTTCGGTCGAAACCAGCCTCCGACAACTGGACACCGACCGTATTGACCTGCTGTACCTGCACGCTTGGGACTTCACCACGAGCGCGGAGGAAGTCATGCGCGGCTTGGATGATCTGGTTCGCAGCGGCAAGGTGCTGTATCTGGGCATCTGCAATACGCCTGCGTGGAAGGTCGTGCAGTTGCAAGCGCTCTCAGAGCTGCGCGGCTGGTCGCCCTTGGTCGCGCTACAAGTCGAATACAGCCTGGTGGAGCGCACCGTGGAACACGAGTTACTGCCCATGGCGCGGGAAATGGGCCTCGGCGTGATGCCGTGGTCACCGCTGGGCGGCGGTATTCTGACCGGTAAGTATGGACGTGAAGACCTGAGCGATAACCAAGAGGCCGGCGTAGCGACAGACCGCAAGGGCGTGATCAGTGCCACGGGACACATGAACGAGCGCTCGCTGCTCATCGCCAGCGTGGTGGTCGATATCGCCCGGGAAATAGGTGCCACAGCCTCGCAGGTCGCGCTGGCGTGGGCTTTGCGCAACCCGGTGGTGGTGGCGCCCATCATCGGGGCGCGGACATTGGCCCAAGCCGAAGACAACCTGAAAGCACTCAGCATCGAGTTGGACCAATCGCATCTCGAACGCCTGGACCGAGCAAGCGCGCCTGAACCTATCTTTCCGGGTCGGTTTGTTGCCAGACCAATGGTCCAGCAATTGATATTCGGCGGCGCCACGGTGCAGAAACGCGTGGGACAAGAAACGCCAAGGGAGAACATATCGTGACCAGCCTGCGTTCAGCCCATCACATTTTCAGCCTCGTTCTCTGCGCGTCGCTGGCCTGCTGTGCAACGTCTGCCTCGGCGATTGTCGAGCCAAGCCAGCCTGCAGTGGTCGCCGACAACAAAGCCGTTGTCGCTGCCGCATTCGATCGGTGGGCAGCGGGTGGCTCTGACTTCTTCAACGAGGTTGTGGCACCCGATGTCGTCTGGACCATTGAAGGGTCAGGGCCGTACGTAGGTACTTATCACGGGCGCGATGATCTGATGAAGAGAGCGGTTCGCCCCCTCACCGTGCGGCTCAAGACACTGAGCCGCTACGCTGAAGTCTAGACAGCTTGTCGCCCTCTACATGCTCAACCTAGTTATCGGCGTCCGCTGTCGAGCCTAGGCGTTTCTCGGCAAGTCAGCTACCTGTCGTCGCGCTCACTTGCCCGCAAGGGTCGCCCGAGCCCATTGCTCAGCGGTGGTTACTGGAATCGACTGCTGTTCGTTGAAGGTTCCCGATTTAGGCCATGCTACACCTCTGCCCTGTGCGAACACAGCGCGGTACTTTTTGATGTGATGGGTAGGGTCTTTTCTCAGCTCATCCATCAGGAACGGAACAGTCCACACGTTAGTTTTGAACGGACGACCCAGCGCATGTTCGAGGATGTTCGCGACTTGTCCATACGACACCGTGTCGCCTGAGAGATAGACAATCTCGTTGCGCAAGCGAGGTTCGAAGAAGACGATTTCCGCCGTGAGAGCGCCGATGTCGTCTGGTGTAGTGAGCGTCACGCTGTTCTCGAGACTGCCGAGAGCGTTAACGGTGTCATTGTCGAAGTCGACGACCTCAAATACGGGCTCGAAAAGGAAGCTGGTGAACATGCCCGTCGAGATAATGACCCATTCAGTTTTGTCTTGCGCACGAAGCGCCTCGCGTACATCGAGTTGAGAATCGAAAAGATCTTGGGGGCTGCCCCGACCGATCACTTCGAAATCCACGCCAAACTGCCACGGGAAGTAACGCTTCACCCCCGACCTTAGCGCTGCGGTTGCCAGTTTCATGGGGGTTTCTCGACCCGCGACCATGCCGGCACAGCCTATGACGGTATCGAACCGGGCGAACACTTCAGCTAACTGTTCAATTGAGTCGTTCACCAGGTCCGCTGCGACCATCTGAATGCCCAGCCCGCGAAGCTCATCGATTTCGGCCTTTTTCTCCGGTATCTGGGTGTTGATGGTCGACTCTCGGAGAAGAACGCTGATTTGGGAACCGGGCGCGCGTTTTGCCACTCGCACGAGATTGCGCAAAACCGGGAGACCAAGTTCCCCGGCGCCGAGAACAAGAATGGATTGAGGGGCAAGTGGGGTTGCTTCGGTCATGATTCCTCCTGAGGCGTGATGCCTATAACATGAGCAAATGCTGGCATGATCAGGCAGTACTCGTAAGAAGGCACACGCGTGATACCTAGGAGGAATGAATGACCAATCAGGACGCTCTGAGCCAGGCAGAAGCCATCTGCCAAACGCTCCGAGAAGACGATGATGGCGTCAGACGGGAAGTCCTCGCTCACGCAGGTAGCCGATGGTCATTGGGCATCCTGCATGCCTTGGGCGTGTACGGCACGATGCGCCACGCCGAGATAAAAAGACAGATGACTGGGGTGACCCAGCGAATGCTCACCAAGACGCTACGCGCCATGGAGCGGGATGGATTACTGCTTCGACGGGAGTTTGAGGACATTCCGCCGCGCGTCGAATACGAGCTGACGCCGCTGGGTATGGAGCTGTTGGTTCGGATGTCCCCCGTTTGGATGTGGGTGGTCGAAAACGCCGACGAATTCCGCGAGGCGCGTCGCGCTTTCGACAGTCAAGGTGAAAAGAAGCCCGCCTGGCAAATCCCCACCCCGGCACTCTTTGATCCAGAGTGATCCCGCCGCAGTACCTACAAGTACTTGAGCAAATGCAGCGTGCTCTACAAAGCCAGACGCAAGATCGAGAAGGTCAAAGCGCAGACGCGAGCGAAAGTCGAACATCCATTTCGTGTGATCAAGCGCCAAGTTGGCTATGTGAAAACCCGCTTCCGTGGCTTGGCCAAGAACACGGCACAACTGACCACGCTGTTTACCCTGTCGAATCTGTGAAGGGTGCGCCGGCAATTATTGCCGGCTGCGGGAGAGATGCGCTCGTGAGGGCAGAAAACCGAGGCTATGCCTTGGTTTTCCAATAATCTGCTGCTGAAAAACGGCTCTTTCAGCATCCCCAAGCCGCGCATTTCCGGCTGATGGGCTACGTGTTCGGACCTTCCCTAAAGGCTTCAAGCGAGACTGACTTATTTATTTAAGATCACCCTACATCCGACCCAGCTACCCTCACTCCACCGTCACCGACTTGGCCAGGTTACGCGGCTGGTCGACATCGGTCCCTTTCAACACGGCCACGTAGTACGACAGCAACTGCAGCGGGATGGTGTAGAGGATCGGTGCCAGGGCGTCGATGATGTGCGGCACCTTGATCACGTGGGTGCCTTCGCCGTTGCTCATACCGGCGTTCTCGTCGGCGAACACCACCAGCTCGCCGCCACGGGCGCGGACTTCCTGCAGGTTCGACTTCAGCTTTTCCAGCAGCTCATTGTTCGGCGCAACCGTGACCACTGGCATGTCGGCATCGACCAACGCCAGCGGGCCGTGCTTGAGTTCACCGGCCGGGTACGATTCTGCATGGATATAGGAAATTTCCTTGAGCTTGAGCGCGCCTTCCATCGCCACCGGGTACTGCGCACCGCGGCCGAGGAACAGGGTGTGGTGCTTGTCGGCGAAGAGCTCGGCGGTCTTCTCGACCACAGTGTCCATGGCCAGGGCTTCGCCCAGGCGCGCCGGCAGGCGACGCAGTTCTTCGACCAGTTCGGCTTCGACGCCCGCTTCCAGCGTGCCGCGCACTTGGCCCAGGGCCAGGGTCAGCAGCATCAACGACACCAGCTGGGTGGTGAATGCCTTGGTGGAGGCGACGCCAATTTCCGGGCCAGCCAGGGTGAGCAGGGTCAGATCCGACTCGCGCACCAGCGAGCTGATGCCGACGTTGCAGATCGCCAGGCTGCCGAGGAAGCCCAGTTCCTTGGCGTTGCGCAGCGCCGCCAGGGTATCGGCGGTTTCGCCGGACTGAGAGATCGACACGAACAGGGTGTCCGGCTGGACGACCACCTTGCGGTAGCGGAATTCGCTGGCGACTTCGACCTGGCACGGGATGCCGGCCAGGCTTTCCAGCCAGTAGCGGGCGACCATGCCGGCGTGGTAGCTGGTGCCACAGGCGACGATCTGCACGTTGCGCACCTTGACGAACAGTTCGGCGGCCTGCGGGCCGAACGCCTGGACCATGACATGGTCCTTGCCCAGGCGCCCTTCCAGGGTGCGCTGAACCACCGACGGCTGCTCATGGATTTCCTTGAGCATGAAGTGGCGGTAGTGGCCTTTGTCCGCCGCCTCGGCGCCTTCGTGGTACTGCACGGTCTCGCGCTGCACCGCAGCACCGGATTGGTCCCAGATGCTCACGTGATCGCGGCGGATCTCGGCGATGTCGCCTTCTTCCAGGTACATGAAACGGTCAGTGACTTGGCGCAGGGCCAGTTGGTCGGACGCGAGGAAGTTCTCGCCGTGGCCCAGGCCAATCACCAGCGGGCTGCCGCTGCGCGCGGCGACCAGACGGTCCGGCTGTTTGGCACTGATCACCGACAGGCCATAGGCGCCATGCAAGCGCTTGACCACGGTCTTGAACGCCTCGGTGAGATCGGGGATCTGCTTGAGGGTATGGTGGATCAGGTGGACGATCACTTCGGTGTCAGTCTGCGACGCGAACACGTAGCCCAGACCCTTGAGCTCTTCACGCAGCTCTTCGTGGTTCTCGATGATGCCGTTGTGAACAACGGCCACTTCCTGACCGGAGAAGTGCGGGTGGGCATTGTGCTCGGTCGGCGCGCCGTGGGTGGCCCAGCGAGTATGCGCGATGCCCAGGTGACCGTTGAGTGGCTCGGCGGTCACGGCGGCTTCCAGCTCGGCCACTTTGCCGATGCGGCGGCGGCGGTCCAACTGGCCTTCGGCGGTGATTACCGCCAGCCCGGCGCTGTCATAGCCGCGGTACTCGAGACGCTTGAGGCCTTCGATGAGGATGGAGGTGATGTTGCGCTCGGCGACTGCACCGACGATTCCACACATGGTCATTGCTCCTGGCTGATCGCGGCGCAGATCAGGTTGATGCCGCGGGCTTGAATCTGGTCGCGTGCCGAACTCGGCAGGCGATCGTCTGTAATAAGGGTGGTAACGCTGCCCCAAGGCAGCTCAAGGTTGGGAATCTTGCGCCCGACCTTGTCCGACTCGACCATCACGATCACTTCACGGGCCACCTCGGCCATCACCCGGCTCAGGCCAAGCAGCTCGTTGAAGGTGGTGGTGCCGCGGTTCAGGTCGATGCCATCGGCACCGATGAACAGCTGATCGAAATCGTAGGAACGCAGCACTTGCTCAGCGACCTGGCCCTGGAACGACTCCGAATGCGGATCCCAGGTGCCGCCGGTCATCAGCAACACGGGCTCATGCTCCAGTTCGCTGATGGCACGGGCCACGTTGAGCGAATTGGTCATCACCACCAGGCCGGGCTGGCGGCCCAGTTCAGGGATCATCGCGGCCGTGGTGCTGCCACTGTCGATGATGATGCGCGCATGCTCGCGAATACCGGCTACGGCAGCGCGGGCGATGGCTTTCTTGTAGCTGGAAATGGGCTGGGCGACCCCGCCGAACATTTCTTGCGGCACCGGCACGGCGCCGCCGTAGCGGCGTAGCAGCAGCCCGTTGGTTTCGAGCGCTGCGAGGTCCTTGCGAATGGTCACTTCAGACGTTTCGAAATGCTTGGCCAAGGCGTCGACGCTCACCTCGCCCTGTTCTGCGAGCAAGGCGAGGATGTTATGGCGGCGCTGGGGGGTGTTTCGTTTCGACATCTGCTTTTAAGTTTCGATTCGAAAGATAATGGGTGCAATCAAAACCTAAGATCGGCAGTTCGTCAAGCTTCCCATCAACCGCTTTCATCCAGAAACCCGCGCAAACAAAAGCCGACTTATTCACATAAGTCGGCTTGTGGATAACCCAGCTGTTGATAACTCAGTCTTTCTTGATCTTCACCGGCCTCTTCCAGCCGTCGATGTTGCGCTGACGTGCGCGGGCGACCGCCAGCTGACCAGGTTCGACCGCCTGATTGATGGTCGAGCCAGCCGCAGTGGTGGCGCCATCCTTGATTTCCACAGGCGCTACCAACGAGTTGTTCGAGCCGATGAAGACGTCCTCGCCCAGCACGGTCATGAACTTGTTGGCGCCGTCGTAGTTGCAGGTGATGGTTCCGGCACCGATGTTGGTGCGGGCACCGATCTGCGCATCGCCCAGGTACGTCAAGTGGCCGGCTTTCGCGCCTTCGCCCAGATGAGCGTTCTTCAGTTCGACGAAGTTACCCACATGGGCCTTGGCCTCCAGCACGCTCCCTGGACGCAGCCGGGCGAACGGACCGGCGTCGCTGCCCTCACCCATCACCGCGCCTTCGATATGGCTGTTGGCCCTGACCACCACACCCTTGCGCAGTGTGCTGTTCTTGATCACGCAGTTCGGGCCGATCTGAACATCGTCCTCAATGACCACCTGACCTTCGAGAATGACGTTGATATCGATCAGCACGTCGCGCCCAACCGTCACCTCACCGCGCACATCGAAACGCGCCGGATCACGCAGGGTCACGCCCAGGGCCATCAGACGACGGCCTTCACGCAACTGATAGTGTCGCTCGAGTTCAGCCAGTTGGCGGCGGTCATTGGCGCCCTGCACTTCCATCGGATCGTGCGGCTGCTCGGTGGCCACCACCAGGCCGTCGGACACAGCCATGGCGATCACGTCGGTGAGGTAGTACTCGCCTTGGGCATTGTTGTTGGACAAGCGGCCCATCCAGTCGGCCAGACGCGCGGCGGGCATTGCGAGAATGCCGGTGTTGCCTTCCTTGATCGCCTTCTGCGCATCGCTGGCGTCCTTGTGTTCGACGATGGCTGTCACCTGGCCCTGCTCGTCGCGCACGATACGGCCGTAGCCGGTCGGATCCTCGAGGTTCACGGTTAGCAGGCCAAGTTGGCGGTCGTCGACCTTCGCCAGCAGACGCTGCAGCGTTTGCACCTCGATCAGCGGCACGTCGCCGTAGAGCACCAGCACGGTGTCGGCAGTGATTGCCGGCAACGCCTGGGCGACCGCATGACCCGTACCCAGTTGCTTGTCCTGCATGACGAAATTCAGGTCGTCGGCCGCCAGGGATTCGCGCACGCGTTCGGCGCCATGGCCGATGACCACATGGATGCCGTTGGGCTGCAGTTGACGGGCGCTGTGGATAACGTGGCCAAGCATGGAATTGCCAGCGACCGGGTGCAGCACCTTGGGCAGCGCCGAGCGCATGCGAGTGCCTTGGCCTGCGGCGAGAATAACGATATCGAGTGACATTGACTGGCTACCAATCCTGGGCGGTCAGGGATGTGACCGAGGGGGGGAAATCGGGAAAAGAAAAAGGGTAGCCGAGGCTACCCTTTAACTCAATCGCAACGCAGATCACCGGCAGGACCGGATCACTTGCCTCTGCGCATTTGCTGGACAGTGCGCAGCTGAGCCGCAGCCTCGGCCAGACGTGCGGCGGCAGCGCCGTAGTCGAAGTCCGAACCTTTGGTGTTCAGCGCGTTCTCGGCAGCCTTGAGGGCTTCCTGAGCCTGAGCTTCGTCCAGGTCGGCAGCGCGTTGCACGGTGTCGGCGAGAACCTTGACCATGTTCGGCTGCACTTCGAGGAAGCCACCGGAGATGTAGTACACCTCTTGAGTGCCACCCTGCTTGGTCAGCGTGATCGGACCCGGCTTGAGATTGGTGATCAGCGGCGCGTGGCCTGGCGCGATACCCAGATCGCCCAAGTTACCGTGCGCTACTACCATCTCGACCAGACCGGAGAAGATCTCCCCTTCCGCGCTGACGATATCGCAATGGACTGTCATAGCCATCTGCTTGCCTCAACCTGATTAGCGCCCCTTGCGGGGCGCCGGGATTACAGTTTCTTGGCTTTCTCGATCGCTTCGTCGATGCTGCCGACCATGTAGAACGCTTGTTCTGGCAGGTGGTCGTAGTCACCTTTGAGGATACCGCTGAAGCCAGCGATGGTGTCCTTGAGCGAAACGTACTTGCCTGGCGCGCCGGTGAAGACTTCGGCCACGAAGAACGGCTGCGACAGGAAGCGCTGGATCTTACGAGCGCGAGCAACCAGTTGCTTGTCGGTCTCGGACAGTTCGTCCATACCCAGGATCGCGATGATGTCCTTCAGCTCTTTGTAACGCTGCAGAACGTACTGGACCTGACGGGCAGTTTCGTAGTGCTCGGTGCCGATCACGTTCGGGTCCAACTGACGCGAAGTCGAGTCCAGTGGGTCGACGGCCGGGTAGATACCCAGCGAGGCGATGTCACGGGACAGAACGACGGTGGCGTCCAAGTGGGCGAAGGTGGTCGCTGGCGACGGGTCGGTCAAGTCGTCCGCAGGCACGTAGACGGCCTGGATCGAAGTGATCGAACCTTCCTTGGTCGAAGTGATGCGCTCTTGCAGAACGCCCATTTCTTCGGCCAGGGTCGGCTGGTAGCCTACTGCGGAAGGCATACGGCCCAGCAGTGCGGATACTTCGGTACCGGCCAGGGTGTAACGATAGATGTTGTCGACGAACAGCAGAACGTCGTTACCTTCGTCACGGAACTTCTCGGCCATGGTCAGGCCGGTCAGCGCGACGCGCAGACGGTTTCCTGGTGGCTCGTTCATCTGACCGTAGACCAGCGCTACTTTGTCGAGAACGTTGGAGTCCTTCATCTCGTGGTAGAAGTCGTTACCCTCACGAGTACGCTCGCCCACACCGGCGAACACGGAATAACCGCTGTGCTCGATGGCGATGTTACGGATCAATTCCATCATGTTGACGGTCTTGCCGACACCGGCACCACCGAACAGACCGACCTTACCACCCTTGGCGAACGGGCAAACCAGGTCGATAACCTTGATGCCGGTTTCCAGCAGGTCGTTGCCGCCTGCCTGGTCAGCGAACGAAGGCGCTGGCTGGTGGATACCGCGACGCTCTTCTTCGCCGATCGGACCGGCTTCGTCGATCGGGTTGCCGAGGACGTCCATGATACGGCCCAGCGTGGCCTTACCCACCGGAACGGAAATGGCCGCGCCGGTATCGACGACGTCCAGACCGCGCTTCAGACCTTCGGTCGAGCCCATCGCGATGGTACGAACCACGCCGTCGCCCAACTGCTGCTGGACTTCCAGGGTGGTTTGCGCGCCTTGAACTTTCAGCGCGTTGTAAACACTCGGCACGACGTCACGTGGGAATTCCACGTCGATGACGGCGCCGATGATTTGAACGATACGTCCGCTACTCATAGCTGGATCCTCTGAATATGTGAACCGTTAAACCGCGGCAGCGCCGCCGACGATTTCCGAGATCTCCTGGGTGATCGCAGCCTGACGCGCCTTGTTGTAGATCAGCTGGAGTTCGCTGATCAGGTCACCGGCGTTGTCTGTGGCGTTCTTCATGGCGATCATCCGGGCCGCTTGTTCAGCAGCGTTGTTCTCGACCACCGCCTGGTACACCTGCGACTCCACGTAACGCACCATCAAGCCGTCCAGCAGCTCTTTTGCGTCGGGTTCGTACAGGTAGTCCCAGTGGTGCTTGAGTTCCTGATCCGGGGTTGCCACCAACGGTACCAACTGCTCGACCGTCGGTTTTTGGGTCATGGTGTTGATGAACTTGTTCGAAACCACCGAGAGGCGATCGATACGGCCGTCGAGGTAGGCGTCCAGCATCACTTTGACGGAGCCGATCAGATCGTTGATCGATGGCTCTTCGCCCAAGTGGCTGATCGCGGCTACCACGTTGCCGCCAAAGATGCGGAAGAAAGTCGCACCTTTGCTGCCGATCACGCACAGGTCGATTTCCACGCCCTGTTCGCGGTTTTCGTTCATGTCCTTGACCAGGGCCTTGAACAGGTTGGTGTTCAAGCCACCGCACAGACCACGGTCACTGCTCACCACGATATAACCGACGCGCTTTACAGGGCGCTCGATCATGAACGGGTGACGGTATTCCGGGTTGGCGTTGGCCAGATGACCGATCACCTGGCGGATACGCTCCGCGTAAGGACGGCTAGCAGCCATGCGCAGTTGTGCCTTGCGCATTTTGCTGACCGCCACTTTCTCCATGGCGCTGGTAATTTTTTGCGTGCTTTTGATGCTCGCAATCTTACTGCGAATCTCTTTTGCGCCTGCCATGTATCACCTATCAGGTTAGCAAGCGGGGGCCAGAAGCCCCCGCTGCGGCTTACCAGGTCTGGGTGGCCTTGAACTTCTCGATACCGGCTTTCATGCCAGCGTCGATTTCGTCGTTGAAGTCACCTTTCACGTTGATCTTGGCCAACAGCTCGGCGTGATCGCGGTGGAAGTAGGCGATCAGCGCTTGCTCGAAGCTGCCGACCTTGGAGACTTCTACGTCGGTCAGGAAACCACGCTCGGCGGCATACAGCGACAGAGCCATGTCGGCGATCGACATCGGCGCATACTGCTTCTGCTTCATCAGCTCGGTGACGCGCTGACCGTGTTCCAGCTGCTTGCGGGTCGCTTCGTCCAGATCGGACGCGAACTGGGCGAAGGCCGCCAGTTCACGGTACTGAGCCAGCGCGGTACGGATACCGCCGGACAGCTTCTTGATGATCTTGGTCTGAGCGGCACCACCGACGCGCGATACCGAAACACCGGCGTTCACTGCAGGGCGGATGCCCGAGTTGAACATGGCCGATTCCAGGAAGATCTGACCGTCGGTGATGGAAATCACGTTGGTCGGAACGAACGCGGAAACGTCGCCAGCCTGGGTTTCGATGATCGGCAGGGCGGTCAGCGAGCCGGTCTTGCCGGTGACTGCGCCATTGGTGAACTTCTCGACGTACTCTTCTGAAACGCGCGAAGCACGCTCCAGCAGACGGGAGTGGAGATAGAACACGTCGCCTGGGTACGCTTCACGTCCTGGCGGACGGCGCAGCAGCAGGGAGATCTGACGGTAGGCAACGGCCTGCTTGGACAGGTCATCGTAGACGATCAGAGCGTCTTCGCCGCGGTCACGGAAGAACTCGCCCATGGTGCAGCCGGCGTAAGGTGCCAGGAACTGCAGTGCGGCGGATTCCGAGGCGCTGGCGGCAACCACGATGGTGTTGGCCAGGGCGCCGGCTTCTTCCAGCTTGCGCACGACGTTGGCGATGGTCGACTGCTTCTGGCCGACGGCCACGTAGACGCAGAAGATGCCGCTGTCTTTCTGGTTGATGATCGCGTCGACCGCCATGGCGGTCTTACCGATCTGACGGTCACCGATGATCAGCTCGCGCTGGCCACGGCCAACCGGGATCATGGCGTCGACCGACTTGTAGCCAGTCTGCACAGGCTGGTCGACCGACTTACGCCAGATCACGCCTGGAGCCACTTTCTCGACCGCGTCGGTCTCGGTGTTGTTCAGCGGACCTTTGCCGTCGATCGGGTTACCCAGGGCATCGACCACGCGACCCAGCAGTTCCTTACCAACAGGAACTTCCAGGATGCGGCCGGTGCACTTGGCGGACATGCCTTCGGCGAGGGAGGTGTAAGCGCCCAGTACCACCGCACCCACGGAGTCTTGCTCCAGGTTCAGTGCCATACCGTAGACGCCGCCCGGGAACTCGATCATTTCGCCGTACATGACGTCGGCCAGACCGTGAATGCGAACGATACCGTCGGAAACGCTGACGACGGTACCTTCGTTGCGGGCTTGGGAGCCGACATCGAGTTTCTCGATGCGACCCTTGATGATTTCACTAATTTCGGAAGGATTGAGTTGCTGCATTGCTCTGCTGCCCCTTCAAACTCAAGATTTCAATGCTTCGGCCAGTTTCGCGATTTTGCCGCGAACAGAGCCATCGATTACCAGGTCGCCGGCGCGGATGACGACACCGCCGATCAGGCTGGCATCCTCCGACGCGTGCAGGCGCACTTCCCGGCTGAGCCGTGCACTGAGAACCTTGGCGAGTTTGTCTTGCTGTTCTTGGTTCAACGCAAAAGCACTGGTGACTTCCACGTCCACGGATTTCTCCTGCTCGGCCTTGTACAGGTCGAACAGGGCGGCAATCTCCGGCAGAAGCAGGAGACGGTCGTTTTCCGCGGCAACATGAATGAAATTCTGTGCCTGTGCATCGAACTTGTCACCGCACACTTCAATGAATGCGGCGGCCTTGTCTGCGCTAGTCAGTTGCGGGGCCTTGAGCAGGCGCTGCATGGTGTCGTCTTGCGACACCGCAGCAGCCAGGCCGAGCATGGCTGACCAATTGGCCAGTTGCTGATGGGCCTGGGCATGCTCGAAGGCAGCCTTAGCGTAAGGTCGGGCCAACGTGGTCAGTTCTGCCATGATCGCCCTCGCTTAAATTTCAGCGGCCAGTTTGTTAACCAGCTCCGCATGCGCGTTTTGATCGATTGTGGCGCCAAGGATCTTTTCAGCACCGCCAACGGCCAGGGCACCCACTTGGGCACGCAGGGCGTCTTTGACGCTGTTCAGTTCCTGTTCGATCTCGGCCTGAGCCTGAGCCTTCACACGGTCAGCTTCGACGCGGGCCTGATCACGGGCTTCCTCGACAAGCTGAGCAGCGCGTTTCTTGCTTTGCTCAATGATTTCGGCTGCCTGTGCTTTCGCTTCACGCAGTTGCTGACCCGCTTTCTCTTGGGCCAGCTCCAGGTCGCGAGCTGCGCGGTTGGCAGCGTCCAAGCCGTCTGCAATCTTCTTCTGGCGCTCGTGCAGAGCAGTGATGACCGGAGGCCATACGTACTTCATGCAGAACAGCACAAAAATCAGAAAAGCAACGGATTGGCCAATCAGGGTTGCATTAATGTTCACGCCAACACCTCGCTCGGTCTTTGTCCATCACACCAATCAACTCGTAGGAACGAGTGATTAGCCGGCGATCTGACCAACGAAGGGGTTCGCGAAGGTGAAGAACAGAGCGATACCAACACCGATCATGGTGACGGCGTCGAGCAGACCGGCAACGATGAACATCTTGACCTGCAGCATCGGAACCATCTCAGGCTGACGAGCAGCGCCTTCCAGGAACTTGCCGCCCAGCAGGCCGAAACCAATGGCGGTACCCAGAGCACCCAGGCCGATCAGCAGAGCAACAGCGATAGCGGTCAGACCAACTACAGTTTCCATCTTTCCTCCCGACTTTTACGTCGTATTGGTTAGGTTTTTAGTTTGAAGCGGTAAAACAAATCGTTGAAGCAACGGCCCTTGCGGACTTTTTCAGCCCTGCCCCCGAACCGGCGGACAAGGCTATCAGACACGCCAGGCGGTCTTAATGGTTATCTTCGTGAGCCATCGACAGATAGACGATGGTGAGCATCATGAAGATGAAAGCTTGCAGCGTGATGATCAGGATGTGGAACACCGCCCACGCCCACTGCAGTACCACACCCAGGCCGCTGAGCCAGAGGATGCCGGCGCCGAACATTACGGCGATGAGGATGAACACCAGCTCGCCGGCGTACATGTTGCCGAACAGACGCAGTGCCAGGGAGATCGGCTTGGCGATCAGGGTGACGAATTCCAGCAGGAAGTTCACCGGGATCAGCAGGATCTGCACGAAGATGTTCTTGCTGCCGAACGGGTGCAGGGTGAGCTCGCCGATGAAGCCGCCGAAGCCTTTGATCTTGATGCTGTAGAAGATGATCAAGGCGAACACGCTGAAGGCCATGGCCAGCGTGGCATTCGGGTCGGTGGTGGACACGGCACGGAACGGAATGTGCGGATCACCGGAAATCAGGATAGCCAGCTGCGGAATCCAGTCGACCGGAACCAGGTCGATGGCGTTCATCAGGAAGACCCAGACGAAGATGGTCAGCGCCAGCGGTGCGATGACCGCGCTGCGACCGTGGAACGAGTCCTTCACGCTGCCGTGAACGAAGTCGACCAGCACTTCGACGAAGTTCTGCAGGGCGCCCGGCTGACCGGAAGTGGCCTTCTTGGCCGCCATGCGGAAGATGAACAGGAAGATCAGACCCAGCGCGACGGACCAACCCAGCGTATCCAGGTGGAACGCCCAGAAGCCCATTGCCTTGGCTTCTGCAGCCGAATGGGCGAAGCCCCAGCTGCCGTCTGGTAGTTGACCGTAGGTCAGGTTCTGCAAGTGGTGCTGGATATAGCCCGAAGCGGTTTCTGCTGCCATGGTTGCCTCAAACGCCCTAAGGTCTCGAAAGTCTTGTATTCATCAGCAGTGGCGCGAACCAGCTGACCATCAAGGTCAGCAGGAAGACGCCGAATACTGCTAACGGCGCCAGTGGCTTCACTCCTGCAAAGGTCAGTGCGAACAGCACTGCCGTCAAAATCAATTTGCCTGCCTCGCCTGCGTAAAACGACTTGACGATGGCCGGCGCCGCCCGGGCTCCGCTGAAGCGAAAAGCCTTCCAGGCGAAATACACGTTGGGCAGCCAGCCGATCAAACCACCACACAGGCCTGAATAACCGCTGACCTTGCCCTGCCATTGCCACAACACCAACGTTGCCAGCAATAACACCCCAAATTGAGCCAGCAGCACCGGGAAAACTGCCCAACGATGGAAAGGCAGGCGGTTTGGCGTGCGTATTTCCATCGCTACTGCTCCTCGAAAGTCGACCGCCTCGTCAGCGATGACTTGGCATAATTTGTGCCGACAAAATGCGCGCAGAGTATAGGGGTGGATGCCCCCCTATTCAACTATCGGGTAGTGATTTCCGACTGCGCGCTACAACGGGAATTGTTTCAGCGGATGTGGGCAAGTACGCCCTGAAGCTCGTCGAGCGAGTTGTAGCGGATGACCAACTGGCCTTTGCCCTTGTTTCCATGGCGAATCTGCACCGAAGAGCCCAGGCGCTCGGCCAGGCGCTGTTCCAGGCGGGCTATGTCCGGATCAGATTTATCCGATTGCACCGGCTCAGGTTTACCGTTCAACCACTGACGAACTAGTGCCTCGGTTTGGCGCACAGTAAGGCCGCGTGCGACAACATGTCGCGCCCCCTCCTCCTGACGATGTTCCTCCAGGCCGAGCAGCGCACGGGCATGCCCCATTTCCAAGTCGCCATGGGCGAGCATGGTCTTGATCGCTTCGGGCAGGGTGATCAGGCGCAGCAGGTTGGCGACGGTCACCCGCGACTTGCCGACCGCATCGGCCACCTGCTGCTGGGTCAGCTCGAACTCCTGCTGCAGACGCTGCAACGCCATGGCTTCTTCCAGCGGGTTGAGGTCTTCGCGCTGGATGTTCTCGATCAGCGCCATGGCGATGGCGGCTTCGTCCGGTACTTCGCGGACCATGGCCGGAATGCTGTCCAGACCGGCCTGCTGGGTGGCGCGCCAACGACGCTCACCGGCGATGATCTCGTAGCGGCCTTCACCGATCGGGCGCACCACGATGGGCTGCATCACGCCATGGTTGCGGATCGAGTGCGCCAGCTCTTCCAGCGCTTCAGGGTCCATGTCGCGGCGCGGCTGATACTTGCCGCGCTGAATCAGCTCGACCGGCAGGCGCTGCAGCTCCTTCTGATCGACCTTGACCGCCTGCTCTTCGAGCGCGCTGACGGATGGACCGCTGAGCAGTGCATCCAACCCACGTCCGAGACCGCGTTTCTTGATGGCCATGCGGATTCCTTAAGTTGTCTGTGCAGTGCGGATTTGACGACGCTGACGGCGCACCAACTCACCAGCCAAGGCCAGGTAGGCGAGCGCTCCGCGTGACTGCTTGTCGTAGGCCAGCGCCGGCATGCCGAAGCTCGGCGCCTCGGCCAGGCGGATGTTGCGCGGGATCACCGTGTCGTAGAGCTGATCGCCGAAGTGTTCCTTGAGCTGCGCCGAGACATCGTTGTTCAGGCTCAGGCGCGGGTCGTACATGGTGCGCAGCAGGCCCTCAATCTTCAACTCCGGGTTCAACCGGGCAGCGATGCGCTTGATGTTATCCACAAGGTCGCTCAGCCCTTCCAGTGCGTAGTACTCGCACTGCATGGGAATGATCACGCCATCGGACGCGACCAACGCGTTGAGCGTGAGCATCGACAGCGACGGCGGGCAGTCGATGAGAATGAAGTCGTAGTTGTCGCGGATCGGCGCCAGCGCGTTGCGCAGACGGCTCTCCTTCATCTGCATTTCCAGCAGCACCACCTCGGCGGCAGTCAGGTCGCGGTTGGCCGGCAGCAGTTGGAAACCGCCGTGCTCGGAGTACTGCATGGCCTGGGCCAGGTCGCATTCCCCGATCAGCAGGTCGTACACCGAGTGCTCGAGCTCGTGCTTATCCACACCGCTGCCCATCGTGGCGTTGCCCTGTGGATCGAGGTCGATCAGCAGCACGCGGCGCTTGGTCGCGGCCAGCGATGCGGCGAGATTGATGCAGGTGGTGGTCTTGCCGACCCCACCCTTCTGGTTCGCGATTGCGAATACCTTAGCCATTGTTGCGTGTGTTCCCAGTCAAGCCTTGCGGCGCAGTATCAGCAGATGGCGCTGGCCCTGGCAACCTGGAACGGTCAGGGCCTGCTCGCTTTCCACTGTGAAGTCTGCGGGCAATGCTACCAGTTCATCGGCAGGATGCAGCCCTTTCATTGCAAGCCATTGCGTCTTGGCATCGCCGAGGTGGCGAGTCCAGTTCGTGAAGTTCTCCATGCTGCTGAATGCCCGGGAGATGATTCCGCAGAACGGCTGCTCAGGCTTCACCTCTTCCACCCGGCTGTGGATAACGTTGAGGTTGTCGAGCTTGAGCTCCATCTTCACCTGGGTGAGGAAGCGAGTCTTCTTGCCATTGCTGTCGAGCACGGTGATGTGCTTTTGCGGATGCAGGATGGCCAGCGGGATACCGGGCATGCCGCCGCCACTGCCGACGTCGAGCCAACGCTGAGTGTCGCTGTGGATAAACGGCATGACGCTAAGGCTGTCGAGCACGTGGCGCGACACCATCTCATCCGGGTCGCGCACGGCCGTCAGGTTGTAGGCCTTGTTCCATTTGATCAACAGGGCCAGGTAGGCCAACAACTGGGCGTGCTGCTGCTGGTTCAGTTCGACACCAAGCTGCCGCGCACCTGTGGACAACTCTTCGGCGTGTTGCGGGGTGACCAAGACACTCAAGCGCTTTGCTCCAATTCGCGGCCGGCGCCGCGTTTCTTCAGGTGAATCAGCAACAGGGAAATAGCGGCCGGGGTGACGCCAGGAATCCGCGAAGCCTGGCCCAGCGTCTCGGGACGGGTCTGGCCGAGTTTGCCCTGGATTTCCTTGGACAGTCCGGAAATACCGGTGTAGTCGATATCCACAGGGAGCCGGGTGTCTTCGCTGGCCCGCAGTCTGGCGATCTCGTCCTGCTGGCGGTCGATGTAGCCCGCGTATTTGGTCTTGATCTCGACCTGTTCGGCCACCTGTGGATCGATGACGTCACCGCCGGTGGCCTCGACCAGACCGGCATAGTCGATCTCAGGCCGTGCCAGCAGGTTGAGCAGGTTGTACTCGTGGGCCAGTGGTGTGCCGAACTTATCCACAACCGCTTGGCCTTGTGGGGTACCCGGACGAATCCAGGTGCTCTTCAGGCGCTGTTCTTCGCGCTCGATGCCTTCGCGCTTGGCGCTGAACGCAGCCCAGCGCGCATCATCGATCAAGCCCAGCTCACGACCCTTCTCGGTCAGGCGCAGATCAGCGTTGTCCTCGCGCAGAATCAGCCGGTACTCGGCGCGCGAGGTGAACATGCGGTAAGGCTCCTGGGTACCCAGGGTGATCAGGTCGTCGACCAGTACGCCGATGTACGCCTCGTCGCGGCGCGGGCACCACGCCTCGCGACCTTGTGCGCGCAACGCCGCATTGGTGCCGGCCAGCAAGCCCTGCGCGCCAGCCTCTTCGTAACCGGTGGTGCCGTTGATCTGACCTGCGAAGAACAAGCCGCCGATGACCTTGGTTTCCAGGCTGTATTTCAAATCGCGCGGATCGAAGTAGTCGTACTCGATGGCATAACCCGGACGCACGATGTGCGCGTTCTCCATGCCACGGATCGAGCGCACCAGCTCGAGCTGGACGTCGAACGGCAGCGAGGTGGAGATACCGTTGGGGTACAGCTCATGGGTGGTCAGGCCCTCAGGCTCGATGAACACCTGGTGGCTTTCCTTGTCGGCGAAGCGGTGGATCTTGTCTTCGATCGACGGGCAATAACGCGGGCCGACCCCTTCGATCACGCCGGAGTACATCGGTGAACGGTCGAGGTTCGAGGCAATGATTTCATGGGTGCGGGCGTTGGTATGGGTGATCCAGCAGCTCACTTGACGCGGGTGCATGGCGGCGTTGCCCATGAACGACATGATCGGGATCGGCGTGTCACCCGGTTGCTCGGTCATGACCGAAAAGTCCACGGAACGTCCATCGATGCGCGGCGGCGTACCGGTCTTCAGGCGACCGACGCGCAGCGGCAGTTCGCGCATGCGGTGGGCCAGGGCGATCGACGGTGGATCGCCGGCACGCCCGCCGGAGTGATTCTGCAAACCGATGTGGATAAGTCCACCGAGGAAGGTGCCGGTGGTCAGCACCACGGCATCGGCGAAGAAACGCAGACCCATCTGCGTGACCACGCCTTTGACTTGGTCCTGCTCGACGATCAAGTCGTCGCACGACTGCTGGAATATCCACAGGTTGGGCTGGTTTTCCAGAATTTCGCGCACCACCGCCTTGTACAGGGCCCGGTCGGCCTGGGCGCGAGTAGCGCGCACGGCCGGGCCCTTGCGGTTGTTCAGGACGCGGAACTGGATCCCGCTCTTGTCGGTGGCCAGCGCCATGGCGCCGCCGAGCGCATCGATTTCCTTGACCAGGTGGCTCTTGCCGATACCGCCGATGGCCGGATTGCAGCTCATGTGGCCGAGGGTTTCCACGTTGTGGGTCAGCAGCAGGGTTTTTACACCCATGCGTGCAGACGCAAGCGCAGCCTCGGTACCGGCATGGCCGCCGCCGATGACGATCACTTCAAAACGGGAAGGGAAATCCACCACGCACCTCGTGCCTGTTTTTGCGAATAGAGAAGGTAAGCCGACAAGTATAGGGGGTTCACCCGCTCCATTGAAACCGGTTGAGCAAAATTTGATCAGGCTGTGGATGAATGGCAGACAATAGAAATCAAAGAGGAAAAAGTTAAAGAAGCTTTGTTTTTATGTTTATTCTTATGCAGCTCCCCTTCTGTGGATAAAAGGCTACAGGCCTTTATTACCAGGGTTTACAAGGATTCAAAACCCTGTGCCGAACCCGACCTGAGGGCTTTGGATAAGGCCGTTTAACCTGTGGATTAAATGACTACTTACGCACAGGGAGCCTTATCCTCAGAAAAAAGGCCCGGTTATCAACGGAGCTGAAGGAGGGTTTTCCACAGGGCTTAGGTGCACGGTATGCAGTCTGTGGACAGCCACGATGCAGGTCACGGTCCCCTCTTTTGACAGACGAAAAAAAGCCGCTCGGGTCAGAGCGGCTTGGGTGAGACGGTGCGCTGCGTCATTTACCGATGCAGAAACTCGAGAAGATCCGTCCCAGCAAATCGTCCGAGCTGAATGCCCCAGTGATTTCGCCCAGCGCCTGTTGGGCCTGGCGCAGGTCTTCTGCCAGCAACTCCCCTGCCCCAGCGAGTGTCAGTTGCGCTCGACCATGCTCCAGGTGCTCGCTGGCGTGACGCAGCGCGTCCAGGTGACGGCGTCGCGCACTGAAGCTGCTCTCGGCGGTCTGTTCATAGCCCATGCAGGCCTTGAGATGATCGCGCAGCAAATCCAGTCCGCTGGACTCGCCTTTAGCGCTGAGGGTAAGGGTCACGTGTCCATCTTCGCTCTGCACGAGGCCTACGGCCTCACCACTCAGATCGGCTTTGTTGCGGATCAGCGTGACCTTGGCCGGGTTGGGGCGTTGGTCGAGAAACTCAGGCCACAGCGCGAACGGATCGTTGGCTTCTGCCGCGGTGGAATCCACCACCAGCAACACTCGATCGGCTTCGGCGATGGCCTTGAGTGCGCGCTCGACACCAATCTTTTCCACATGGTCTTCGGTATCGCGCAGACCTGCGGTGTCCACCACGTGCAGCGGCATTCCGTCGATGTGGATATGTTCGCGCAGGATGTCCCGCGTCGTACCGGCGATGTCGGTCACGATCGCCGCCTCGCGCCCCGCCAACTGATTCAGCAGACTGGACTTGCCGGCGTTGGGCCGACCTGCGATCACCACTGTCATGCCATCGCGCAGTAACGCGCCCTGCCCCGCTTCACGCTGGACTGTGGATAACGCTTCGCGTACCGCGTCGAGCATCCCTAGCACATGACCGTCGGCGAGGAAATCGATCTCTTCCTCAGGGAAGTCGATGGCGGCCTCGACATAGATCCGCAAGGCAATCAACGCCTCGGTGAGTGCATGCACGCGCTTGGAGAAGGCACCTTGAAGCGAGCGCAAGGCGTTACGCGCCGCCTGGGCGGAACTGGCCTCGATGAGGTCGGCGATGGCTTCGGCCTGGGCCAGGTCGAGCTTGTCGTTGAGAAAGGCGCGCTCGCTGAATTCGCCAGGACGTGCCAGACGGCAACCCAGCTCCACACAGCGCTGCAGCAGCATATCCATCACCACAGGACCGCCATGGCCCTGCAGCTCGAGCACATCCTCTCCGGTGAAGGAATTAGGCCCGGGGAAATACAGGGCGATGCCCTCATCCAGCACCAGACCGTCTTGTGCACGGAAAGGGCCGTAATGAGCGTGACGCGGCGTCAGCGTGCGACCGGTGATGGTCCGCCCCGCTTCGCTGGCCAGCGGTCCTGACAGACGGACGATACCCACACCACCGCGGCCCTGTGCGGTGGCGATGGCAGCAATGGTTTCACGCACTGAATTCATGCTCTAGGCCTTTGTTAGGAATTCGTCAGATAGCAAAAACGCCCCACTAGGGGGCGTTTTTATTCACAGGCAAACCGGGCTGCCCGTCAAGCGGCAGCTTTTTTGGTCGCTGCTTCGATGCGGCGGGTGATGTACCACTGCTGAGTGATGGACAAGCAGTTGTTCACAACCCAGTACAGCACCAGACCGGCTGGGAACCACAGGAAGAAGAAGGTGAAGATGATCGGCATCATTTTCATGACCTTCGCTTGCATCGGATCCGGCGGTGTCGGGTTCAAACGCTGCTGGATGAACATGGTCGCGCCCATGATGATCGGCAGGATGAAGAACGGATCCTTGATCGACAGATCGGTTATCCACAGCATCCACGGCGCTTGGCGCATCTCGACGCTTTCCAGCAGTACCCAGTACAGGGCCAGGAACACCGGCATCTGCACCAGGATCGGCAGGCAGCCGCCCAGCGGGTTGATCTTCTCTTTCTTGTACAGCTCCATCATCGCCTGGGACATCTTCTGGCGATCGTCACCGAAGCGTTCCTTGAGCTGGGCCAGCTTCGGCGCCACGGCACGCATGCGCGCCATCGAGCGATAGCTGGCGGCCGAGAGCGGGAAGAACAGCCCTTTGATGAGCATGGTCAGGACGATGATCGACCAGCCCCAGTTACCCAGCAGGCTGTGGATATGTTGCAGCAGCCAGAAGATCGGCTGAGCGATGAACCACAGGAAGCCGTAGTCGACGGTGAGTTCCAGGCCTGGGGACAACTCTTTGAGCTTGGACTGGATCTTCGGACCGGCATACAGCATGGCGCTGGTCTCGGCCTTGCCACCGGCAGGTACGTTAAGCGCCGGACCGGTGTAACCGATGATGTAGTTGCCTTGGCTGTCCTTGCGAGTCTGCACGACGTTGTTGTCAGACTTGGCCGGAATCCACGCGGTGACGAAGTAGTGCTGCAGCCAGGCGACCCAGCCGCCCGACACATTTTCTTTCAAACTGCCTTTGTCGATGTCCTTCATCGACACCTTCTTGTACGGTTCCGAACTTGTCCACAGGGCGGCGCCCAAGTAGGTGGCAGTGCCGGTAGCGGTGCTCGAAGACGGATCGGAACTGGCGTCGCGCTTGAGCTGGGCAAACATGTTGCCGGTCCAGGGCGCGGCGCTCTGGTTGTCGATCAGGTAGCTGACATTCAGGTCGTACTCACCGCGCTTGAAGCTGAAGCGCTTGATGTAGTTGACACCGTTGTCGCTGAACTTGAGGTCGACCACCAGTTGGTCCTGACCGTTGGCCAGTTGGTAGCTCTTCTGCTCGGCGGCATACAGCGGACGGCCGGTGGAACGGGCGTCTGGACCGTCGGTGCCGGTCAGACCGCTCTGGGCCAGGTAGACGCGCTCGCCACCGTTGTCGAACAGCTGGAAGGCGATGTCCGGATGATCCTGACGACGTGGGTACTTGGGCAGGGTCAACTGGACGATGTCGCCGCCGACCGGGTCGATAGCCAGGTCCAGGACGTCGGTCTTGATCCGGATCAGGTCCTTGCTGACAGCGACTGGCGCGATTTCAGCAGGGCTGGCCTCGGCGTTGGCGCTCGGCACGTCGGCGCTGGCGCCAGTGTTGCTGGCCGCAACGGTATCCGACAGGGCCGGTGCAGCGTTGTTGGCCGCCGTGTGCTGAGTCGGCAGGGCTGCCTGGCCATAGTCCTGGTTCCACTTGAGGACCAGCACATAGGACACGATTGCCAGGGCGACGATCAGGATCGTGCGTTTAATATCCATGATTACTCGGCTATCGAAGAAGTTCGGGAAGAAGGAGCTGGCGGGACGGGATCGAAACCGCCGTCGTTCCACGGATGACAACGACCCAGGCGACGAACGGCAAGCCACCCGCCACGCAGGAGGCCATGGTTTTCAATGGCTTCGTACGCGTAACAGGAGCAACTGGGATAGAAACGACAGTGACTGGCCATCAGAGGACTAATGGCGTAACGGTAGAACTGGATCGGAACGAGGGCCAGTTTACGCATCGTGACTGTCTACCCGTGCGGAATCGGCAGGTACCGCTGGAGCGGGCCGACCGCGGGCCAGACGCTTCCAGAGTTTGCCAAAGTGTTGGTGCAATTCTGGGTTTTCCACCTCGCCCAACCCCTTGCGCGCGACGATCACGATATCCAGCCCGGCCAGACTGTGCTGGTGCAGGCGGAACGAGTCGCGCATCAAGCGTTTGAGGCGATTGCGCTGAACGGCGAGCTTGACGCTCTTCTTGCCGATCACCAAGCCGAGGCGTGGATGATCCAACCCGTTCTCGCGAGCAAGGATAAGCAGGTTTTTCCCTGGAACCTTGCCGGTTGGGGAGTCAAAGACCGCTTTGAAATGCCGGGGTGTAAGCAGTCGCTTGTCCCGACTGAAGTCCTGACTCACCACCTGTACCGAAAAATCAAATGGCCAGACGCTTACGGCCTTTGGCACGACGACGCGACAGAACGGCGCGGCCGTTCTTGGTGGCCATACGAGCACGGAAACCGTGGGTGCGCGCGCGCTTGATGGTGCTTGGTTGGAAAGTACGTTTCATGGCGTGTTACCTGGGTTGTCGACAACGGGCCGGGATGGCCCCCTTTTTAAGAGACCGGCGATTCTAGAGAAAGCAAGGCAATAGGTCAATTTCCAACCAACATTCCTTGAAGGTGCGCCTTCCAGGTGATCGGGTGCCTGGAACGCCCGTCGGCCCATCGAGCACGTTCAGTCGCTTAACATGAAAAATAGAAAGGACATATTTAAAGCTTTTCTGAAGAACTTATAAATCTTATGTGGACAAGTATCTGTGGATAACCAGCTGAAGGCCTTATTCCATAGGTTGTACAGAGAATCATAAGTATGTCGGTAACAGGTGCTGCGGCTGTGCTCATCAGACAAATAACCTGTGGATTGAATAGGGCCTTATCCACAGATGATTTATCCACAGCGTTGAGCATAGGGTTGTGCATAGCCCTCATGCTGGGTTATCCACAGTGCTTATGAGCGATCCCCTGCGTTGTACTGGTCGTTAAATGGCAGATATGGCACGTCCCAATCCTCGGTCTCGTGTGGATAAGTGGCCGCTCGCCCGGTACAATGGCGGTTTGCTTTTGCCTCATCCGGCTTTCAACTCAGGGGATATCCGTGTCAGTGGAACTTTGGCAGCAGTGCGTGGAGCTTCTGCGCGATGAACTGCCTGCCCAGCAATTCAACACCTGGATCCGTCCGCTACAGGTCGAAGCCGAAGGCGACGAGTTGCGCGTCTATGCGCCTAACCGTTTTGTCCTCGATTGGGTCAATGAAAAGTATCTCGGCCGCCTGCTCGAACTGCTGGGTGAGCAAGGCAGCGGCTTGGCGCCGGCGCTTTCGCTGTTGATCGGCAGTCGTCGTAGTTCTGCGCCAAGGGCCGCGCCGAACGCACCGGTGAGTGCAGCGATGGCGGCATCTTTGGCTCAGACTCAGGCCAAGCAGGTGGTGCAGCCGGCCGCTGCGCCAACTGTAGCCGTCGCCGCAGTAGCGCCTGTCGAGCCTGCGTCGGTCAGCGAAGCCGAATCGCCCGCCAACAATGTCTACGACACCACAGACGAGCCGACCCCAGCTCCAGTTGCCGCCACGCGTAGCGAGCAACGCACTGTGCAGGTCGAGGGCGCGCTCAAGCACACCAGTTACTTGAACCGTACCTTCACCTTCGAAACCTTCGTCGAGGGTAAGTCCAACCAGTTGGCACGCGCAGCCGCCTGGCAGGTGGCCGACAATCCCAAGCATGGCTACAACCCACTCTTCCTTTATGGTGGCGTCGGTTTGGGTAAGACCCACTTGATGCATGCTGTGGGTAACCACCTGTTGAAGAAGAACCCGAATGCCAAGGTCGTCTACCTGCATTCCGAGCGTTTCGTCGCCGACATGGTCAAAGCCTTGCAGCTCAATGCGATCAACGAATTCAAACGGTTCTACCGCTCGGTGGACGCGCTGTTGATCGACGACATCCAGTTCTTCGCGCGCAAAGAGCGTTCCCAGGAAGAGTTTTTCCACACCTTCAACGCGTTGCTCGAGGGGGGTCAGCAGGTCATTCTCACCAGCGACCGCTATCCCAAGGAAATCGAAGGCCTGGAAGAACGCCTCAAGTCGCGGTTCGGTTGGGGCCTGACGGTTGCGGTCGAGCCACCTGAACTGGAGACTCGCGTTGCGATCCTGATGAAGAAGGCCGACCAGGCCAAGGTGGAACTGCCCCACGATGCGGCGTTCTTCATCGCCCAGCGTATTCGCTCCAACGTTCGCGAACTGGAAGGTGCGCTCAAGCGGGTGATCGCCCATTCGCACTTCATGGGGCGTGATATCACCATCGAATTGATCCGCGAGTCGCTCAAGGATCTGTTGGCACTGCAAGACAAGCTGGTCAGTGTGGATAACATTCAGCGCACCGTGGCCGAGTACTACAAGATCAAGATCTCCGATCTGTTGTCCAAGCGCCGTTCGCGCTCTGTGGCTCGCCCGCGTCAGGTGGCCATGGCCCTGTCCAAAGAGCTGACCAACCACAGCTTGCCGGAGATCGGCGACATGTTCGGCGGCCGGGATCACACCACGGTGCTGCACGCCTGCCGCAAGATCAACGAATTGAAGGAATCCGACGCGGACATCCGCGAGGACTACAAGAACCTGCTGCGCACGCTGACCACCTGATGGGTGACGGCGCAGCTTATTGAAGGCAAGGGACTAGACCATGCATTTCACCATTCAACGCGAAGCCCTGTTGAAACCCCTGCAACTGGTCGCAGGCGTCGTCGAGCGCCGCCAGACCTTGCCGGTCCTGTCCAACGTCCTGCTGGTGGTACAAGGCCAGCAACTGTCGTTGACCGGTACCGACCTGGAAGTCGAACTGGTTGGCCGCGTGCAATTGGAAGAGTCGGCCGAGCCCGGCGAAATCACCGTTCCGGCGCGTAAGCTGATGGACATCTGCAAGAGTCTGCCCAGTGACGCGCTGATCGATATCAAGCTCGACGAGCAGAAGTTGTTGGTCAAGGCCGGGCGCAGCCGCTTCACCCTATCCACGCTGCCCGCCAATGATTTCCCCACTGTAGAGGAAGGTCCGGGGTCGCTGACCTGCAATCTGGAGCAGAGCAAGCTGCGTCGCTTGATCGAGCGCACCAGCTTCGCAATGGCTCAGCAGGATGTGCGCTACTACCTCAACGGTATGTTGTTGGAAGTCTCGACCGACACACTGCGCGCCGTCGCCACCGACGGCCATCGTCTTGCGCTGTGCGCAATGCACGCGCAGATTGGTCAGGCCGAACGCCATCAGGTCATCGTGCCGCGCAAAGGTATTCTTGAACTGGCCCGACTGCTGACTGACCCGGAAGGTATGGTCAGCATCGTGCTGGGCCAGCACCACATTCGCGCGACCACGGGGGAGTTCACCTTCACCTCGAAACTGGTCGATGGCAAATTCCCTGATTACGAGCGTGTACTGCCTAAGGGCGGCGACAAGTTGGTCGTGGGTGATCGCCAGGCCCTGCGTGAAGCGTTCAGCCGTACCGCGATTCTCTCCAACGAAAAGTACCGTGGCATCCGTCTGCAATTGGCTTCGGGTCAGCTCAAGATTCAGGCCAACAACCCGGAGCAGGAAGAGGCCGAGGAAGAGATCAGTGTGGACTACGAAGGCGGCTCGTTGGAGATCGGCTTCAACGTCAGCTACCTGCTGGACGTTTTGGGTGTGATGACCACTGAGCAAGTTCGTTTGATCCTGGCCGACTCCAACAGCAGTGCGCTGTTGCAGGAAGCCGGCAATGACGACTCGTCCTACGTCGTCATGCCGATGCGCCTGTAATCGTAGCAGGCCCAATGTCCCTTCGACGTCTGTCGGTCACCGCGGTGCGAAACCTGCACCCGGTGACCCTCTCTCCCTCCCCCCGCATCAACATCCTCTACGGCGCTAATGGCAGCGGCAAGACCAGTGTGCTCGAAGCGGTTCATCTGCTTGGGCTAGCGCGCTCGTTTCGCAGCACTCGCCTGAATCCTGTCATTCAATACGAGCAGCCGACCTGTACGGTTTTCGGTCAGGTCGAGGTGTCAGACGGGGCGACCAGTAACCTGGGTGTTTCGCGTGAGCGGCAGGGCGATTTCACGATTCGCATAGATGGCCAGAACGCGCGCAGCGCAGCTCAATTGGCTGAGATGCTCCCCCTACAACTGATCAACCCCGACAGCTTCCGGCTATTGGAAGGCGCGCCCAAGGTACGCCGACAGTTTTTGGATTGGGGTGTGTTCCACGTGGAACCTCGATTCATGGCTACCTGGCAGCGCCTGCAGAAGGCCCTGCGGCAGCGGAACTCGTGGCTGCGACATGGTACACTTGACGCCGCTTCGCAAGCCGCCTGGGACCGGGAATTGTGTCTCGCCAGCGCGGAAATAGATGAATACCGTCGCAACTACATCAAGGCCTTGAAGCCCGTCTTCGAGCGAACCCTGAGTGAACTGGTCGAGCTGGACGGATTGAGCCTTAGCTACTATCGAGGCTGGGATAAGGATCGGGATCTTAGCGATGTCCTGTCCACTGCGCTGCTTAGAGACCAGCAGATGGGCCACACCCAGGCCGGTCCTCAGCGTGCAGATCTACGTCTAAGATTGGGCGCCAACAACGCGGCCGACATCCTCTCACGGGGTCAGCAAAAACTGGTGGTTTGTGCCCTGCGTATTGCTCAGGGACACTTGGTTAGCCAGGCTCGCCGCGGTCAGTGTATTTATCTGGTGGATGACTTGCCGTCCGAACTGGACGAGCAGCACCGCCGTGCGCTATGCCGCTTGCTTGAAGAATTACGCTGCCAGGTGTTCATCACCTGTGTAGATCACGAATTACTGAGGGAAGGCTGGCAGACGGATACGCCAGTTGCTTTGTTCCACGTGGAACAAGGCCGTATCACCCAGACCCACGACCACCGGGAGTGAAGGCATGAGCGAAAATCAAACGTACGATTCCTCCAGCATCAAGGTGCTGAAAGGGCTGGATGCCGTGCGCAAGCGTCCCGGCATGTACATTGGCGACACCGATGATGGTAGCGGCCTGCACCACATGGTCTTCGAAGTGGTCGACAACTCGATCGACGAGGCGCTCGCCGGTCATTGCGATGACATCACCGTCATCATTCACCCTGACGAATCGATCAGCGTGCGCGACAACGGTCGCGGTATTCCGGTCGACGTACACAAGGAAGAAGGGGTTTCCGCCGCTGAGGTCATCATGACCGTCCTGCACGCAGGCGGTAAGTTCGATGACAACTCCTATAAAGTATCCGGCGGCCTGCACGGTGTAGGCGTCTCCGTAGTGAACGCGCTGTCGGAAAAACTGGTGTTGACCGTGCGTCGCAGCGGCAAGATCTGGGAGCAGACCTACGTTCATGGCGTACCACAGGCGCCGATGGCGGTTGTCGGTGAAAGCGAAACCACCGGTACCCACATCCACTTCAAGCCCTCGGCTGAAACCTTCAAGAACATTCACTTCAGCTGGGACATCCTGGCGAAGCGGATTCGTGAGCTCTCTTTCCTCAACTCGGGTGTCGGCATCCTGCTGAAGGATGAGCGGTCGGGCAAGGAAGAGTTCTTCAAGTATGAGGGCGGTCTGCGCGCCTTCGTCGATTTCCTGAACACCAACAAGACGCCGGTCAACTCTCAGGTGTTCCACTTCAACGTCCAACGAGACGATGGTGTGGGCGTTGAAGTCGCGTTGCAGTGGAACGACAGCTTCAACGAAAACCTGCTGTGCTTCACCAACAACATTCCTCAGCGCGATGGCGGTACTCACCTGGTGGGCTTCCGCTCTTCGCTGACGCGCAGCTTGAACAACTACATCGAGCAAGAAGGTCTGGCCAAGAAGAATAAGGTTGCGACCACGGGTGACGATGCGCGGGAAGGCCTGACTGCGATCATTTCGGTCAAAGTGCCGGATCCCAAGTTCAGCTCGCAGACCAAGGACAAGCTGGTCTCCTCGGAGGTGAAGACCGCCGTGGAACAGGAGATGAACAAGTACTTCGCCGACTTCCTGTTGGAGAACCCCAACGAAGCCAAGGCAGTGGTCGGCAAGATGATCGACGCCGCGCGTGCTCGAGAAGCAGCGCGTAAAGCGCGGGAGATGACTCGCCGTAAAGGTGCGCTGGACATCGCCGGTCTGCCGGGGAAACTGGCCGACTGCCAGGAAAAGGATCCTGCCCTTTCCGAACTGTACTTGGTGGAGGGCGACTCTGCAGGTGGCTCGGCCAAGCAAGGTCGTAACCGGCGCACTCAAGCGATCCTGCCTCTGAAGGGTAAGATCCTGAACGTCGAAAAAGCGCGCTTCGACAAGATGATCTCCTCCCAGGAGGTCGGCACGCTGATCACTGCGCTGGGCTGTGGCATCGGTCGCGACGAGTACAACATCGAGAAACTGCGCTACCACAACATCATCATCATGACCGATGCTGACGTCGACGGTTCGCACATCCGTACGCTGCTGCTGACCTTCTTCTTCCGCCAGTTGCCCGAGTTGGTCGAGCGTGGCTACATCTACATCGCTCAGCCGCCGCTGTACAAGGTCAAGCGTGGTAAGCAGGAGCAGTACATCAAGGACGACGAGGCCATGGAGGAATACATGACCCAGTCGGCCCTCGAAGATGCCAGCCTGCACTTGGACGAGTCTGCGCCCGCCGTGTCCGGTGTCCAGCTCGAGTCCTTGGTCAACGACTTCCGTACGGTAATGAAGACGCTCAAGCGCCTGTCTCGCCTGTACCCGGAAGAGCTGACCGAGCACTTCATCTACCTGCCAGAAATCACTCAAGCTCACCTGGGCGAGCACGCCACCATGCAAGCCTGGCTGCCCAAACTCCAGGAACGACTGAATAGCTGTCAGAAGTCTGGCTTGAGCTACAAGGTCAGCCTGCGCGAGGACAAGGAGCGCAGCCTGTGGCTGCCGGAAGTGGAAGTCACTTCCCACGGCCAGGCCAGCTACGTGACCTTCAACCGAGACTTCTTCGGCAGCAACGACTACCGCTCGGTCGTGGGTCTGGGTAACAAGCTGGCGACGCTGCTCGGTGAAGGCGCTTATGTTCAGCGCGGTGAGCGTCGCAAGGCGGTGACCGAGTTCAAGGAAGCGCTGGACTGGCTGATGAACGAAAGCACCAAGCGCCATACGATCCAGCGATACAAAGGACTGGGTGAGATGAACCCGGATCAGTTGTGGGAAACCACCATGGATCCGACTGTGCGCCGTATGCTCAAGGTCACCATTGAGGATGCCATTGCAGCCGACCAGCTGTTCAACACCCTGATGGGCGACGCCGTAGAGCCGCGCCGCGACTTCATCGAAAGCAATGCCCTGTCGGTGTCCAACCTGGACTTCTAATCGTCCTCCACCGTCAGCGCATCAAAAAAGCCAAGGCCTCACCCGCCTTGGCTTTTTTGTTTCCACTGAAGAGTGTTCCACGTGAAACACTCAAAAAAGTTGCTCACGACTCGAGGTCTCTAAGCCTCCGATAAAGCGTCCGCTCACTCATTCCAAGCTGTTTAGCAAGCTCACGTCGAGAGCCGTTGAAACTGTCCAGCGCTTGAGCCAGTGCCTTCAGTTCATGCAATTCACGTTTGTTCGTGCCCAAAGGGGCCTGCGCACCGCCCTCATCCAGCAGATGGTTTGCGCGAATCACACCGTCGTCGGCGAACAGCCAGGCACGCTCCAACAGGTTGCGCAGTTCACGAATGTTTCCGGGAAACGGATGCAGGCTAAGCCGCTCCAGCGCATCCGTGTCCACCTGAGCTTTGCCTTTGCCTGCAATGCGTTGCAGCAGACTGTCGATCAACAGCGGCAGGTCTTCGACCCGCTCGCGCAGCGCGGGTAGGCGAATGGGGAAGCCGCTGATGCGGTAGTAAAGGTCTTCGCGAAAGCTGCCGTCGGCCACCATGGCCTTGAGTGGTTTGTGGGTGGCCGAGACCAGACGGAAATCCGAGTGCACGGTGCGCAGACTGCCTACCGGTCTGAAGCTCCCGGTCTCGATGAGCCTCAGCAACTTGACCTGCATGGCCAACGGCACTTCGCCGATTTCATCGAGGAACAGCGTGCCCCCATGGGCGGCCTCGGCTAGGCCGATTTTGCGTTGGGTCGCTCCGGTAAAGGCACCCTTCTCGTAGCCGAACAGCTCGCTCTCGAACAGCGACTCGGTCAGCCCGGTGCAATCGACCACCACCAGCGGACCATTGGCCCGCGGGCTACCCAAGTGCAATGCACGGGCGAACAACTCCTTACCGGTGCCCGATTCCCCCTGAAGCAGCACAGGAATCTGCGCGGGTGCAGCACGTTGCAGACTGGCCAGCGCGGCCTTGAATGCGCTGGACTGTCCGACCAGGCCTTGCTGCTGGGGCTGGGCTGCAGCGAGGGTGATGCTGGTCAGGCGTTCGACGAACGCGACCACCCTGCCCTGTTCGTCCAGGATGGGCCGCAGTTCCACGTCGACATGTTCCGGTCCACGCGGGGTGTGATGAATGTGCAAGACCCGCTCCGGCACCTTGCTGTCCCACGCCTTGCGCATCGGACAGTGCTCGCCGGCCTGATCGCAGGGCACCGCATAGTGGTGGGACACCCGATGGCATTTCTCGCCCAGTGGGGCACGGTCCTCTACGGCGAACTGGCGCCGATAAGCCGCATTGGCGGCCAGGATGTTGTAGTCGGTATCGAGCACGATGCTGGGCAGCGCATCGTGTTCCAAGTAGGAAACCAGCGCCAGGATGGCAGGATGGTGTGCAGCCGCGAGCTCGGACATAAGGGCACCGGAGGAAACTGCCAGCGAGGTTAGCAAGGACTGCCAATCACTGCCAGTCGCTGTCAGATGACTGCCATCCCCGCTGGCAGCGAGCCCCTAAGCTGTAGGAACACCCCCGTGATTATGGGAAATCCCTGTCGGAAATGGCCTGGCATGCATCTTGAACAATGCTCAGTCCCTGCCGACGCTTCTGTTCAGGCGAGGCAGCGTTTTGGAGACTGTGATGATCATTGGCAACAACCTTCATGTGGAAGCCTTGTACGACCCGGCAACCTCCACCATCAGCTACTTGGTGATGGACCGGGAAACCCGGTACTGCGCCCTGATCGACAGTGTGCTGGATTACGACCCGAAGTCAGGACGCACCGATCAGCACTCTGCCGACCAACTCATCGCCCGCGTCGAGGCCCTGGGCGCCAAGGTGCAGTGGATTCTGGAGACGCATGTCCATGCCGATCACCTGTCCGCAGCGGCCTATCTCAAGCAGCGTCTCGGCGGCCAGATCGGCATCGGCGCGCAGATCATCCAGGTGCAGAAAACCTTCGGTTCGCTGTTCAACGCCGACTCAGGGTTCGCCCGCGACGGCAGTCAGTTCGACGTGCTGTTTAGTGATGACGACCGTTTTCGCATCGGCAACCTGCAGGCTCGGGCGCTGCACACGCCAGGTCATACGCCGGCCTGTATGAGCTATCAAGTCGAGGATGCCGGTGAGAGGGCCGTGTTCGTCGGCGACACGCTGTTCATGCCTGACTACGGAACGGCCCGCTGCGACTTCCCCGGCGCCAGCGCCCGTACCTTGTACCGATCGATCCGTCGGTTGCTGGCACTCCCGGAGCAGACTCGCCTGTTCATGTGTCACGACTACCTGCCAGGTGGTCGCGAGATGCAGTACGTCACCACGGTGGCCGAACAGCGTGCCCACAACGTGCATATCCACGAAGGCGTCAGCGAGGACAGTTTCGTGTCCATGCGTGAGGCTCGTGACGCCACGTTGGAAATGCCGGTTCTGATCCTGCCCTCCGTGCAGATCAACATGCGCAGCGGCCAAATGCCGGAGCCCGAAGACAACGGCGTGCGCTACCTGAAGATCCCGCTCAACCTGCTCTGAGCCTGCGGATCCCATAACCAGAATTCAAAGGAACTCCCATGCCTGCCCTGCATGCTTCTCCCGCCGCTGCTGACCACCATCAGGTGCTGATCGTCGGTGCCGGTGCCGCCGGTATCGCCACGGCTTCCAGTTTGATCAAGCGCGATCCGTCGCTCGATATCACCCTCATCGACCCCTCCGCCATCCACTACTACCAGCCGGGCTGGACCATGGTGGGCGCGGGTGTATTCGACGCCCCCTCCACTGCCCGCAACACCGCCGATCTACTGCCCGCCGGCGTGCGCTGGGTTCAGTCGCGGGTGACCGGCTTCGCCCCCGAGCAGCGCCAGGTGATGCTGGAGGATGGCCGCACGTTGAGCTACCAGCAGTTGGTGGTCTGCCCTGGGCTCACGCTGGACTGGGGCGCCATCGAAGGCCTGGAGGAAACGCTTGGCCGCAACGGGGTGACCTCCAACTACCGTTACGACCTCGCCCCCTACACCTGGAAGCTGGTGCAGTCGCTGCAACAAGGGCGGGCGCTGTTCACGCAGCCGCCGATGCCGATCAAGTGCGCCGGCGCGCCGCAGAAAGCGCTGTATCTGTCCTGCGATCACTGGTTGCGCGCAGGTCGCCTAGGCGCGATCAAGCCGGCCTTCTTCAATGCCGGCGCCGTGCTGTTCGGCGTGGCCGACTATGTTCCGGCGCTGATGAGCTATATCGACAAGTACGGGGTCGACCTCAACTACAGCCAGCGTCTGGTGGCAGTGGACGGTCCCGCTCAGCGCGCCACCTTCGTGCGCACCTTGGCCGATGGCAGCAGCGAGACGCGCACCGAGCCCTTCGACTTCCTGCATGTGGTGCCGCCACAAGTGGCTCCGGACTTCATTCGCCAGAGCCCCCTCGCCGATGCAGCCGGTTGGGTGGATGTCGATCCGCACAGCCTGCGGCATCGCCAGTTCGCCGACATCCATGCACTGGGAGACGTCATCAACACCAGCAACGCCAAGACTGCCGCTGCCGCGCGCAAGCAGGCACCGGTGGTGGCCAACAATGTGCTGGTCGCACTGGGGCGTCTGTCCAAGCTGGCCGCCTATGACGGCTATGGTTCATGCCCACTCACCGTGGAGCGCGGCAAGATCGTCTTGGCCGAGTTCACCTACGGCGGCAAGCTCGCGCCCAGTTTCCCGCGCTGGCTGCTCGATGGCCGCAAGCCCACGCGGTTGGCCTGGCTGCTCAAAGCCCGAGTGCTACCGCCGCTGTACTGGAAGGCCATGCTCAAGGGCCACGAGTGGTTGGCGCGGCCACAACCCCTGGTAACCGAGACGTCCAAGTGATCGAACATCAAGTGCTCGGCGCCGGTCTGGGCGCCGTCATCGGTGCGGTCCTGGCATTGACCGGTGCCGGTGGCGGCATTCTGGCCGTGCCCTTGCTGATTTTCGGGCTGGGGTTGTCGATGGTCGAAGCGGCGCCCATCGGCCTGCTGGCCGTGGGGCTGGCGGCGGCGGTGGGGGCGGTGCTGGGACTGCGGCAGGGCCGAGTGCGCTACCGTGCGGCGCTGCTCATCGCCGTCATCGGTATCGTCTGTGCGCCATTAGGGCTGGTGCTCGCTCATCGGTTGCCGAACGGGCCGCTAGCGTTGGTGTTCTCGGTCGTGCTGGTGTATGCCTGCCTGCGGATCTGGCGCAAGGCCAAGCGCGAACTGGCGGGTGAGTCGGCCTGCGCCGAGCGGCAGATCATGCCCTGTGTGCTCAACCCATTGCAGGGTCGTCTGCGCTGGACCTTGCCCTGCGCCCGCGCCTTGGCACTGACCGGCGCGGTGTCCGGCGTGCTGTCGGGGCTGCTGGGCGTGGGCGGCGGATTCGTCATCATTCCCGCTTTGAACCGTTACACCAACCTGGACATGAAGAGCATTGTCGCCACCTCGCTGGCGGTGATCGCGCTGGTGTCCGCCGGCAGCGTGGTCAGCGCCAGCCTGGGTGGCGTGATGCATTGGCAGGTCGGTGCGCCATTCGCCGCAGGCGCGGTCCTCGGCCTGTTGGCCGCTCGCCCACTCGCTGGAAAATTGGCCGGCCCGCGCCTCCAGCAATTGTTTGCCCTGGTGGGTATCGCCGCCGCAGTGTCGCTGGCGGCCAAGGTACTACTCGGCTAGCAGTTCGTGCTGCTGCTCGGCGCACAGCGTGAGCAGGTAATCCCAGACCACGCGCAGGCGCACGGACTTGTGCAGTTCGCGCCGGGTACAGATCCAGTAGCTGCGCTGGATGGTCTCGCTGGGCAGCACGCGGACCAGCCCGGGGTCATGTCGTGCCATGTAGTTGGGCAGCACGGCAATGCCCAGGCCCGCGCGGGCCGCCTGCTGCTGGGCGATCACGCTGGTGCTGCGAAAGACCACGCTCGGGGCTCTGCAGAAGCTGTTGAGGAACAGCAGTTCCTGGCTGAAGATCAGGTCGTCGACGTAGCCGATCCAGCTGTGACGGGCCAGGTCCTCGCGGCTTTGCAGCGGCGCGGCACGGTCCAGGTAGGCTTGGCTGGCGTAGAGCGCCAGGCGGTAGTCGGTGAGTTTGCGGGTGATCAACAGATCGGCATTGGGCCGTTCCAAGTGGATGCTGATTTCCGCCTCGCGATTGAGGATGCTGACGAAACGTGGCACCGCCACCAGTTCCACCTCCAGCCCCGGATAGCGCTCGAACAACACGCCCAGCCGTGGGGTGAAGAACATGATGCCGATGCCTTCGGTCACGCCCAGACGGATCTTGCCCAGCGGGGTGATTGCCTGCGTGATTTCCTCCTGCGCCAGCAAAGCCACGTTCTCCATGGCCTCGGCGTGCTTGAGCAAGGCCTGGCCGGAGGGTGTCAGTTCGTAGCCTTGGGCGTGCTGGACGAACAGCGCGGTGCCCAGGCTCTGCTCGATGTTCTCGATATGCCGGGCCACGGTGCTGTGGGTGGTGTTGAGGCGCTTGGCTGCGGTGAGCAGGCGACCACTGCGCTGCAGCTCCAGGAAAAATCGCAGGTCGTTCCAGTCGAACATGCCGATCACTGTCTCGGTTCCATGGGCCGGCACACCGCCGTCACAACGGAGGATGCGGACGCCTAAGAAGATAACGCTGTGCTAAAACGCACAACGGCTGCGCGAAAACTCGTGTTTCATCCGCGAAATTACTCACTAAGATGAATCGGGACAAGAATAAAAAATCAGGCCCGAGGTTGCCCCATGCCATCAGCCGATTCTCTGTACGACTACGTCGTGGTAGGCGCTGGTCCCGCCGGATGTCTACTCGCCAATCGATTGTCCGCCGATCCCGCCTGTCGCGTACTGCTGCTCGAAGCGGGCGGCCGCGACAACTACCCCTGGATTCACGTCCCTGTCGGTTACCTCTACTGCATCGGTAATCCACGCACCGACTGGTGCTTCAAGACCGAAGCCCAGCCTGGGCTGGACGGTCGCAGCCTGGGTTACCCGCGCGGCAAGGTACTGGGTGGCTGCTCGTCCATCAACGGCATGATCTACATGCGCGGTCAGGCGGCCGACTATGATCGCTGGGCCGAACTGGGCAATGCCGGTTGGGCCTGGAAGGACGTGCTGCCGCTGTTCAAGGCCAGCGAAAACCACTTCGCCGGCGCCAGTGAGAGTCATGGCGCTGCGGGTGAATGGCGGGTCGAGCAGCAACGCTACAGCTGGCCCATCCTCGATGCCTTCCGCGACGCCGCCGAGCAGAGCGGTGTGGCCAAGGTGGCCGACTTCAACACCGGCGACAACGAAGGCTGTGGATACTTTCAGGTCAACCAGCGCAGCGGTGTGCGCTGGAACGCCGCCAAGGCATTCCTGCGGCCGATCGCGGCACGGTCCAACCTCACCGTTCTGACCGACGTGCAGGTGGATCACGTGCTGCTCAGCCAGAGCCGCGCCACGGCCGTGAAGGCGCGCTGGCAAGGCGCCTGGCATGAATTCGGCGCGCGCCGGGAGATCATCCTGTGCGCAGGCTCGGTTGGCTCGCCGGGCATCCTGCAACGCTCTGGCATCGGCCCACGTGCCTTGCTCAATGACTTGGGGATCACCGTTCGCCACGAACTGCCAGGTGTCGGCGGTAACCTGCAGGATCACCTGCAACTGCGCCTGATCTATCAGATCCGCAACACCCATACCCTCAACCAGATGGCCAACAGCCTGTGGGGCAAGTTGGGCATGGGCCTGCGCTACCTCTATGACCGCAGCGGTCCGCTGGCCATGGCGCCGAGTCAGTTGGGTGCGTTCGTGCGTTCTGGGCCTGAGCAAGCGTCGGCCAATGTGCAGTATCACGTGCAGCCGCTGTCGCTCGAACGCTTCGGCGAGCCCCTGCACCGTTTCCCGGCGTTCACCGCCTCGGTGTGCAACCTGCGTCCGGCCAGCCGGGGACGGATCGACATCCGCTCGGCCGACATGAACGCGGCGCCGCTGATCGACCCCAACTACCTCAGCGATGCCCAGGACCTGAAAGTCGCCGCCGACAGCATTCGCCTCACCCGGCGCATCGTCCAGGCCCCTGCCCTGGCGATCTTCGATCCCAAGGAGTATTTGCCGGGCGCCGCTTTGGACACCGAAGAACAGCTGTACGAGGCGGCCGGCAAGATCGGCACCACCATCTTCCATCCGGTCGGGACCTGCCGCATGGGCAGCGGCGCGCTGGACGTTGTGGATAACCAGTTACGCGTTCACGGCATCCCCGGCCTGCGGGTGGCCGATGCCTCGATCATGCCGCAGATCGTTTCCGGCAATACCTGCTCACCCACCTTGATGATTGCCGAGAAGGCGGCGCAGCTGATTCTCAAGGGCACCCCCAGCCACCTCATGCTCAGCGACAGCAACGCGATACCGACGCCCTGACCGGGCGCGTGCAACACACCGGCAGCCTTGGAGTCGAGGGCTGCCGACAGTGGAACAAGAACAATAATCACTGTGGCCTGCGGGCCGAGGACAGCAACGATGTCGGACTACATCCAGCAACAGGGCGCCGCCGCTTCCAGCAGCCGCCGCGAGGAACGCAAGATCATTTTCGCTTCATCCCTGGGCACGGTGTTCGAGTGGTATGACTTCTTCCTTTATGGCGCGCTGGCGGCGGTGATCAGCAAGCAGTTCTTCGCGGGGGTCAACGACACCACGGCGTTCATCTTCGCCCTGATGGCCTTCGCCGCAGGCTTCCTGGTGAGGCCCTTCGGCGCCCTGGTGTTCGGGCGTCTGGGCGACATGATCGGACGCAAGTACACCTTCCTGATCACCATCGTACTCATGGGCCTGTCGACCTTCGCAGTGGGCCTGCTGCCCACCTACGCGAGCATCGGCATCGCCGCGCCGATCATCCTGGTGATCCTGCGCATGCTTCAGGGCTTGGCCCTGGGGGGTGAATACGGCGGTGCGGCCACTTACGTCGCCGAACATGCGCCACCGGGCAAGCGCGGTTTCCACACCGGTTTCATTCAGTCCACCGCCACCTTGGGGCTGCTGCTGTCGCTGGTGGTGGTGCTGGGCAGCCGCTACATCAGTGGCGATCAGTTCGAAACCTGGGGTTGGCGCCTGCCCTTCCTGCTGTCCATCGTGCTGCTGGGCATTTCCACCTGGATCCGGATGAGCATGCATGAGTCCCCGGCCTTCGTGAAAATGAAGGCGCAGGGCAAGGTCAGCAAATCGCCGATTCGCGAGTCGTTCACCTCCTGGCCGAACCTGAAGGTGGTGCTCACCGCGCTGTTCAGCATCAACGCCGGGCAGGCCGTGACCTTCTACACGGCGCAGTTCTACGTGCTGTTCTTCCTCACCCAGATGCTCAAGATGGACCCCGCCCAGGCCAACACGCTGTTGATCATCAGCGTGGTGATCGGTGCGCCGTTCTTCGTCTTCTTCGGCTGGCTGTCGGACCGCGTGGGCCGCAAGCCGATCCTGATGATCGGTCTGCTGCTGGCCACGCTGTGCTATTTCCCCATGTTCAAAGCCCTCAGCCACTACGCCAACCCGCAGATCGACGCGGCCAGCCGTCAGTCGCCGATCGTGGTCAGTGCCGATCCGCAGGGCTGTACCTTCCAGTTCGATCCCGTGGGCAAGGCCCGTTTCGACAGCCCCTGCGACAAGGTCAAGACGTTCCTGGTCAAGCAGGGCCTGCCGTACAGCTCAGTGGCCGCGACCGGCAGCGAGGTGTCGGTGAGCATCGGTGACAAGACCATCAACGGTTTCGATGAGGCGGCGATGCGGGCAGCCGTCGAGCAGGCCGGCTATCCCGCCAAGGCCGATCCCGCCCAGGTCAACCAGGTGATGGTGGTGGTGCTGATCGTGGCGATGATCCTCATCGCAACCATGACCTACGGCCCGCTGGCGGCGGTGATGGTGGAGCTGTTCCCCACGCGTATTCGCTACACCTCAATGTCATTGCCCTATCACATCGGCAATGGCTGGTTCGGCGGGTTCCTGCCCACCGTGTCGTTCGCGCTGGTGGTGTACACGGGGGATATCTTCTATGGGCTGTGGTATCCGGTGTTGATCACCGGTGTCAGCCTGGTGGTGGGGATCTTCTGCCTGAAAGAGACCCGGGATGTGGATATCGACAAGGTCTGATAGCTGACGGGAAGCCATGAAAAAACCGGCTGTAAGAGCCGGTTTTTTTATGCCGCAAAAAACTTATGCACGATTTTCAAGAAATCGTCATACAGGGAAATAAGCTTTTAATTCAAACACTTATATCTAATCCCTGACGACTCATCGCCAAATTGCTAACAACTTATCCACAGTTCTCAAGCGACCGGCGTTGCGTCGCTTTCCTGCGTTGCAGGCAGCGAGCCCATTTCCCGTTGGCGGGCTTCGTTCCAGGCCTGGGCGCGGTCGTTGAGCTCGGCGATGGCGCGCGGTCCGGTACCGGTGGCGTACATTGGCTCACCGATGATGACCTCGATGGTGCCCGAGCGTTTGCCCCAGCCGGTCTTGGGCCAGAATTTGCCGGCGTTGTGGGCGATGGGCAGTACCGGCAGGCCGGCGTTCACGGCCAGCGCCGTGCCGCCACGGGAGAATTTACCCACCTGGCCGAACGGCACGCGCGTGCCTTCCGGGAAGATCAGTACCCACACGCCCTGCTTGAGCAGTTCGTCGCCCTTGCTGGCCACATGACGCAGGGCTTCCTTGGGATTGTTGCGGTCGATGGCGATGGGCCGCAGCATGGCCATCGCCCAGCCGAAGAACGGCACATACAGCAGCTCACGCTTGAGCACTTGGCTCAGCGGCGAGAAGTAGGCCGACAGGAAGAACGTCTCCCACGTGCTCTGGTGGTTGGCCAGAATCACGCATGGCTGCTGCGGTACGTGCTCGGCGCCGGTGATCTTGTAGTCGATACCGAGGATCGTGCGCGTCAGGAACAAGGCGCAGCGGCACCAATAGACATTGATGAAACGGTAGCGCCGTGGGAACGACAGGAACGGCGCGATGAAGAAGCTCAGTGAGCACCACAGCAGCGAACTGGTGCCCAGCAGCAGGTAAAAAAGAAAGATTCTGATCGCCTGCAGGATCGACATAGTGGCATGTACCGTTGCGGGACATGCCCGCCTGAGAAAGCGCGCCAACTGGCGCGTGCTTTAAATGAGTGCTCTGGCAATGGCTGCCAGATCGTCGTAAATCAAGGTGCCGGATGGGACACCCTTGTCCAGGGTCCGCAGACCCTTGCCGGTTTTCACCAGCACCGGTTGTGCTGCGACGGCCACGGCCGCTTGCAGGTCACCCGCACTGTCGCCGACGAACCATACACCGGCCAACGGCGCTTGATAATGCTCGGCGATTGCCCGCAGCATGCCCGGCTTGGGCTTGCGGCAATCGCAGCCTTCGTCCGGACCATGCGGGCAATAGACGATCTGCCCCAGCTCGCCACCCTGCTCGGCGACCAGCGCGCGCAGCCGCGCGTGCATGGCTTCGAGCGTCTCGAGCGAGTAGTAACCGCGGGCAATGCCGGACTGGTTGGTGGCCACGGCCACCGTCCAGCCCGCCTGACTCAACTGCGCGATGGCTTCGATCGCGCCGGGAATGGGGATCCACTCGTCCAGCGACTTGATGTAGGCGTCGGAGTCATGGTTGATCACACCGTCGCGATCGAGTATCAGCAGTTTCAAGGCTTACCCCAGCAGCGAGATGTCGGCGACGCCCAGGAACAGACCGCGCAGGCGGCTGAGCAAGGCATAGCGGTTGGCGCGCACCTTGGCGTCCTCGGCATTGACCATCACTGCCTCGAAGAAGGCATCGACCGGGTCGCGCAGCGCGGCCAGGCGCGCCAGCGACTCGCGGTACTGACGGGCTGCAGCCATGGGCTGAACGGCCTGGTCGGCTTGCTGGATCGCCGAGTACAGCGAGAACTCGTTGGCGTTGTCGAAGTACTTCGGCTCCACCTGCTCGGCGATGGCGCCTTCGGCCTTGCTCAGCAGGTTCGATACGCGCTTGTTCACGGCGGCCAGGGCATCGGCCTCGGGCAGCTTGCGGAAGGCCTGCACGGCTTGCACGCGCTGGTCGAAGTCCAGGGCCGACGACGGTTTCAGGGCGCGCACCGAGAGGTAGGTGGCCACGTCCACGCCTTCGTCTTCATAGCGCGCACGCAAGCGGTCGAAGATGAATTCGAGCACCTGTTCGGCCAGGCCCGCAGCCTTGACCTTGGCGCCGTACTGCTTGACCGCGAACTCGACCGCTGCGGTCAGGTCCAGGTCGAGCTGCTTCTCGATCAGGATGCGCAGCACACCCAGCGCGGCACGTCGCAGGGCGTAGGGGTCTTTGCTGCCGGTGGGCAGCATGCCGATGCCGAAGATACCGACCAGGGTGTCGAGCTTGTCGGCGATGGCCACGGCGGCCCCGGTGAGGGTCTCGGGCAACTCGGCGCCGGCACCGCGCGGCATGTACTGCTCGTTCAAGGCCAGGGCGACGTCCTGCGCTTCGCCATCGTTGACGGCGTAGTAGTAACCGGCGATGCCTTGCATTTCAGGGAATTCACCGACCATTTCGGTGGCCAGGTCGCACTTGGACAGCAGGCCCGCGCGCCCGGCATTGATGGCGCTGCCACCGATGAACGGCGCGATGTAGGCCGCCAGCTTGGACACCCGCTCGGCTTTGTCGAAGACCGTGCCCAACTGCGCCTGGAACACCACGTTCTTCAGGCGTTCGTTGAAGGTTTCCAGCTTTTGCTTCTTGTCTTGCTTGAAGAAGAACTCGGCGTCGGTCAGGCGTGGACGTACCACCTTCTCGTTGCCGTGCACGATCTGCTGCGGATCGCGGCTCTCGACGTTGGCCACGGTGATGAAGCGCGGCAGCAGCTTGCCTTCGCTGTCGAGCAGGCAGAAGTACTTCTGGTTGTCCTGCATGGTGGTGATCAGCGCTTCCTGGGGCACGTCGAGGAAGCGTTCCTCGAACGAGCACACCAGCGGCACCGGCCATTCCACCAGCGCGGTCACTTCGTCCAGCAGGGCGGGCGGCACGATGGCCGTGCCTTCCTGCTGACGGGCCAGTTCTTCGGTGCGCTTGGCGATCAGCGCGCGGCGCTCGGAGAAATCAGCCAGCACATAGGCCTTGCGCAGGTCCTCGACGTAGTTGGCCGGGGCGCTGATGGTCACGTTTTCCGGGTGGTGGAAACGGTGACCGCGCGAATCGCGGCCGGCTTTCTGCGACAGCAGGGTGCAATCGACGACCTGGTCGCCCAGCAGCATCACCAGCCATTGGGTCGGACGCACGAACTCTTCGCGGCTGGCGGCCCAGCGCATGCGCTTGGGAATCGGCAGGTCGTTGAGCGAGTCCTCGACGATGGTCGGCAGCAGGCTGGCGGTGGCCTTGCCCGGAATGTGCTGGGAGAAGCGCAGCTTGGCGCCGCTCTGGTCGATTTCCGCGAGCTCCACGCCACATTTCTTGGCAAAACCCAGGGCGGCCTGGGTGGGATTGCCGTCGGCGTCGAATGCGGCCTGGCGGGGCGGGCCGTCGATGTTGATGCTGCGGTCGGGCTGCTGCACGTCGAGCTGGCGGATCAGCACGGCCAGGCGACGGGGCGCGGCGTACACCGACTTGCCGGTGTAGTTCAGGCCGGCGGCCTGCAGGCCTTTCTCGATGCCGGCCAGGAAGGCGTCGCCGAGGGTGGCAAGGGCTTTGGGTGGCAGCTCTTCGGTGCCCAGTTCAACCAGGAAATCTTGCGCACTCATTGTGCAGCCTCCAGCTTGGCCAGTACTTCATCACGCAGTTCGGGGGTGGCCATCGGGAAGCCCAGGCGTGCGCGGGCTTGCAGATAGCTTTGCGCCACGTCGCGGGCCAGGGTGCGCACGCGCAGGATGTAGCGCTGGCGCTCGGTCACCGAGATGGCGCGGCGGGCGTCGAGCAGGTTGAAGGTGTGCGACGCCTTCAGGACCATTTCGTAGGTCGGCAGCGGCAGCTCCAGCTTGATCAGGCGGTTGGCTTCGCTTTCGTAGAAGTCGAACAGCTCGAACAGCTTCTCGACGTTGGCGTGCTCGAAGTTGTAGGTCGACTGTTCCACTTCGTTCTGGTGGAACACGTCGCCATAGCTGACCTTGCCGAACGGACCGTCGGCCCAGACCAGGTCATACACCGAGTCGACGCCCTGGATGTACATGGCCAGGCGTTCCAGGCCATAGGTGATTTCGCCGGTGACCGGATAGCACTCGATGCCGCCGACCTGCTGGAAGTAGGTGAACTGGGTGACTTCCATGCCGTTGAGCCAGATTTCCCAGCCCAGACCCCAGGCGCCGAGGGTCGGCGATTCCCAGTTGTCTTCGACGAAGCGGATGTCGTGGACCAGCGGATCCAGACCGATGGCCTTGAGCGAGCCCAGGTACAGTTCCTGGAAATTGGCCGGGTTCGGCTTGAGGACGACCTGGAACTGGTAGTAGTGCTGCAGGCGGTTGGGGTTCTCGCCGTACCGTCCGTCGGCAGGGCGACGGCTGGGTTGCACGTAGGCGGCGTTCCAGGTCTCCGGGCCCACGGCGCGCAGGAAGGTGGCGGTGTGGAAAGTGCCGGCGCCTACTTCCATATCGTAGGGCTGAAGTACCACACAACCTTGCTCGGCCCAGTAGTTCTGCAGGGCGAGGATCAGGTCTTGGAAGGTACGCACGGCTGGCGTAGGCTGGCTCACGAAATTCACCTGTATCTGGGGATGCGGATGTAAAGAGCGGGAGTATAACCCGATTCGCCTCGCCCTCTACGTAATTGGAGCCTTATGCCACGCTGCTTCTGGTGTACCGACGATCCCCTGTACCAGGCCTACCACGACCAGGAATGGGGAACCCCGCAGCGCGACCCGGCGTTGCTCTTCGAGATGCTTTTGCTCGAAGGGTTCCAGGCGGGCCTTTCGTGGATCACGGTGCTGAAGAAACGCGAGCGCTATCGACAGGTGCTGGAGGGCTTCGACCCCCATCGGTTGGCCGAGATGAGCGATGCGCGCATCGAGGAACTGATGCTCGACCCGGGCATCATCCGCAATCGCCTCAAGCTCAATGCGGTGCGCCGCAATGCCCGCGCCTGGCTGGCGCTGGAAGACCCCGGCCAGTGGCTGTGGTCGTTCGTCGGCGGCGAGCCGAAGATCAACCATCCCCAGGGCCGCGGCGATATCCCCAGCGTCACCGACGAGGCCAAGGCCATGAGCAAGGCCCTGCAGAAAAAGGGCTTCACCTTCGTCGGACCGACCATCTGCTACGCCTTCATGCAGGCCACCGGCATGGTCATGGACCACACCACCGACTGCGATCGCTACCCCGCGCTGGCGCACTGAGGCGTTACAATGCCCGCCTTGCAGAAATAAGGAATCGCCTGTGGAAAAGTTCAAGGGCGCCCTGATGGTCGGGGTGCTGCGCCTGTTCGCCAAATTGCCCTGGAGCGCCGTGCAGCGCGTGGGCGCCGGTATCGGCTGGCTGATGTGGAAGGTCCCCAACGGCTCGCGCAACGTGGTGCGCATCAACCTGGCCAAGTGTTTCCCGAGCATGCCGGAAGTCGAGCGTGAGCAACTGGTCGGCCTGGCCCTGAAGGACATCGGCAAGTCGTTCGTCGAGAGCGCCTGGGCGTGGATTCGCCCGCCGCAGCAATCGCTGGCGCTGGTCAAGGAAGTGCACGGCCTGGAGGTGCTGGAGCAGGCGCTGGCCACCGGCAAGGGCGTGGTCGGCATCACCAGCCACCTGGGCAACTGGGAAGTGCTGAACCACTTCTATTGCAACCAGTGCAAACCGATCATCTTTTACCGTCCGCCCAAGCTCAAGGCGGTGGACGACCTGCTGCGCGAACAGCGGGTGCAGATGGGCAACCGCGTGGCGCCGTCCACCAAGGAAGGCATCCTCAGCGTGATCAAGGAAGTGCGTCGCGGCGGCCAGGTGGGCATTCCCGCCGACCCTGAGCCGGCCGAGTCGGCCGGGGTATTCGTGCCTTTCCTGGGCACCCAGGCGCTGACCAGCAAGTTCGTGCCGAACATGCTCGCCGGAGGCAAGGCCGTGGGGGTGTTCCTGCATGCCCTGCGCCTGCCCGATGGTTCCGGGTTCAAGGTGTTCCTGGAGGCGGCGCCAGACGACATGTACAGCGCCGATGTGAACGTGGCGGCGGCGGCGATGAGCAAGGTGGTGGAGCGTTATGTGCGTGAGTACCCCAGCCAGTACATGTGGAGCATGAAGCGCTTCAAGAAGCGCCCGGCCGGCGAGCCGCGTTGGTATTGATCCAGGGGGGCCGTACAGGCCCCCGCTAGATCACGCCTTGTCGAGCTTCCTCAGAAACACCGTCATTTCCTTCTCGGCCTGCTTGTCGCCGTGGGCCTGCGCTGCGGCGATGCCCTCCTCCCAGGCCTGGCGCGCCGCTGCCAGGTCGCCCTCGCGTTGATACGCCTTGCCCAGCAGCTTCCACGCCGCCGAGTACTTCGGGTCCTGCGCCACGCACTGGGCCAGGTGCACGGCGGCTTCGGCGCCATTGCCCTCATCCAGCCACGCTTTGCCCAGGCCGAACCGCAGCAGGGGGTTATCCACACCCTTGGCCAGCATCTTTTCCAATGATTCGCGCATGTGTGGGCCTCCGGCTAGAAGAAACTCAGACCGACGTGGAACAGCTTCTCCACGTCGCGGATGTGTTTTTTATCCACAACGAACAGGATCACATGGTCGCCTGACTCGATCACCCGATCATCATGGGCGATCAGCACCTGGTCGAAACGGATGATCGCACCGATGGTGGTGCCTGGCGGCAGGTTGATGTCGGCGATGGTCCTGCCGACCACCTTGCTCGACTTGGCGTCGCCATGGGCCACCGCCTCGATGGCTTCGGCAGCGCCTCGGCGCAGGGAGTGCACACTGACGATGTCGCCACGGCGCACGTGTGCCAGCAGCGTGCCGATGGTCGCCAGTTGCGGGCTGATGGCGATGTCGATGTCGCCGCCCTGCACCAGATCGACGTAGGCGGGGTTGTTGATCAGGGTCATGACCTTGCGTGCGCCCAGGCGCTTGGCCAGCAGCGACGACATGATGTTGGCCTCGTCGTCGTTGGTCAGCGCCAGGAAGATGTCGGCTTCGGCGATGTTCTCCTCGAGCATGAGGTCTTTGTCCGAGGCGCTACCCTGCAACACCACGCTGCTTTCCAGGGTGTCGGACAGATACCGGCAACGTGCCGGATTCATCTCGATGATCTTCACCTGGTAGCGGCTTTCGATGGCTTCGGCCAGGCGCTCGCCGATCTGTCCACCGCCGGCGATGACCACGCGCTTGTTGGTCTCGTCGATGCGCCGCAGCTCGCCCATCACCGCGCGGATGTCTTTCTTCGCGGCGATGAAGAACACTTCGTCGTCGGCCTCGATCACGGTGTCGCCATGGGGCTTGATGGGGCGGTCGCGGCGGAAGATCGCTGCCACCCGGGTATCGACATTGGGCATGTGGGCGCGGATCTGGCGCAGTTGCTGGCCCACCAACGGCCCGCCGTAGTAGGCCTTGACCGCGACCAGTTGCGCCTTGCCGTCGGCGAAGTCGATGACCTGCAAGGCGCCGGGATGCTCGATCAGGCGCTTGATGTAGTTGGTCACCACCTGTTCGGGGCTGATCAGCACGTCCACGGGGATGTGATCGTTATCGAACAGTTCCTCGCGCGAGAGGTAGGACGATTCGCGGACTCGGGCGATCTTGGTCGGCGTGTGGAACAGCGAATAGGCGACCTGGCACGCGACCATGTTGGTCTCGTCGCTGTTGGTTACCGCCACCAGCAGGTCGGCGTCGTCGGCGCCGGCCTGGCGCAGCACCGTGGGCAGCGAGGCGCGGCCCTGTACGGTGCGGATGTCCAGGCGATCGCCCAGGTCGCGCAGGCGCTCGCCGTCGGTATCGACAACGGTGATGTCGTTGGCTTCGCTGGCCAGGTGCTCGGCCAGCGTGCCGCCCACCTGCCCTGCGCCGAGGATGATGATCTTCATCGGCTACTCCCTACCTCAGGTGCTTATCCGCGCGAAGCGGCGATCTTGATCAGCTTGGCATAGTAGAAACCATCGTGACCGCCTTCCTGGGCCAGCAACTGGCGGCCGTGGGGCTGGCGCACACCGGCTTCGGTCGCCAGGTCCAGCTCGCGGGCACCCGGGGTGCGGGCGAGGAAGGCGTCGATCACGTCGGTATTCTCGGTCGGCAGGCTCGAGCAGGTGGCGTAGAGCAGCATGCCGCCGACCTCGAGCGTGGGCCACAGGGCATCGAGCAGTTCGCCTTGCAGCGCGGCCAGGGCGGCGATGTCGTCGGCCTGGCGGGTCAGCTTGATGTCTGGGTGGCGGCGGATCACGCCGGTGGCCGAGCAGGGGGCATCGAGCAGGATGCGCTGGAACGGCTGGCCGTCCCACCAACTGGCCGTGTCGCGGGCATCGCAGGCGATCAGCTCGGCGTCCAGTTGCAGGCGCTCGAGGTTGTCGCGCACCCGTGCCAGGCGCTTGGCTTCCAGGTCGATGGCAACCATCTGCGCCAGACCGGGTTCGGCCTCCAGCAGGTGGCAGGTCTTGCCACCGGGGGCGCAGCAGGCGTCGAGCACCCGCTGACCGGGCGCCAGTTCCAGCAGGTCGGCCGACAGTTGCGCGGCTTCGTCCTGCACGCTCACCCAGCCCTCGGCGAATCCAGGCAGGTCGCGCACGTCGCAGGCGGCGTCGAGCACGATGCCGTCGCGGCTGTAGCGGCAAGCGCTGGCGCCGATACCGGCGGCCTCGAGCAAGGCCAGGTAGGCATCACGGCTGTGATGGCGACGGTTGACCCGCAGGATCATCGGTGGATGGGCGTTGTTGGCGGCGCAGATGGCTTCCCACTGCTGCGGCCAGAAGGCCTTGAGCGCCTTCTGCAGCCAGCGCGGATGGGCAGTGCGCACCACCGGATCGCGCTCCAGGTCGGCCAGCAGCGCTTCGCCCTCGCGCTGGGCGCGGCGCAGCACGGCGTTGAGCAACCCTTTGGCCCACGGCTTCTTCAGCTTGTCGGCGCAGCCGACCGTTTCGCCGATGGCGGCGTGGGCCGGAATGCGCGTGTAGAACAGTTGATACAGGCCCACCAGCAGCAGCGCCTGGACGTCGGCGTCAGCGGCCTTGAACGGCTTTTGCAGCAACTGCGCGGCCAGCAGGTCCAAGCGCGGCTGCCAGCGAGCGGTGCCAAAGGCCAGGTCCTGGGTGAGGCCGCGGTCGCGGTCCTCGACCTTGTCCAGTTGCGCCGGCAGCGAGCTGTTCAGCGAGGCCTTGCCGCTGAGCACGGCGGCCAGGGCACGGGCGGCGGCCAGGCGTGGATTCATTGGCCCAGCACCTTGCCGCTGGCGAACTTCTCGCGGCGGCTGTTGAACAGGTCGCTGAAGGCCAGGGCCTTGCCGCCAGGCAGTTGCAGGCGAGACAGGCTCAAGGCGCCATCGGCGCAGGCGACGACCAGGCCGTCCTTGCTGGCCGAGAGTATTTCGCCCGGTGCGCCCTGCCCTGTGGATAACGTTGCGCCCAGCACCTTGACGGTTTCGCCGTCCAGGGTGCTGTGGCACACCGGCCAGGGGTTGAACGCCCGGATCAGGCGCTCCAGTTCCTGGGCAGGACGGTTCCAATCGAGGCGCGCTTCGTCCTTGTTCAGCTTGTGGGCGTAGGTGGCCAGGGCGTCATCCTGCACGTCGCCGTGCAGGCTGCCGTCGGCCAGGCCGGCGATGGCGTGCACCACGGCGCCAGGGCCCATCTGGGCGAGGCGATCGTGCAGACTGCCGCCAGTGTCGTCGGCGCTGATCGGCGTGGTGACCTTGAGCAGCATCGGGCCGGTGTCCAGGCCGGCTTCCATGCGCATCACGGTTACGCCGCTCTCGGCATCACCGGCCTCGACGGCGCGCTGGATCGGCGCCGCACCGCGCCAGCGCGGCAGCAGCGAGGCATGGCTGTTGATGCAGCCCAGGCGCGGGATGTCGAGCACCGCCTGGGGCAGGATCAGGCCGTAGGCCACCACCACCATCAGGTCCGGCGCCAGTGCCGCCAGTTCGGCCTGGGCCTCGGCGTTGCGCAGGGTTGGCGGTTGCAGCACCGGAATGTCGTGGGCCACGGCCAATTGTTTGACCGGGCTGGGCATGAGCTTCTGGCCGCGACCGGCAGGGCGATCAGGCTGGGTGTAGACGGCCACGATCTGGTACGGGCTGTCGAGCAGGGCCTTGAGGTGTTCGGCGGCAAACTCTGGGGTGCCTGCGAAGACGATGCGCATGGAGTTCTCGCTTCAGAAAAGAAGAAGGCTTGCCGGAGCAAGCCTTCTGCAAGGTGGGGATCAGGCTTGCTGGCGGTGCTGCTTTTCCAGCTTCTTCTTGATCCGGTCGCGTTTGAGCTGGGACAGGTAGTCGACGAACAGCTTGCCGTTGAGGTGATCGAACTCGTGCTGGATGCACACCGCCAGCAGGCCCTCGGCTTCGAGCTCGAAGGGCGCGCCGTCGCGGCCCTGGGCCTTGACCCGCACGCGCAGCGGACGGTCGACGTTCTCGTAGAAGCCTGGTACCGACAGGCAGCCTTCCTGGTACTGACCCATGTCGTCGGTGAGTTCTTCGACGCTGGGGTTGATGAAGATCCGCGGTTCGCTGCGGTCTTCGGACAGGTCCATGACCACGACCTGCTGGTGCACATTGACCTGGGTAGCGGCCAGCCCGATGCCGGGCGCTTCGTACATGGTTTCAAACATGTCGTCGATCAGCTGGCTCAGGGCGTCGTCGAACGCCGTCACCGGTTTGGCGAGGGTGCGCAGGCGCGGGTCCGGGAATTCGAGGATGTTCAAGATGGCCATAGGGGTCAGGCAGTCACTGTGCGTTTGGTTGAAAACTGAGCACACATAATAAAGGGTATTGGCGCGTTCGGCACCTGGCAAAGCTCGGCTAGGGTTTTAGGCAGTGTCTGCAGGGGTCTGCGCCGCTCCAGCTCGGAGGGGTATCGGCGGCAATCGATAGACAGCTTTTCAAACTATTATCAACACAGTTATCCACAGGTTGTACGGCGTGGATGACGGCCTGCCGATCAAGGATGATCTGCCATGAATACCCTGTTTGCTGCACCCTGTTCCCCTGCCGAACTGGAAGCACGGCTGCGCCTGCACCTGCTTCCCGACATCGGCTCGCGGCGCTTTCGTACCCTCATCCAGGCCTTCGGCAGTGCCTGTTCGGCGCTCAGCGCGCCGGCGCGTGCCTGGGTGGCGCTGGGCGTTGCGCAGGCCTGCGCCGACGCTCGTCGCAGCCCTGAGGTGCGCACCGCCGTCAGCGCTACGATGGCCTGGCTAGAGCGTCCGGGCCAGCATTTGCTGATGTGGGACGGCCCTGGCTACCCGGCGCTGTTGAAGGAAACCGACGACGCGCCACCGCTGTTGTACGTCGCGGGCGACCCTGCCCTGCTGGAGCGTGCGCAACTGGCGGTGATCGGTAGCCGCCGTGCCACCCCACCGGCGTTGGACACGGCAAGGGCCTTTTCCCGGCACCTGGCGCGCGGCGGATTCACCATCACCAGCGGCCTGGCGTTGGGCATCGACGGCGCCGCTCATCGCGGCGCGCTGGACGCGCAGGGGAGCACCATCGCGGTGCTGGGTTCGGGCCTGCAAAAACTTTATCCACAGCGCCACGCGGTACTCGCCCGAGACATCCTGGAGCGCGGTGGCGCGCTGGTTTCGGAGTTCGCGCTGGATGCGGTTCCACAGCCGGGCAACTTTCCCCGGCGCAATCGCATCATCAGCGGCCTCTCCCTGGGGGTGCTGGTGGTCGAAGCGAGCCTGGCCAGCGGGTCACTCATCACCGCGCGCCTGGCGGCCGAGCAAGGACGCGAGGTGTATGCCATTCCTGGGTCCATCCATCATCCCGGCGCCAAGGGCTGTCATCAGCTGATCCGCGACGGCGCTCTGCTGGTGGAGAGTGTCGAGCAGATCGTCGACAGCCTGCGCGGATGGCAGAACCTGCCGCCGGCGCCTGCGGACGAACCTGTCGATCCGCTGCTCGCGCTGCTGATCGCCGCCCCGCAGACCAGCGAGGCATTGGCCCTGAGCAGTGGCCTGGCGTTGGCCCAGGTGCTGGCCCGCCTGACCGAGCTGGAGCTGATCGGGCGGGTCAGCAACGAAGCCGGACGTTGGTTTGCCCGCTGCGGCTAAGTACACTGCCGCATCGGGATCGAAGCGGAGAGACAGCAATGGTGAGCAGTTGGCGTGTGCAACAAGCCGCACGTGAGATTCGCGCGGGGGCGGTGATCGCCTACCCGACGGAAGCGGTCTGGGGCCTGGGCTGCGACCCGTGGAACGAAGACGCGGTGTATCGGCTGCTCGCGCTCAAGTCGCGGCCTGTGGATAAAGGCCTGATCCTGGTTGCCGACAACATTCGCCAGTTCGACTTTCTGTTCGAGGATTTCCCCGAAGACTGGATCGACCGCATGGCCGCGACCTGGCCGGGGCCGAACACCTGGCTGGTGCCGCACCAGGACCTGTTGCCCGAATGGGTTACCGGGCAGCACGACACCGTGGCGCTGCGGGTCAGCGATCATCCCCAGGTCGGCGAACTGTGCGCGTTGGTCGGCCCGCTGATTTCCACCTCCGCCAACCCGGCCGGTCGCCCGGCGGCCAAGAGCCGGTTGCGGGTGGAGCAGTATTTCCACAACGAGCTGGACCTGGTGCTCGGTGGCGCGCTGGGCGGGCGCAAGAATCCCAGTGTGATTCGCGATCTGGTGACGGGCGAGGTGGTGCGGGCGGGCTGACTGAGCGCGATGTTGGGTCAGGTCGCAGCGGTGCGATCTTTCTGATTCTGATGGTCAGGTCAGACATTGTTGATTTAGGGAAATATCCTACGCAGCGTGTCGGCCGCCATTACCTTCACAGTGGAAACGTCCCCCTCTAGGCTGCTGATCGTCGCCGAACATGTTGGCGATCGGGTGTGGTAACCCGGATGTTTCAGGTGGTTCACAGCCATGGCGGCTGTGCGCGGGAGGCCTTGTGCCTGCCGGGAATAAGCCTCCTGCCCGGTTTACCACCCCGCGTACAGCTGCCACCCAACCCGTGTGGTAACGGACAGGTGACAGCTTCACGTTCAGGAGCGCCTCATGAAGAAAATCGTACCTGACCCGCCGCTACCTTCAACGGCTCCCCACCCCTTCGGCCGCTGCGACGCCGGCCACCCTCCGCTCTTCAGCGTAAACCCCGATATCGCCCCCCACGACGCACTCGTCCACGTCGCGCTGTACCTACGTTGCGCCTACGACGCCGGTATCAAGGCCCTCGACCATCTGCGCGACGACGGTCGAGGCCTGTTCTGGGCGAGCCTGCATTCACTGGAAATGGCCGAAGGGCTGGTGGAAGCGATGCTGGACGCTATCGAATCACCGCCGGACTCCGTCGAGTCATCGGACTGAGTGACAGTTGGCTTTCACGGAATGGCCCTACGTGCTTCGCAGAATTTACGAAGTTTTCTGGAGAGTCATTTGGCAATAGGCTCCTCAAGCTGTGCGGAAAAATCCTTCTTGGATAGGCAACGAAGTCAATACAGCACCTATTGATGTTTGTACCATACATTGTACAATGTTAGCTCTCCTCTTGCCTCTGTTATTCGGGAAGGATTGGATAATGCATGTAATCACCTTTAGCCAAGCGCGCGCCGATCTGAAACAAACGATGGATGACGTATGCCGTGACCACGAACCCGCAGTCATTACGCGCCAACGCGGTGAACCTGTGGTCATGCTATCTCTCGAGGACTACAACGGGATGCAGGAAACTCTCTACCTGCTGAGTTCTTCAGCTAATGCCAAGCGCCTACGTTCCTCTATCGAGCAGCTTCGGTCGGGCGAGCCCTCTGCCCATGAGCTGATCATCAATGAACATGAAGTCAAAGCAGCGCAACAAGACTGAGGCACGAAACGCTGTGAGCGTGGCGTTCACTGCGGAAGGATGGGACGACTTTCACCACTGGCGAGCGGCTGATCCGGTGATATTCGAGGCGATCAATTTACTCATCCGCGAATGTTGCCGTACCCCATTTAGAGGTACGGGTAAGCCAGAGCCGCTTAAAGGAGACTTGTCTGGATTCTGGTCTCGGCGGATTACTCGTGAGCATCGCCTGGTTTATTTCTACGAAGGTGGAAAGCTGACGATATTGCAGTGTCGTTTTCATTACGATTGACAACGGGCGCTCACGATACGAGCCGAACGACTCGGCATCGGCTTCGATCAAAATGAAGTCACGGCACCAACACCGTCGACCCCACCGTGCGCCTCCCCGACAGCGCCTCCTGCGCCTTGGCCGCTTCGCTCAACGGATAGCGTTGCTGAATGTCCACCACCAGCTTGCCGCTGGCGATCATCGCGAACAGGTCGTCGGCCATGGCCTGGGTGTTTTCGGCCGTGTTGGCGTAGGTGGCCAGTGTCGGGCGGGTGACGTACAGCGAGCCCTTCTGCGACAGGATGCCCAGGTTGACGCCGGTGACGGCGCCAGAGGCGTTGCCGAAACTGACCATCAGGCCGCGCGGGCGCAGGCAGTCGAGGGACGTCAGCCAGGTGTCGGCACCCACACCGTCGTACACCACCGGGCACTTCTTGCCGTCGGTCAGTTCGAGCACACGCTGGGCCACGTCTTCGTGGCTGTAGTCGATGGTCGCCCAGGCGCCCAAGGCTTTGGCCCGCTCGGCTTTCTCGGCCGAGCCGACGGTGCCGATCAGTTTGGCGCCCAGCGCCTTGGCCCACTGGCAGGCCAGCGAACCGACCCCACCGGCGGCGGCATGGAACAGGATGATGTCGCCCGGCTGCACCGCGTAGGTCTGCTTGAGCAGGTACTGGGTGGTCAGGCCCTTGAGCATGACGGCGGCGGCCTGTTCGAAGCTGATGCTCTCCGGCAGCTTGACCAGGTTCGCTTCCGGCAGGGTGTGCACTTCGCTGTAGGCGCCCAGCGGGCCGCCCGCATAGGCCACCCGGTCGCCGACCTGCAGCCGGCTGACCCCCTCGCCCACTGCCTCGACCACCCCGGCGCCTTCGGTGCCCAGCCCGGACGGCAGGGACGGCGGCGCGTACAGCCCGCCACGGAAATAGGTGTCGATGAAGTTCAGGCCGACCGCCTGGTTGCGTACGCGCACCTGCTGCGGTCCCGGTGGGGCGGGGTCGAACTCGACCCACTGCAGGACTTCCGGGCCGCCATGCTGGCTGAACTCGATTCGCTTGGCCATCGCACTCTCCTGTCGTCATCGTCGCAAAAGGTCTTCCATCGGACGCCTTTGCTTGACGGCCGTCAACTGCGACGTAGCCTTGGCCGATGGTATGCTACGCCGCCCATTCCACCCTGCCCCTCCCAGGTGATCCGATGACCCGCCGTACCGAGGCCGTGAAGGCCTACCTGCTCGACCTGCAAGACCGCATCTGCGCCGCCCTCGAAGCCGAGGACGGTGGCGCCCGCTTCGTCGAGGACGCCTGGGTGCGCGAAGCCGGTGGCGGGGGACGCACGCGGGTGATCGGCGAGGGCCAGGTGATCGAGAAAGGCGGCGTGAACTTCTCCCACGTGTTCGGCGCTGGCCTGCCACCGTCGGCCAGTGCACACCGCCCGGAGCTGGCCGGGCGAGGCTTCGAGGCGCTTGGCGTGTCGCTGGTGATTCACCCGCACAACCCGCACGTGCCCACCTCCCACGCCAACGTGCGCTTCTTCAGCGCCGAGAAGGAGGGCGAGGAACCGGTGTGGTGGTTCGGCGGCGGTTTCGACCTGACGCCCTATTACGGCAACGAGGAAGACTGCATTCACTGGCACCGGGTGGCCGAACAGGCCTGCGCGCCCTTCGGCGCCGAGGTGTATCCGCGCTACAAGGCCTGGTGCGACCGCTACTTCCACCTCAAGCACCGCGGCGAGCCTCGCGGCATCGGCGGGCTGTTCTTCGATGACCTGAACGAGTGGGACTTCGACACCTGCTTCGCCTTCATCCGCGCCATTGGCGACGCCTATATCGATGCCTACCTGCCCATCGTGCAGCGGCGCAAGGCCATGCCCTGGACGGCTGAGCAGCGCGAATTCCAGGAGTTCCGCCGTGGTCGCTACGTGGAATTCAACCTGGTCTACGACCGCGGCACGCTGTTCGGCCTGCAGTCCGGCGGGCGCACCGAGTCGATTCTCATGTCGTTGCCGCCGCAGGTGCGCTGGGGCTATGACTGGAAACCGGAGACCGGCAGCGAGGAAGCGCGCCTGACCGATTACTTCCTGCAGGACCGCGACTGGCTCGGCCAGCCCACCTGTGGATAAGCGAGGAGAGTGCATGGACCAGTACGTCGTTTTCGGCAACCCCATCGGCCACAGCAAGTCGCCGCTGATCCACCGGCTGTTCGCCGACCAGACCGGCCAGGACCTGGAATACCGCACGCTGCTGGCGCCATTGGACGACTTCAGCGACTGCGCGCGCGGCTTCTTCAAGCAGGGCAGTGGCGCCAACGTCACCGTCCCTTTCAAGGAAGAGGCCTATCGCCTGTGCGACAGCCTCACTCCGCGTGCACAGCGCGCCGGGGCGGTGAACACCCTGAGCAAGCTGGCTGACGGCAGCCTGCAGGGCGACAATACCGACGGTGCCGGCTTGGTACGCGATCTGACGGTCAATGCCGGCGTCAGCCTCGCGGGCAAGCGCGTGCTCGTGCTCGGTGCCGGGGGCGCGGTGCGCGGTGTGCTGGAGCCGATCCTCGCCCACCGACTGCAATCACTGGTGATCGCCAACCGCACGGTGGAAAAGGCCGAGCGACTAGCCCACGAATTCGACGAGTTGGGGCCGGTGGTGGCCAGCGGCTTCGCCTGGTTGCACGAGCCGGTCGATGTGATCATCAATGCCACCTCGGCCAGCCTCTCCGGTGAGTTGCCGTCGATCGCCGACACCTTGGTCGAGGCCGGGCGCACGGTGTGCTACGACATGATGTATGGCAAAGAGCCTACGCCCTTCTGCCAGTGGGCCACTCGCCTGGGCGCCGTGCAGGTGCTGGACGGGCTGGGGATGCTCGCCGAGCAGGCCGCCGAGGCGTTCTTTGTGTGGCGTGGCGTTCGGCCCGAGACCGGGCCGGTGCTGGACGAACTGCGCCGACAGTTGGCACGCGGCTAGCCTGTCAGGGGTGGTTCATTCCTGGAAACGAATGGGGCACCCCTGCACCCCCTCCAGCTTCTGCAACTCCTCCTCCACCTGGGGCCTGGCGCCGCGCAAGGTCAGGCTGCCGCCGTTGCGCTGCAGCCGCCGTGCTTCACGGTGCAGCATGTCCACCCCGGAATAGTCGATGAAGTTGATCTGCCGCGCGTCAATCACCACGTGCGGGCCCTGGCAGGCTTGCAAGCGCACCTGCAGGTAGTGCGCCGCACCGAAGAAGATCGAGCCGCCGACCCGCAGCACGTCCGTCTGCTCTTCGCGGCTGTGCTGGATGCGCGGGCGTGAGGTGCGCTTGAGGTAGAAGAACAGCGAGGCCAGCACCCCGGCATAGATTGCGGTCTGCAACTCCAAGAGCAGCGTGGCCGCAGCGGTCAGCGCCATGACCGCGAATTCCGCCCGGCTGACCCGGAACAGCGCCGCGATGGCGCGGCGATCCACCAGTCCCCAGCAGATCAGCAGAATGCTGCCGGCCATCGCCGGAATGGGCAGATGGGCGATCAGCCCGGCGCCGACCACCGCGAACAGCGCCACCCACAAGGCCGAGAACACCCCGGCCATCGGCGAGCGGGCACCGGCGTCGAAGCTCAGTCCCGAGCGGGTGAAGGAGCCGGAAGACAGATACCCCGAAAAGAACGCGCCGACCATGTTGGACAAGCCTTGCGCGCGGATTTCCTGGTCGGCATCGATCAACTGTTCCGAACGCGCCGACAGCGAGCGGGCGATGGACAAGCTGGTCACCAGGCCGAGCATGCCGACCGCCACGGCGCTGGGCAGCAGGCGCAGGATCAGCTCCAGGTCCAGCAGCGGCAGCGGGCTCAGCGGCGGTAGTTGGCCGATGAAGGCCGGCACGCGGGGCACATGGCCGAAGTAGCCGGGCAGTGTCCAGGCCACCAGACTGACCAGCACCAGGCTGAGCAACAGCGCCGGCCAGCGCGGACGCCAGAGTTTGAGGGCGATCCCGATGGCCAGCGTGGCCAGGCCCAGCGCCAGCGAGGGCAGGTCCACCTCGCGCAGGTGCTCGAACAGGTCTTGCGCGGTTTTCAGCGCGGTGGCCTGGCTGGGCAGGTGCATGCCCAGCAGGTTGGGCAACTGGCCGAGCGCGATGACCACCGCGGCGCCGAGGGTGAAACCCAGCACCACGGAATGGGAGACGAAGTTCACCAGCGTGCCGAACCGCAGCAGCCCCAGCACGAGCTGGAACACGCCGCCGAGGAACGTCAGCAGCAGGATCAAGGTGACGTAGTCGCTGCTGCCGGCGATGGCCAGTGGACTGACGCTGGCGTACAGCACGATGGAGATCGCGGCGGTGGGGCCACAGATCAAATGCCACGAGGAGCCCCACAGGCAGGCGACCAGCACCGGCACGATGGCCGCATACAGCCCGTATTCAGCGGGCAACCCGGCGATCAGGGCGTAGGCGATGGATTGCGGCAGGGCGAGAATCGCCCCGCTCAGCCCCACCAGCAGATCCTGGCGCAGGCTACGCCCGCTCAGGCGGGGCAGCCAGGCCAAAAAGGGCAGCAGGGGGTTCAAGCGACGCATGGCATATCGACAATTCCGAAGGTTCATTGGCCTCTACACGAAACAGACCCTAGCGCATTGCGGCCTTCACCGCCTCCAGCGCCGTACCGCCATCCTTGCCGCTGACGCCGGCCAACCATGCGTCGAGCACCTCAGGGTGCGCTTTGACCCACTGCTGAGCCGCCTGATCGAAGCTGATCTTTTTATCCACAACCTCGGCCATGATCGCGTTTTCCATGTCGAGGGTGAAGGTCAGGTTGCTCAACAGCTTGGCTGCATTCGGGCAGGCTTGGGGATAACCGTTGCGCACCAAGGTGAATACCTCGCCTGTGCTACCGAACCATTTCTCGCCACCGGTGAGGTAACGCATCTTCAGCTTCACGTTCATCGGGTGCGGCGTCCAGCCCAGGAACACGATGTACTTGTCGTTCTTCACCGCCCGATCGACCTGCGACAGCATGCCCTGTTCACTGGACTCCACCAGCTTCCATTGCCCGAGGTCGAAGGCGTTCTGCTCGATGATGTCCTTGAGCGACAGGTTGGCCGGGGCCCCTGCACCAATGCCGTAGAGTTTCTTGCCGAACGCCTCGGCGTGCGTGTTGAGGTCGGCGAAGTCCTTGATGCCGGCATTCCACACGTAATCCGGAACGGCCAGGGTGAACTCGGTGCCTTGCAGGTTGCGCGACCATTGTTTCACTTGGCCGCTGGCGACGAATTTGTCATGGAAACCCTGTTGCGCCGGCATCCAGTTGCCGAGAAAGGCATCGACGCTGCCGTCCTTCAGGCCGCCGTAGATGATCGGCACCGCGAGCGTCTCGATCTTCACCTGGTAGCCCAGCGGTTCGAACAGCAGCCGGGCGATGGCGTTGGTGGAGGCGATATCGCTCCAGCCGGGGTCGGCGAGTTTCACGGTGCTGCACTGCTTGTCGTCGTCGGCGGCCTGGGCGCTCAAGGCGCTCAGGCTCAAGGTCATGGCGAGTACGGCGGTGGAGAACATCTGCATGGCGGCCTCTTTTCTCAATCCAGGGGGGCGGGCTGTGGATAACGTGCCTTGCGCTCGAGGTCGTCGAGATCGATGTGGTTGCGCATGTACTGTTGGCTGGCATCCACCATCGGTTGGTGGTCCCAGCTGTTCAGCTTGCCGATGGCCAGTGCTTCGCCCACCAGGCGGCGGCGGCGCTGACTGGCCAGCACCTGCTGGCGCAGGGTGGGAATATCCCAGCGCTGATGGGCTTCATCGACAAATGCCTGCAGCAGCGCCTGATGATCCGGGCTGCCGGCGAGGTTCTCCCGCTCGTGCGGGTCGTGACTCAGGTCATAGAGTAGACACGGGTCGTCTTCGCTGTACACGAACTTGTAGGCGCCACGACGGATCATCATCAGCGGCCCGACCGTGCCTTCGGCCATGTATTCGCCAATCACCTCGTCATGCCCGCCCTGCCCTTGCAGATGGCCGAGCAGCGAACGGCCATCGAGGTGCAGTTGGTTATCCACAGCGCCGCCGGCCAATTCCACCAGCGTTGGCAGCAGATCGCAGGTGGACACGCTGGCGCTCACCCGTGCGGCGGCGAAGCGCTGAGGCGCGTGCACCAGCAGCGGCACTCGCGCAGCCATTTCGAACCAATGCATTTTGTACCAGAGGCCCCGTTCGCCGAGCATGTCGCCATGATCGCCGGAGAACACGATGATCGTGTCATCGGCCAGACCGCACTCTTCCAAGGTATGCAACAGCTTGCCGATGTTGTCGTCGACATAGCTGCAGGCGCCGAAGTAGGCGCGGCGCGCGTCGCGGATCTTGTCCACAGGCAGCGGCTTGTCCCACAAGTCATAGACCTTGAGCAGCCGTTGCGCGTGTGGATCCTGCTCGTGCTGGGCGTAGCTGTCGCGGGGCAGCGGGATATCCACAGCCTCGTAGAGATCCCAGTACGCCTTGGGGATGGTGTAAGGATCGTGCGGGTGGGTCATCGACACGGTCAGGCAGAAGGGACGGCCGTCGTCCTCGCGCACATGGTCGTAGAGGTACTGTCGCGCCTTGAACACCACTTCCTCGTCGAAATCCAGCTGGTTGGTGCGCACGCAAGGTCCGGCCTGAAGCACCGAGGACATGTTGTGGTACCAGCTCGGGCGCTCGTCGGGGGCATCCCAGTTCACCGCCCAGCCGTAGTCGGCCGGATAGATGTCGCTGGTCAGGCGTTCTTCGTAGCCATGCAGTTGATCCGGACCGCAGAAATGCATCTTGCCCGACAGTGCCGTGCGGTAACCCAGCGAGCGCAGGTAGTGGGCGTAGGTGGGCACGTCGGCGGGGAAATTGGCGGCGTTGTCGTAGGCGCCGATGCGGCTGGGCAACTGGCCGCTGACCAGGGTGAAACGCGATGGGGCGCACAGCGGGCTGTTGCAGTAGGCCGAATCGAAGACCACCGCCTGCTCGGCCAGGCGCGCCAAGTGGGGCATTTTGATGGGGGACGGGCCATGAATCGGCAGCAGCGGCGCGGCCATCTGATCGGCCATGATGAAGAGGATGTTCGGTCGTTTCATGGGGGCCTTCCATCGTTGAAGGTTATGTGTAATCTCTGCGTTCAAGAGTGAAGTCCATGAAAAAGTGGGTAAAGCCCATGCCGGGCAATGACTGGGATTAGCTGAGCTTATGTTCGATCACCTGGCGGGACTGTCGCTGGAGAGCTTGCGCGTCTTCGAAGCCGCTGCGCGCCTGCGCGGCTTCACACCGGCAGCACTGGAGTTGGGCACTACCCAGCCGGCGGTGAGCCAGCAGATCAAGCGCCTGGAACTGCAACTGGCCACGCGCTTGTTCGACCGCATTTACCGCGGCATCGAGCTGACCGAGGCGGGCCAGACATTGTTCGAGCAGGTTCACGGGGCATTGCAGGCGATGGACGCGGGGGTGGCCGACGCCACGGGGCGCACTCAGCACGAGGTGCTGCAGGTGGCCACCGATTTCGCCTTCGCTGCGTTTTGGCTGATGCCACGGCTGCAACGCTTTCGTGAGGCTTATCCACAGGTGGACGTGAGTCTGGTGACCGGTGAGCGCAGCCAGGCCATGCTGAGGCCGGACATCGACGTCGCGGTGCTGTTCGGCGATGGCCGCTTTCAGCATGGCGAGAGCCGCTGGTTGTTCGACGAGGAAGTGTTCCCGGTGTGCAGCCCTGCCCTGGCCCCAGACCGACCGCTGGCAGCCGAGGCCCTGCAACGACTACCGCTGCTGCACTTACGCGGCGAGCAAACGAGCCGCTGGTTCGACTGGAGCGGCGTGTTTCGCGGGCTTGGCCTGGTCAGCCCGCCGCCGCCGGGACAGCTGCGTTTCGACAACTACACCTTGTTGATCCAGGCGGCAATCGCCGGACAGGGCGTGGCCATCGGTTGGCGTCATCTGGTGGATGGGCTGGTCGAGCAAGGCTTGTTGTGCCAGCCACTGCACGGCAGCTTGCGCTCGGCGCGTGGCTATTACGTGGTGCTGCCGCCGCGTAAGCGACGCGGGGCATTGATCGGGCGGTTCGTGGAGTGGCTGGAGCAGGAGCGTGGCGGTTTGTGACCTCATTGCGAGTCAATCCGCTCCTGGCAGAGCGGATTCACCCACGATGAGCGTAACGCTAGATCAGCGACGAGCGCCGCGTACGCCCTCAGCCAGCGCCGAGCACAGGCTCAGCACATCGGTGACCGCCTGGCCGGGCGTTTTTGCCTGGGCGATCTTGTCGACCAGTGCCGAACCCACCACTACGCCATCGGAGAGTCTGGCGATAGCCGCCGCCTGCTCCGGCGTGCGGATGCCGAAGCCGACGCTGATCGGCAGGTCCGTGTGGCGACGCAGGCGGGCGATGGCGTCCTGTACGTGTTCGGTGGTGGCTGAGCCGGCACCGGTCACACCTGCCACCGACACGTAGTAGACGAAGCCGGAGCTGCGCTCCAGCACACGCGGCAGGCGTGCATCGTCGGTGGTCGGCGTGGTCAGGCGGATGAAGTCGATGCCGGCAGCCTGGGCCGGGGTGGCCAGCTCGGCGTCGTGCTCCGGCGGCAGGTCGACGATGATCAGGCCATCGACCCCGGCTTCCTGGGCCTGGGCGACGAAGGCTTGCACGCCATAGCGATGGATGGGGTTGTAGTAGCCCATCAGCACGATCGGCGTGGTCTGGTTGCCAACGCGGAATTCACGAACCATCTGCAGGGTTTTCGCCAGGGTCTGGCCGGCTTCCAGCGCACGCAGGGTGGCGAGCTGGATGGCCACGCCATCGGCCATGGGGTCGGTGAACGGCATGCCCAGTTCGATCACGTCGGCACCGGCATCGGGCAAACCCTTGAGGATTTCCAGCGAAGCTTCGTAGCCCGGATCGCCTGCAGTGACGAAGGTGACCAGTGCCGAGCGGCCTTCGGCCTTCAGCTCGGCGAAGCGTTGTTGAAGACGGCTCATGCCTGTTTCTCCTGGGCTGCCATGTGATTCATCACGGTGTGCATGTCTTTGTCGCCGCGGCCGGACAGGCACACGACCATCAAGTGATCCTTGGGCAGGCTCGGCGCGCGCTTGAGCGCTTCGGCCAGGGCGTGAGCGCTTTCCAGGGCCGGGATGATGCCTTCCAGGCGGCAGGTGGCGTGGAAGGCGTCCAGGGCCTCGTCGTCGGTGATGCTGACGTACTCGACGCGCTTCACTTCGTGCAGGTAGGCGTGCTCCGGGCCGATGCCGGGATAGTCCAGGCCGGCGGAAATGGAGTGGGCATCGGTGATCTGGCCGTCGGCATCCTGCAGCAGGTAAGTGCGGTTGCCGTGCAGCACGCCCGGTACCCCGCCGTTGAGGCTGGCTGCGTGCTTGTCGGTGTGCACACCGTGTCCGCCAGCTTCGACGCCGATGATCTGCACGCTGTCATCTTCGAGGAAATCGTGGAACAGGCCCATGGCGTTGGAACCACCGCCGACGCAGGCGACCAGGCTGTCGGGCAGGCGACCTTCCTTCTCTTGCAACTGGGCGCGGGTTTCCTTGCCGATGATCGACTGGAAGTCACGCACCATCGCCGGATACGGGTGAGGGCCGGCGACGGTGCCGATCAGGTAGAAGGTGTCATCGACGTTGGTGACCCAGTCGCGCAGCGCCTCGTTCATGGCGTCCTTGAGGGTGCCGGTGCCGGCAGTGACCGGGACGATCTCGGCGCCCAGCAGCTTCATGCGGAACACGTTGGCCTGCTGACGCTCGATGTCGGTGGCGCCCATGTAGATCACGCAGGGCAGGCCGAAGCGCGCAGCGACGGTGGCGGTGGCCACGCCGTGCATGCCGGCGCCGGTCTCGGCGATCAGGCGCTTCTTGCCCATGCGCTTGGCCAGCAGGACCTGGCCGATGCAGTTGTTCACCTTGTGCGCGCCCGTGTGGTTGAGCTCTTCGCGCTTGAGGAAGATCTTCGCGCCGCCGCAGTGTTCGGTCAGGCGCTCGGCGAAGTACAGCGGGTTGGGCCGACCGATGTAGTCGCGCTGGAAATACGCCAGTTGCTCGAGGAATTCAGGGTCCGCTTTGGCCGCTTCGTATTCGCGGGCCAGGTCCAGCACCAGGGGCATCAGGGTTTCGGCCACGTAGCGGCCGCCGAACGAACCGAACAGGCCGTTGGCGTCGGGGCCGGGACGGTATTTGGGCTGGGTCATGGGGCGCTCCATCTGGATTCGAAAAGAGAGGACCGTGCGGCATGCCACCGGTCGATGGGCTTTACTCTACCCAGCCCTGGTCGCGCTGAAAACCGATAAGATTGCAGCAACACGTCAGGAAAACTCACACGTCATGGGTCAAGATCTCCCACCGCTCAATGCCCTGCGGGCCTTTGAGGTCACTGCTCGGCTGAACAGCGTCAGCCAAGCGGCAGAACAGCTGCATGTCACCCATGGCGCGGTGAGCCGCCAGATCAAGGGGCTCGAAGCGCATTTGGGGGTGGCCTTGTTCGTCAAGGACGGCCGTGGCGTCAAACTCACAGATGCCGGCATCCGCTTGCGTGATGCCAGCGTGGAGGCGTTCGACCGGCTGCGTGGCGTCTGCAGCGAGTTGAGTCGCGATCCTAGCCAGGCGCCCTTCGTGCTGGGCTGTTCTGGCAGTCTACTGGCACGTTGGTTCATTCCGCGTCTGGGGCGTTTGCAGGCCGACCTGCCGCACCTGCGACTGCACCTGTCGGCTGGGGAAGGCGACCTCGATCCACGGCGTCCGGGACTCGACGCGTTGCTGGTGTACGCCGAACCACCGTGGCCGAGCGACATGCAGGTGCATGTGCTGGCGCAAGAGCGTATCGGGCCGGTGGTCAGTCCCCATTTTCCGAGATTCGCCCAGTTGTGCGACGCACCCGCGCCGGCATTGCTAGGCGAAGCGCTATTGCACACCACCTCTCGGCCCCAGGCTTGGCCGACATGGGCCACACACCACGGGCTCGCCCCTGACGCGCTGACCTACGGTCAGGCGTTCGAGCATTTGTACTATCTGTTGGAAGCGGCGATGGCAGGACTGGGTGTGGCGATCGCCCCGCAACCATTGGTGGCGGACGATTTGCGGGCTGGACGCCTGGCTGCACCTTGGGGCTTCTCCCCGACACCGGCGGCGCTGGCGTTGTGGGTGCCTCGACGCGCCGCAGATGGGCGCGCCGAGCAACTGGCGCAGTGGCTGCGCCAGGAGTTGCAAGGGCCGGCTGAGTAGGGCCGGCTTAGCGGTAAAGGCTTAGTTACGACGGCACAGCAGGAAGGCAGCCAGCAGGCCCAGGGCGCCAACGGCAACGCCAGCGGTGGTCCAAGGGTGCTCTTGAGCGTAGTCGCGGGTGGCTATGCCGGTTTCCTTGGTGCGGGTCTTCACTTCCTCGTAAGCGTCCGTCAGCAGGTTGCGCGAATGCTTCAGGGCGTTCTGAGCGTTGCCGCGCAGGGCCTTCATGGTTTTCTGGGTTTCTTCCGAAGCGTCGCCCTTGAGCTCTTCCAGGGTCTTGAGCAGGCTTTCGATCTCGGCTTCCATGCTTTCCAGTGAGGTCTTGCGCAGTGCATTACGGGCCATGTGGACTCTCCTTCGCTGAGTAGGGGTGATATAGGTGCGACTGCGCTGCGGCGCGAAAGTGCGATCGAACTTTCCAGGCGATTCCAGGCTCGCAGGTAAACCAGGCCTGGGCTGTCCGGCCCTGTCAGACACTTGATCCAAGGAGCGCATCCATGTCCGAGCATCACACCTACAAGAAGGTCGAAATCGTCGGTTCCTCGACCACCAGCATCGAAGACGCCATCAACAATGCGCTGTCGGAGGCCTCCCAGAGCATCCAGCACATGCAGTGGTTCGAAGTGGTCGAAACCCGTGGCCATATCGAGAATGCCAAAGTGGCTCATTATCAGGTCACGCTGAAGGTCGGTTTCCGTATCGCCAACAGCTGAAAACAGCGCCGCGCTGGCCTGTATCGGCGTTATAGGGTATGAGTTTCCAGGGGCACCGGGATGGGCCGCTGCCCTACTCTGCTTTTTTGATCCGCACAAGGAACGACAACGATGAAGAAAGTGTTTCTCGCAGCAGGTTTGATGGTGCTTGCAGGCAGCGCAATGGCGGCCGGCAAGCCGTGTGAAGAACTCAAGGCTGAGATTGCGAGCAAGCTCGATGCCAAGGGTGTGCAAAGCTACACGCTGGATATCGTCGACAAAGGTACCGCCAAGGACAAGGTCGTAGGCACTTGCGAAGGCGATACCAAGGAAATCAGCTACAAGCGCGGTTGAGGCGATGCGGGCGCCCACTCATCGCGCCTCGCGAATCGATCACGTTTCATGACAAAGCCGCTATTGCAAGGTAGCGGCTTTGTCGTTCCTGATGCCTCAAGCCTTCAAGGCCTGCGCCAGCAACGCGTAGGAGCGCAAGCGATCGGCATGCTCGTAAAGGTCGCAGGTGAAGATCAGCTCATCCGCGCCGGTCTGCTCCAGCAGCACTTCAACTTTAGCCCTGACTTTCGCCGGGCTGCCGATCATCGCCAGGCCGAGGAAACTCCCCACCGCGTCGCGTTCGTGCGGCAGCCACAGGCCGTCCATGCTCTTCACCGGCGGGCGCTGCATCAGGCTCTGCCCGCGAATCAGCGCGAGGATGCGCTGGTACACCGACGTAGCCAGGTACTCGGCCTGCTCGTCCGTTTCCGCCACCACCATCGGAATGCCCAGCATGACGTAGGGTTTGTCCAGCGTGGTCGAGGGTTTGAAGTGATCGCGGTAGATGCGGATCGCCTCATGCATGTAGCGCGGTGCGAAGTGCGAGGCGAAGGCGTAAGGCATGCCGCGCATACCGGCCAACTGGGCGCTGAACAGACTAGAACCGAGCAGCCACATCGGCACCTCGGTGTCGTGGCCGGGCACGGCGATGACCTTCTGGTCGTCGGTGCGCGGGCCGAGGTAGCGTGACAGCTCCTCGACATCATCGGGGAAATCGTCAGCACTGCCCGATCGCTCGCGGCGCAGGGCGCGGGCGGTCATCTGGTCGGAACCCGGCGCACGGCCCAGGCCCAGGTCGATGCGACCGGGATAAAGGCTGGCCAAGGTGCCGAACTGTTCGGCGATCACCAACGGTGCGTGGTTGGGCAGCATCACGCCGCCCGAGCCGATGCGGATGCGCGAGGTGCCGCCAGCCAGATAGCCGATCAGCACCGAGGTCGCCGAGCTGGCGATGCCATCCATGTTGTGGTGCTCGGCCACCCAGAAGCGGTGGTAGCCCAGGCGTTCGACATGCCGGGCCAGGTCCAGAGCGTTGTGCAGGGACTGGGCCGGGCCGCTGTCGGCGCGCACCGGTACCAGGTCGAGGGTGGAGATCTTCAGGTCATGCAGCTGCGTCATCGCAACCTCCGCAGGCAGTGGGTTGGCCAATGGGCCTTACAGTTCTCTGTATGGGCGCTGCTTGAACGATTCAATGGCAGACTGTGGATTGGTCTGAACTTGCTGTGGGGTGGAGCCTCAGAACCTTGTAGACCTTAACCGTATGTCCAGGAGGCAACATGAAAAAGACAGCATCGGCGATCTGGGAAGGTGGGCTCAAGGATGGCAAGGGCCGGCTGTCCACCGAGAGCGGCTCGCTGAAGCAGAACCCCTACGGTTTCAACACCCGTTTCGAGGGGTTGCCGGGGACCAACCCGGAGGAGCTGATTGGTGCGGCGCATGCCGGCTGCTTCTCCATGGCCTTGTCGATGATGCTGGGCGAAGAAAAACTCACGCCCGAGCGTATCGATACCACCGCCGAAGTCACCCTCGAAAAGCAGGATGACGGGTTCGCTATCACGGCCGTGCACCTGATTCTCAAGGCCAAGGTGCCGGGCGCCAGCGATCAGCAGTTCCATGACATTGCCAACAAGGCCAAGGCCGGTTGCCCGGTGTCCAAGCTGCTCAACGCGAAGATCACCCTCGACGCCACCCTGCTTTCGTAAGCCGGGCTTTGTTGTACTCTGCAGGGGTCGGCAGATTGCCTGCCCCTTCAGGAGCCGTTCCATGATCCGCGTAGCATCCGTCGTTCTGGGCTCGCTGGTGGCCACTTCGGTATTGGCCGCACCCAAGCCTTGCGAGGAACTCAAGGCTGAGATCGAAGCCAAGATCCAGGCCGCTGGAGTGCCCTCCTACACGCTGGAAATCGTCTCCAACAGCGAAGTCAGCGACCAGAACATGGTCGTCGGCAGTTGCGATAACGGTACCCGCAAGATCATCTACCAGAAGAATGATGAATAAGCCCTGGGGCCACGCCGAGTGGCCCCGCTGCTTTCAAGGAATACAGAACACCTCGGCAGGCTCGTCCACCAGCACCTGACGATCGGCATCGTAGAGGTACAGCTGCGGCTGCATCGCCGGTGCCCGCGCTTCCAGGCGGTAATGCTCACCAGCTTTGAAGTCGTCGAAGCGCACAGTCAGGTAACACGTGCGCTCGGTTGGGCTGGTGGTGAACAGGCCCGCTGTAAGTTCGTAGTCGAAGCGCACCACCAGCTCGTGACGGCCGGGGGCGACCTGGAAGTATCGGCCGTCATCGAGGCGCTTGCCGTCGAGCTTGTCGGCCATGATCACGCGACCCGGTGTGACGGTGTAGAGGTCGATCCACGCCTGGGCCGGATCTTTCGGGGGCAAGGGGCTGGCGCAAGCCCCCAGTGCACTGAGGGCGAACAGCATCATGGGCTGGCGCATGGTGAAGCTCCGCTTGCGGGTCACAAGGCACAAGCATAGCGTCGATCAGCCATGCTGGCACCCCGCTGGCTCGCCTTGTCCCATGAGTTTCTGCTGCCCGTCATAAAGCTTCACCCAAGGCCGCAAGCCGATACTGCCCGCTTGCAGGCGATAACGCTGCCCGGCGTTGAAGTCCTTGAAGGTGAGGTTGAGTTGGCAGTCGCGCCACAGCGGTTCTGCGACCGGGCCGATGTTGCTCGGCGACACTGGAAATTGGTAGCGCACGGTCAGCTCATGGCGACCGGGCGGGACTTCGAAATAACGGTTGTCGCTCCAATCGCGTTCATCGACCTGCACGGCGTGCAGCGAGGTGTCATCGCCCGGGGCGAGATCGACCCAGGCCTGGTTGGGGTCCGGGTCGGGCAAGGTGGAGCAGGCGCCCAGCAGCCCGAAGGTGCCGATGGCAAACAGTGTACGCATGGCGAAAAGGTCCCTTGGCAAGATAGTCTTGGCACGCACTGGCCTTGAGCGGGATGAACAGCCCCTATGGTTCGACGTTTTGCACGACAGCGCTCAGGCCGCCGGGCTCTGGACCGCGTTTTCACGGTGTTTGTTCCGCTGGCGGCGGCGCTGCTGATCAGCGGCTGCGGCACTGTGGGTTATTACGGGCAACTGGCCCAAGGGCAATGGCAACTGCTGCGTGCGCGCCAACCGGTCGAGCAGGTGGTGGCCAATCCGGCCACCGACCCACGGCTGCGCCAACGCCTGACCCAGGCCGAGCAGGCCCGCGTCTTTGCCAGCGAGCGGCTGAAACTGCCGGATAACCGCAGCTATCGCGTCTACGCCGACCTCGGCCGCCCCTATGTGGTGTGGAACGTCTTCGCCACGCCAGAGCTGTCTCTGCAGCCCATCACCCACTGTTTTCCCATCGCCGGGTGCGTAGCCTACCGGGGCTATTACCACCAGGGCGCGGCGCGTGGGGCGGCGGCGGTGATGCGCCAGGAAGGGCTGGATGTCTATGTAGGGGGCGTGGAGGCCTATTCCACACTGGGCTGGTTCGACGATCCGCTTCTCTCGTCGATGCTGCGCTGGGACGATGAGCGGCTGGCCACCTTGATCTTCCACGAGTTGGCGCATCAGCGCTTCTACGTGAAGGACGACACCGCGTTCAACGAGTCTTTCGCCACCTTCGTCGAGCAGGAGGGCACTCGCCAATGGCGCCGGGCGCGCGGGCTACCGGCTGAACATGAGGATGGCGCAGGTCAGCGTGAGCAGTTCGTGCGCCTGGTGCTGGCCAGCCGCGATCGACTGCAGGCGATCTACGCGCAGCCATCGAGCGATGGCGAAAAGCGCGTGGCCAAGCAAGCCGAGTTCCAGCGCCTGCGCCGGGACTACCGACAGATACGCGACCGCGACTGGGGCGGCGATACACGCTACGACGCCTGGGTCTATGGACCGATGAGCAACGCCAAGCTGTTGCCGTTCGGGCTGTATGACCAGTGGGTGCCGGCCTTCGCCGCGCTGTACCGCGAGGTCGGCGGGGATTGGACGAAATTCTATCGGCGGGTCGAGGACGTAGGGCGACTGCCGGTCGATGAGCGCCAGGCGGCGTTGCAGCGGTTGGGCGCAAGCCGGTAGCGCTCGGGGCCGCCAGGCGGCCCTTGTGGCGGTCAAGCGGCCAGGAAGGCCCGGTGCAGGTCGGCCACCGTCTCGAAATGGAAGGCCGGGGTCTCGGCGGCCAGCTCTTCGCGGCTGCCGAAGCCATACCCCACGGCGACCGCCTGCAGGCCGTTGCTGTGGGCGCCGATCAGGTCGTGCTTGCGGTCACCGATCATCAGCGTCTGCGCCGGATCCAGCCGCTCTTCATCCAGCAGATGGCGAATCAGCTCGACCTTGTTGGTGCGCGTGCCATCCAGCTCGCTGCCGTAGATCACTTTGAAGTGCCGGTCGAAGGCGAAGTGTCGGGCGATCTCGCGGGCGAACTCCCAGGGCTTGGAGGTGGCGACATACAGCGTGCGGCCCTGCTCGGTAAGGGCTTGCAGCAGCGCAGGCACGCCTTCGAACACGTGGTTCTCGTACAGCCCGGTGACCTTGAAGCGCTCCCGGTAGAAATTCACCGCCTGCCAGGCCTTGGCCTCGTCGAAGCCATAGAACTGCATGAACGCCTGGAGCAACGGTGGGCCGATGAAGTGCTCCAGGCGGGTCAGGTCCGGCTCGTCGATGCCCAGCTTGGCCAGCGCGTACTGGATCGAGCGGGTAATGCCCAGGCGTGGATCGGTGAGGGTGCCGTCGAGGTCGAAAAGAACGGTTTGCTGGTGCATGGATCAGGGTTGCTCCGGTTGATCGTAGCCTTCGGCCAGGTGCTGGTCCTTGAGCTTCACATAGTTGTTGGCGCTGTAGGCGAAGAACGCGCGTTCGTTTTCGCTCAGTGGTCGGGCCTGCTTCACCGGACTGCCGACATACAGGTAGCCGCTGACCAAGCGCTTGCCGGGCGGTACCAGACTGCCGGCGCCGATGATCACCTCGTCCTCGACGATGGCGCCGTCCATCACCGTGCTGCCCATGCCGACCAGGATCCTGTTGCCCAAGGTGCAGCCGTGCAGCATGACCTCGTGGCCGATGGTCACCTCGTCGCCGATGATCAGCGCGAAGCCGTCGGGGTTGAACGGCCCGGCATGGGTGATGTGCAGCACACTGCCATCCTGCACGCTGGTGCGCGCACCGATACGGATGCGGTGCATGTCGCCACGAATCACCGTCAATGGCCAGACCGAACTGTCCTCGCCGAGCTGCACGTCGCCGATCACCACCGCCGAACGGTCGACGAAGGCGCGTGGGCCGAGGCTTGGCGTGTGGTCGCGAAAGGTGCGGATGGCCATGATCGTATTCCTCTACAGTGCCGATAGGCAGGCTGCCTGCTGCGGTCGGCGTCGATTGTAATTAAGATGGTGCAGTGTTTCTCCTGCCAAGGTATCCGAACCGTGAGTGCGAACAACCCGCTTCTGCAGTCCCATGACCTGCCGCCCTTCTCCGCGATCCGTGCCGAACACGTGCTGCCGGCGATCGAGCAGATCCTAGCCGACAACCGCAAGGCCATCGCCGATATCCTCGAGCAGCAGGGCAAGAACCCCTCCTGGGCTGGCCTGGTGCTGGCGATGGATGAACTCAATGACCGCCTGGGCGCGGCCTGGAGCCCGGTCAGCCACCTCAATGCGGTGTGCAACAGCCAGGCGCTGCGCGAGGCCTACGAATCGTGCCTGCCGGCGCTGAGCGCCTACGCCACCGAACTGGGGCAGAACCGCGCGCTGTTCGACGCCTACCAGGCGCTGGCCAACAGCCCGGAAGCCGCCGGTTTCGACGTGGCGCAGAAAACCATTCTGGAACACGCCCTGCGCGACTTCCGTCTGTCGGGCATCGATCTGTCGCCCGACAAACAGCAGCGCTACGCCCACGTGCAGAGCACCCTCAGCGAACTGGGCAGCCGCTTCTCCAACCAACTGCTCGACGCCACCCAAGCCTGGACCAAGCACGTCACCGACGAAGCCGCGCTGGACGGCCTGACCGAGTCGGCCAAGGCGCAGATGGCCGCCGCCGCCCAGGCCAAAGGGCTGGACGGTTGGCTGATCACCCTGGAATTCCCCAGCTACTACGCGGTGATGACCTACGCCAACGACCGCGCCTTGCGTGAAGAACTGTACGCCGCCTACTGCACCCGCGCGTCCGATCAGGGGCCTAATGCCGGTCAGTTCGACAACGGTCCGGTCATGGCCGAGATTCTCGATCTGCGCCAGGAACTGGCCACGTTGCTCGGCTACGCCAACTACGCCGAACTGAGCCTGGCCACCAAGATGGCCGAGTCCAGCGATCAGGTGCTGAGCTTCCTGCGCGACTTGGCCAAGCGCTCCAAGCCGTTCGCCGCCCAGGACCTCGAGCAGCTCAAGGCCTATGCCGCCGAGCAGGGCTGCGCCGAGCTGTCGAGCTGGGACGCCGGCTACTACGGCGAAAAACTGCGCGAGCAGCGCTATAGCGTGTCCCAGGAAGCCCTGCGCGCCTACTTCCCGATCGACAAGGTGCTGGGCGGTCTGTTCCGCATCGTCCAGCGCCTGTACGGCATCGAAATCGCTGAGCTCAAGGGCTTCGACGCCTGGCACCCGGACGTACGCCTGTTCGAGATCAAGGAAAACGGCCAGCACGTGGGGCGCTTCTTCTTCGACCTCTATGCCCGCGCCAACAAGCGCGGCGGCGCCTGGATGGACGGCGCCCGCGACCGTCGCCGCACCGCCGCAGGCGCGTTGCAGAGCCCGGTGGCCAACCTGGTGTGCAACTTCACCCCGGCAGCGCCCGGCAAGCCGGCGCTGCTCACCCACGACGAAGTCACCACGCTGTTCCACGAGTTCGGCCATGGCTTGCATCACCTGCTCACCCGCATCGAGCATGCCGGTGTTTCAGGCATCAACGGCGTGGCCTGGGATGCGGTCGAGTTGCCGAGCCAGTTCATGGAGAACTGGTGCTGGGAGCCGGAAGGCCTGGCGCTGATCTCCGGTCACTATGAAACCGGCGAAGCGCTGCCCCAGGACCTGCTGGACAAGATGCTGGCGGCGAAGAACTTCCAGTCCGGCATGATGATGGTGCGCCAGTTGGAGTTCTCCCTGTTCGACTTCGAACTGCACGCCACCCATGGCGATGGCCGCAGCGTGCTGCAGGTGCTCGAGGGCGTGCGCGACGAGGTCACGGTAATGCGTCCGCCGGCCTACAACCGGTTCCCCAACAGCTTCGCGCACATCTTTGCCGGCGGTTATGCGGCCGGCTACTACAGCTATAAGTGGGCCGAAGTGCTGTCGGCCGACGCCTTCTCGCGCTTCGAGGAAGAAGGCGTGCTCAACGCCGAAACCGGCCGTGCGTTCCGTGAGGCGATCCTGGCCCGTGGCGGCTCGCGGGCACCGATGGTGCTGTTCGTCGACTTCCGCGGTCGCGAGCCCTCCATCGATGCCCTGTTGCGCCACAGTGGCCTGACCGAAGAGGCCGCGGCATGAGCGAGGGCGCTGTCAGCACCACCAAGAAACGCTTCATCGCCGGGGCGGTCTGCCCGGCGTGCAGTGAGCCGGACAAGCTGATGATGTGGAGCGAAGACGGCGTGCCGCACCGCGAATGCGTGGCCTGCGGTTTCACCGACACGCTCAACGAGCAAGGCCTTTCGGTGCCCAAGGAGCTTGGCACCCGGGTCAACCAGCAGGCGGTCAAGGCGCAGCCGGTACAGGTGCAGACCGTGCAGTTCTTCCCCAACCCGAAGTTGAAGAAGACCGACTGATCGCACCGTCCGGCTGACGCCGCTGGCGGCAATGACCAACCCGCATTACTGTATGCACATACAGCAATGCGGGTTTTTTCATCATGAAGTCAGCTCCCGTCCGCGGCCGTGGCACGGCCAGCAATCCTCACAACCGCTTCGCCCCGAGCATCTCGGTGGTGGAAGATGACGGCTGGCATCAGGAAGTGCCGGTCACCCAGGGCACCGAGGTGCGGATCGAGACCGCCAAGACCATCATCGCCCGCAACACCTCCCCCGACTTGCCCTTCGACCGTTCCATCAATCCCTACCGCGGCTGCGAGCATGGCTGTATCTACTGCTATGCCCGCCCGAGCCATGCTTACTGGGACCTGTCCCCTGGCCTGGATTTCGAAACCAAGCTGATTGCCAAGACCAATGCCGCCGAGGTGCTCGAACAGCAGTTGAGCAAGCCGGGTTATGTCTGTGCGCCGATCAACCTGGGTGCCAACACCGACCCCTACCAGCCGATCGAGCGCGACCACCAGCTCAGTCGCCGTCTGCTCGAGGTGCTGTTGCGCTATCGCCACCCTGTGACCATCGTGACCAAAGGCTCGCTGATCCTGCGCGACCTCGACCTGCTGAGCGAATTGGCCAGCCTGCGCCTGGTGCGGGTGATGATCAGCCTCACCACGCTGGACGATGAGCTCAAGCGCACGCTGGAGCCGCGTGCGGCGGCGCCGAAAGCTCGGTTGCGGGCCATTCGCGTGTTGCGCGAAGCAGGCGTGCCGGTGGGGGTGCTGTGCTCGCCGATCATTCCGATGATCAACGATTGCGAACTGGAGCACCTGCTCGAAGCGGCGCGTGACGCTGGCGCGCAGAGCGCCGCCTACATGATGCTGCGCCTGCCGCTGGAGGTGGCGCCGCTGTTCGAGCAGTGGCTGCAGGATCATTACCCGCAACGGGCGGCGCATGTGCTGAGCCTGATGCGTCAGAGCCGGGGTGGCGAGTTGTATGACAGTCGTTTCGGAACGCGCATGCGTGGCGAAGGCGTGTTCGCCGAGCTGTTGGCCCAGCGCTTTGCCAAGGCCGCTCGGCAGATGGGCTTTGCCGGACGCGAGGCGTTGGCGTTGGACTGCTCGGCGTTTTGTGTGCCAGGGGCGCAGATGGCGTTGTTTTGAACACATGCCCTGCTACCCCGCAATCTCACTCATGCCTGCCAATAATTTTGCTGGAGGGTATTGGCAATTGATGCTTTTTTGCTATTATCGAGAACTCCCCGCCAAAACCTGGAACGCCCGTTCTAGAGCCTCTGAATTCAGTTTCAGTTAAGTTTTCTGCGCTAGCGTAAGGACTCAGCCAAAGGTGGCTGTGATTTATTACCTGTGCGCGTCATCTAATTCCTCGCATAGCCAGAATCTTTCCCCGGTAAACTCGTGCTTACCGAAAAACCGTCTAGAGGATGAATCATGCCGATCAAGGACCCATCCAAGCCCGTTCCGGCTGCCCCTGCCGAGAACGCCGATGCCGCCCTGAAGCACATCGTCGACGGCTTCTTGAAATTTCACCATGACGTGTTCCCCGAGCAGCAGGAGCTGTTCAAGAAGCTCGCCACCGCGCAGAAACCCCGCGCCATGTTCATCACCTGCGCCGACTCGCGCATCGTTCCCGAACTGATCACCCAGAGCTCGCCGGGCGACCTGTTCGTAACCCGTAACGTGGGTAACGTGGTGCCGCCTTATGGGCAGATGAACGGTGGTGTTTCCAGCGCCATCGAGTACGCGGTGATGGCGTTGGGCGTTCACCACATCATCGTCTGCGGCCACTCCGACTGCGGCGCCATGCGTGCCGTGCTCAACCCGCAGTCGCTGGCCAAGATGCCCACCGTCTCGGCCTGGCTGCGCCACGCCGAAGTGGCGCGCACCGTGGTCGAGAACAACTGCACCTGCGACACCGAGCACGAGAACATGCAGGTGTTGACCAAGGAAAACGTCATCGCCCAGTTGCATCACCTGCGCACCCACCCTTCGGTGGCTTCGCGTCTGGCGGCTGGCCAGTTGTACATCCATGGTTGGGTCTACGACATCGAGACCAGCCGCATCGAAGCCTACGACGCTGCCAGCGACGCCTTCCTTCCGCTCAGTGCCGGTGAGCCGGTGCCCTGCGCGACTCCGAGAGGCCGCTACTAAGCCGCCCCACCACCTGAAGAAACCCTGATAGCCGGCTGCGCCCCGTTGGCGCGGCAGGGCTTTCGGCTGCCTTGAATTTCCCTGAACGCCTTGCCGGCAATCCTGCTGGCGGCCCGCGCCTGCGCGCGATTCAGGGATCCGCGTGCTATCGGCCAGTGGATTGGCCGTGAATCAGAAAAGGAGCGACATGGTGAACATGACACAGATTAAAGCGGCGCTGCCGCGCGAATTGCTGGCTTCGGTCGTGGTGTTCCTGGTGGCCCTGCCGCTGTGCATGGGCATCGCGATCGCCTCGGGCATGCCGCCGGCCAAAGGCCTGATCACCGGCATCATCGGCGGCGTCGTGGTCGGCTTTCTCGCCGGCTCGCCGCTGCAGGTCAGCGGCCCGGCGGCGGGCCTGGCCGTGCTGGTGTTCGAGCTGGTGCGACAGCATGGCGTAGCCATGCTCGGGCCGATCCTGCTGCTGGCTGGATTGCTGCAATTGCTGGCCGGGCGCCTGCGCCTGGGTTGCTGGTTCCGCGTCACTGCCCCGGCCGTGGTGTACGGCATGCTGGCAGGCATCGGCGTGCTGATCGTGCTGTCCCAGGTGCATGTGATGTTCGATGCGGCGCCGCAGCCCTCTGGCGTCGACAACCTGCTGGGCTTCCCCGCCACCCTCGCCGCTGCGCTGCCGTTGGAGAGCGCCGGCAGTGGGTGGCAGGCCGGCGCCCTGGGCCTGGGCACCATCGCCCTGATGTGGGGGTGGGATCGCTGGCGCCCGCAGCGGCTGCGCTTCATGCCCGGTGCGTTGCTGGGCGTGGCGGCGATGACTGCGCTCAGCCTGTGGCTGGCGCTGCCGGTCAACCGCGTGCAGGTGCCGGCGGACCTCTCCGAAGCCATCGACTGGCTGCGTCCTGACGACCTCCTGCAACTGGCCGATCCGAGCCTGCTGGTGGCGGCTTTCGCCCTGGCCTTCATCGCCAGCGCCGAAACCCTGCTGTCGGCGGCGGCGGTAGACCGCATGCACAATGGCCAGCGTTCGGATTTCGACCGTGAACTGTCAGCCCAGGGTATCGGCAACATGCTCTGTGGTCTGCTCGGCGCCTTGCCGATGACCGGGGTGATCGTGCGCAGTTCGGCCAACGTCCAAGCCGGCGCCCAGACCCGCGCATCGGCGATCCTGCATGGGGTGTGGCTGCTGGGCTTCGTGGTGGTGCTGGGCAGCGTGCTGCAGCAGATTCCAGTGGCGAGCCTGGCGGGCGTGCTGGTCTACACCGGCATCAAGCTGGTGAATGTCAAAGCGTTCCGTGACCTGGGCCGGTATGGCCGCATGCCGATGTTCACCTACGCCGCGACTGCCTTGGCCATCGTCTTCACCGATTTGCTGACCGGTGTGCTGGTGGGCTTCGCCCTGACCTTGCTGAAGCTGGCGTTCAAGGCCGCGCGGCTGAAGATCAACCTGGTGCCGCTCGACGAGCCCGGACATCTGGAACTGCGCTTGAGCGGTGCGGCGACCTTCCTCAAGGTGCCAGCACTGACCCAGACGCTGGAAAGCGTGCCGCCCGGCACCACGCTACACGTACCGTTGGGCAACCTGAGCTACATCGACCATTCGGTGCTGGAGCTGCTGGAGGACTGGGGGCGTTCGAGCCTGGCCGCCGGTTCGCACTTGCGTATCGAACAGCATGGACTCAAACGCCGCGTGGAGGGCCGGCTACGGCGCCTGGCCCAGGCCTGATGCGCGTCCTCGAAGGCTTCACGCTCGCTTGGGCACCAGCTTGCGACAGCCTTCCTTGCGACTGGGGTACTGCTCGCATTTGCGCAGTACCTGACGCACTTGCTCATCGGCCTTCAACTGCCGATTGGCCAGCAGCTTTTCGGTGATGAACAGTTCTTCCGAGCCCAGGTTGCGTTCGGCCTTGTCGATCATGTCCAGTGCCGCGCGGGGGTCGCGGTTACGCAAGTGGTGGCCGATTATCAAGTCGTACACCAGCGGGCTGGCCAGCGACCAATCCTCGATACCCCGCAGATCGGCCAAGGCGGCGCGGTTGTCGCCCTGGGCCGAGTGCACGGTGAAGGCGGTGCGGCGGATGCCGGGCTGGTTGCCGACCGGCGAAGCCAGCGCGCGGTCGATGAAGGCCTGGGCTTCGCGAGTTTTCTTCTGTTCCAGTGCCGCGGTGGCGGCGTAGGCGTCGCGGTAGGCCTGCAGGGCGCGCTGTACGCTCGCCGAGTCTCGCACCTGAGGCCAGGTGCGTCGGTTCACCCGAGCCTGGGTCTGTTGGCGGTACTCGCGCTGAAGATACTGGCGCAATTCTTCATCACGCTGGATCGGCGACATGTGCGAGCGGGTCAGGTACTGGCCGGTGGCGTTCAAGGCCGTGCCCACGCTTTGGTTGAGCAGGGTCTGCAGTTCCTGGGTGGTGCGGTTGAGGTCGAGCTTGATCAGCGAATCGGTCATCGCCGCTTGCCGCTCTTGCAGAAAACTGGTCAGCAGCGGCTTTTGCTTGCCCTGGAAGTCGTCGAGCCGCTGCAGGCTCACGCTCGATGCCCGAGGGGCATAGTTGGCGCGAATCATCAGATCGGCCCCGAGCAGGTCGGCCTGGTCTTCCTGCGCCCGCCCCCAGGCGGTGCTCCAGACGTTGTCCGAAAAAGTATTGGCCAGCGAGGTGTAGAGCACGGTGTTGCCGATGGTTTTCTGCGTGCCCTGGGGGTCTTTGCTGAACAGTTTTCCGCTCTGCTTGTCGAGCCGGGTGTTCTTGGCCACGGTCGCCATGATCACCGTGGTGGTGATGTTGCCCAGCAGTTGTTTCTGCTCCTGGAACGCCGCGCGGCGATCGTGATGACGCAGCAGCACATGGCTCATTTCATGGCTGAGCATGGCCGCGATCTCATCTTCGCTTTCGACGTTGTCGAGCATGCCCAGCGGCACGAAGATCGTGCCGTAGGGGTCGGCCGAGGGACCGAAGGCATAGCTGTTGACGATGCGCACCTGCAGCGCCGGAGCCTGACCGGGCCAGCCTTTGACCAGGCGGCCGACGATGGTTTGCAGGTAGCGCTCCAGCTCAGGGATGCGGACCAGGTCCTGCTGGCGGATTTCGTCGGCCGGGATGGCTCGGCCGTCGAAGCTCAGGCGCAGTTGCTGGGCTTTCTGTGGGTCCGCCCGATAATACTGGCGCACGTCTGCATGCTCGACGTAACGCCCTTGCAGCCGGGATTGAGTGGAGGGCCCCACCAGGTTCTGCAACGCGTCATTGGCGCCGTTCAGCGTGTGGCAGCCGCCCAGCAGCGCCATGGCCATCAACGTCAAGGCAGACTTCGTCCGCGCGCCGCTCACTTCTGACACCCTGCGCCATAGCCGATGGTGCCGTTGCTCTGGTGGTCGTCGGAGTAGCCCCGTGGCAGGGTCTGGCACGGGAACTTGACGCTGTTGAGCGGCGGGTTCACCCGCACCGCCATGGTGTCCATCCACACCTGACCTTCAGGCAGGCTCACCTGGATGATGTCGAGTTCCTTGTTGTACTGCACCACTCGCGCCGGTTTGGGCAGGGTGCTGCTGTCGATCTGACGCAGGGATCTGCCCTGGTCATCCATCACGGCCACCGACGGGGTGAGCCAGGCCTCCACCATCGGTTCATCACTGGCCAGCACGTGTGCGCTGACCAGCACCGATAACAGCAATAGAGTGGGCTTGATCATCTCTGAATCCTTGAGTTGAGAAATACGGCAATCTCAGGCCTTGTTGGCGAACAGGGCCTGGATCCTTGTGCTGAACAAGGTGAGCGACAGCAGCAGCAGGCCGAGGACGTTGGCCGGTGTGAAGTTGAAGTGCCAGAGCACCGCGCTCACCAGGCCGATGGCCGCCAGCACCAACACCCAGGAAGACAGCGGGCGCAGTTTGATCCGGCGGCGCTGTCCGAGATCGGCACGGGTGAGCAACGGGGCGTCCAGCGTGCCCTTGAGCCAGGTGATAGCCCCGAGCAGCAGCAATTCGACGATATCCAGCAGGTCGATCGAGCCGGCCGGGATACCGAGATCGGTCAGGCTGGGGGTGGAGCGGTAGTAGTTCATGCCCCAGTTGACCAGGTTGTCCAAGGCCATGGCGTGCCAGTAGACGCCGGCCACCTTGCCGTGCAGCGCTGACGGGGTGAGGTCGCCGGTGCCGACGATCTGCGCGCCGACCAGTACCAGTTTGCCCTGCAGCAGGGTTCTGAGCAGCGCTTGATCCTGCTCGTCGGTGACGGCCAGGTCGCTCGGCGACAGGGTCAAGGTATAGGGACAGGTGGCCTGCACCTGTTGCCCCAGCTTCCAGAAGATGGCCTGTCCGAGTTGCTCGAACAGACCCGGCACCGTGCAGGTGCTGACATCGGCGACCTTGGCTTGCAAGGGCGACTGCCTGAGCCCCCACTGCACCGTCATGGGCGCAAGCGCCGCCGCCTGGCGTGCATCGGCAGGCAACCGGCTGCATTCATGTTGACGGCAATGCTCGCGATACAGACGCAGTGCCGGTGTCTCCATGGCACCGGCGGGGGTGTTGACGGCAAGCGGGTACTGATTGGCGAATCCACTCCAGGTCACCAGCGCGGGAGTACCGACGGTGGCCAGGCGTGCAAGGGTGTTGATCCCGTTCTGGTCGTGAGGCTGACCGGTGTCGGCAAGAAACAGCGCAATGCCCTGCTGGCGATAACGCTCGAAGACGTTGGCCAGAAACTGGCTCTCCATCTGCGGCGGCTGGCCGGGCAGCGCGCGGGAATGATCGTGGCTGTAGATCAGATCGACGAATACCGCCGCAGGCTGATAAGCCAGCAGGCGTTTGAACAGCTTGCTCTGCTCGCTGTACGGCATAGGCCAATAGGTGTCGTTACGGCGCAGGTAGTCGTCGTTGATCAGCACGACGACGACCTGGCGTTGGCCTACGTCGGCGTAGCGTTCGGCCAGCAGGCGGTTGAGCCAGCGCGCGGAAGCGTCGTCGGTCGAACTGGCTATTCCAAAGGGATCGAGCAGGGCGATCAGGATCACGCTGAGGCCAAACAGTGCCTGGCGCAGCGTATACAGCGAAGGTTTCAGCATCCATGCCTCGAACAAGCGGGTGCAGCATTTTGCCACTATTGGCGGCCAGCGCCAATGCCGGCGGGGTGCTTCCTGCGCCCCAGCACGGCCCCCAGGCTCAGTGGCTGGTCTGGTGCAGGTCCAGTTCCACGCTCAACTGGCGCGACAGGCATGGCCAGCGCTTCCACGCTTCGCCGGTTTGCGGGCTGCGCAGGGTTTCGCGGTAGGCCTCCACCGATTCGACGGCGAAGCTCTCGTCGTCGAGCATTTCGTCCACCGAGTGATGCACCACTTCGTCCAGTTGATTGGCGAAGGTTTCGCCGATCAGTTGGTGGGCGATGAGGTTGGCCACGGTGGTGTCCACCGGGATCAATGGCTGCTGGAAGTGGCGGATGTACAGGTCGTTGACCTCTTCGACCAGCCGATGCGCCAGGTAGGCTTCGTCCAGCAGGCAGTCCAGCCCGGTGTGCGAGCCCACCACGCTGGGCGGCTGCAGGAAATAAGCCTCGGCGATTTTCAGCACGGGCTTGATCTGCGACTCGATACCCGCCTCGCGGGCCACTGCATGGGCGGCTTCGAGCAGTTCGGGCACTTGGTCGATGTAGGCGCTGACGAAGCGTGCCAGGGTGCCCTTGGCATCCTGCACGGGTAGTTGGATCAGCGGGTGCAGGTGCGGCAGCTGCTGCTCGAGGCGCTGTTGCAATTGGCCAGTGCGACTCTCGTACAGTTGGGCTTGATGGATCTGCTCGCGTACAGCTGCGGTGTTCATGACAACTCCAGGGACAAGGCGTTACAAACGGAAGACACTAAGGTAGCTCGGTTGCGCAAAGGCCTAAGACGCATTTGTTATATCAGCGAGACACTTGCTCCATGCGGTTATATCAATGTGCCATCATTTTGCCGCTTGGTTAGCCCTAACCGGTCAAGGACTGTAATCTAGCCGCCTACGACGAGATCCTTCATTCCCATTTCGCCCCTCTGAATCGAATGCCCAAGCCATGACCCGAACCCAGAAAACCATCCTGATCCTGTTCGCCCTGACCGCATTGATCCTGGGCTTGACCGTTACCAAAGTGCTCAACGGCCGGGGCGAAGCCGATTCGGCCGGGCTCACCGAGGCCGGGATCATTCTGCTGGCGCAGAGTCGCAGCGTGCCGGCGGTGAGCATGACCGACCAGAACGGTCAGCCGGTGCAACTGGACCAGCTCAAGGGCAAGTGGTCGTTGCTGTTCTTCGGCTATACCTACTGCCCTGACATCTGCCCGACCACGCTGGCCCAGTTGCGGCAGGTCAAGAGCGAGCTGTCCAAAGGGACGCTCGATCACTTGCAGGTGGTACTGGTGAGCGTCGATCCGGCCCGCGATACCCCCCAACAGCTCAAGCAGTATCTGGCGTATTTCGACAAGGATTTCGTCGGGCTGGCCGGCTCCATCGAAGACACCCAGACACTGGCCCATGCCTTGAGCATCCCGTTCATCCCGGCGGACACGCGTAAGCCTGGCTACACCGTGGACCACAGTGGCAACTTGGCAATCGTCGGGCCGGATGGTCGGCAGCGCGGCTTCATCCGTGCGCCGTTCGACACTCAAAAGCTGGTGGCGCAGTTGCCCAAGCTGGTGAAGCGCGACTGATTCAAGCGCTGTCGCGCGCCCGATTACGGCTGGAGCCGTTTCTACGAATCGGGCGCGCAGGGCAAGTGGACGAGCGCAATCAGAACGCCGGAACCACTGCGCCCTTGTACTTCTCGGTGATGAACTGCTTCACCTCAGGCGAGTGCAGGGCCTGAACCAGCTTCTTGACCGCGTCGCTGTCCTTGTTGTCCTCGCGGGTGACCAGGATGTTCACGTAGGGCGAGTCCTTGCCTTCGATGGCCAGGGCATCCTTTTCCGGATTGAGCTTGGCTTCCAAGGCGTAGTTGGTGTTGATCAGCGCGGCATCCACCTGGGTCAGCACCCGTGGAATGGTGGCCGCTTCCAGCTCACGGAACTTCACGTTCTTGGGATTCTCGGCGACGTCCTTCACGGTGGCGAGGATGTTGCTGTTGTCCTTGAGCTTGATCACACCGGCCTTGTCCAGCAGCAGCAAGGCTCGGCCGCCGTTGGTGGCGTCGTTGGGGATGACCACGGTGGCACCGGACGGCAGCTCGTCGAGTGTCTTGTACTTGCTCGAATAGATGCCCAGCGGTTCGATATGCACGCCGGCAACGCTGACCAGATGGGTGCCCTTGGCCTTGTTGAATTCGTCCAGGTACGGCTGGTGCTGGAAGAAGTTGGCGTCCAGGCGCTTCTCGGCCACTTGCACGTTGGGCTGGATGTAGTCAGTGAACTCCTTGACCTTCAAATCCACCCCTTCCTTGGCCAGCGTCGGCTTGACGAAGTTGAGGATCTCGGCGTGCGGCACCGGGGAGGCGGCCACGCTCAAGGTTTCCGCCGCCTGGGCGGAGAAAGCCGCGACGGCGGCGACGACAGCAAGCAGTTTCTTCATCGATCACTCCTTGTGAGGGCCGCGACGGCCCCCGAACGGGTCGGCACGCCGACCCCATTGGGGTTGTTACTTACGGGAAAAATGCACGACCAGCCGGTCGCCGACGCTCTGCAGGATCTGCACCAGCACCAACAGCAGCACCACGGTGACGATCATCACGTCGGTCTGGAAGCGCTGGTAGCCGAAGCGGATGGCCAGGTCGCCCAGGCCGCCGGCGCCGACCACACCCGCCATCGCGGTATAGGACACCAAGGTGATCGCGGTGACCGTAATGGCCGCAAAAATACCTGGACGCGCTTCGGGCAGCAGGGCATTGGTGATGATCTGCCGGGTGGTGGCGCCCATCGACTGAGTGGCCTCGATGATGCCGCGGTCCACTTCGCGCAGCGCAGTTTCCACCAGGCGGGCGAAGAACGGCGTGGCACCGACCACCAAGGGCGGGATGGCGCCAGCCACGCCCAACGAGGTGCCGGTGATCAGTACGGTGACCGGAATCATCACGATCAGCAGGATGATGAAGGGCAGCGAACGCAGGATGTTCACCACCAGCGACAGCAGCGCATACACGCCCTTCTGCTCGAACATCTGCCGCGGGCCGCAGAGGAACAGCAGCACGCCCAGCGGCAGGCCGAGCAGCACGGTGAACAGCAGCGAGCCGAACAGCATGATCAGGGTGTCGCCGGTGGCCAACCAGATCTCGGACCAGTCGACGTTGGCGAAGAAATTCAGGGCGTCCATCAGCGCAGGACCTCCATGTGGACGTCAGCGGCCTGGAAGCGCGCGAACGCAGCGTCGATGTTGCCGCCGGTGACGGCGAGGGTGAGTTGGCCGTAGGGCACGTCCTTGATGCGGTCGATGCGTCCGGCCAGGATGCTGTAGTCCACTCCGGTTTCGCGGGCGACGGTGCCCAGCAGCGGCGCGTAGGTGGCTTCGCCCTGGAAGGTCAGGCGCACGATGCGGCCCGGCACGTGGGCAAAGTCGTCGCGTTGCTCGTGCTCGTCCACCTGCTCGTCTTCCTGGACGAAACGCTTGGTGGTGGCGTGCTGCGGATGCAGGAACACGTCGGCCACCGAACCCTGCTCGACGATGACCCCGGCATCCATTACCGCCACGCGGTCGCAGACCCGACGGATCACGTCCATTTCGTGGGTGATCAGCACGATGGTCAGCTTTAGCTCGCGGTTGATCTCGGCCAGCAGTTGCAGCACCGAGGCGGTGGTCTGCGGGTCGAGGGCACTGGTGGCTTCGTCGCACAGCAGGATCTTCGGGTTGGTCGACAACGCCCGGGCGATGCCGACGCGCTGCTTCTGGCCACCCGACAGCTGCGCCGGATACTTCTTCGCGTGGTCCGACAGGCCGACGCGGGCCAGCAACTGGCTGACACGTTGGTCGATCGCCGCACGCGACAGCTCGCCAGCCAGCACCAGCGGCAGGGCGACGTTATCGGCGACGGTCTTGGAGGCCAGCAGGTTGAAGTGCTGGAAGATCATGCCGACCTGCTGGCGGAAACGCCGAAGTTGGTTGGCGTCGAAGGCGGTGACGTCTTCTCCGTCGACGATGATCTTGCCGCCGGACGGCGCCTCCAGGCGGTTGATCAGGCGCAGCAGGGTACTTTTGCCGGCACCGGAATGGCCAATAAGGCCGAACACCTGGCCATCTTCGATGCTCAGGCTGGTCGGGTTGAGGGCGGGGATGTCCCTACCGGCGACGCGGTAGGTCTTGTGCACATGTTGGAACTCGATCACGTAGCGAACCTTGTGGGGCGCATGGAATTTAGGGTCAGCGGTGAGCTGGGGTCGCGCATTTTAGCCTTTTCCCCTGGCGGTTCTTAGCATTTATTTCGTCTTCGACCAATCGCCTGGGCATAACGCGACGGTCGGTAAACCCGATGGAACGCATGGTCAACCCCTCCAGTCACTACCTGAACAAGCCCCCGATGGGCAGCCTGAAGACTGATGAGGAGAGCCAAGATGTCGAGCAACAGGACCGACGCGCCCAAGCAGAGCGAACTGGCTGGCACCCAGACCCCTGACCGCGCCAACACCAACACCAAGCTGCAGAACCTCGAGCAGGCGCGCAGCGATGCCACCGGCCAGGCGCTGCGGACCAACCAGGGCGTACGCATCGCCGACAACCAGAACACGCTCAAGGCAGGTGCGCGCGGGCCTTCGCTGCTTGAAGACTTCATCATGCGCGAGAAGATTACCCACTTCGACCATGAGCGCATCCCTGAGCGCATCGTGCACGCCCGCGGCACCGGCGCCCACGGTTATTTCCAGAGCTACGGCAACCACAGCGCACTGACCAAGGCCGGTTTCCTGCAAGACCCGGAGAAAGTCACCCCGGTGTTCGTGCGCTTCTCCACCGTGCAAGGCCCGCGCGGCTCGGGGGACACGGTGCGCGATGTGCGCGGTTTCGCCGTGAAGTTCTACACCGATGAAGGCAACTTCGACCTGGTCGGCAACAACATGCCGGTGTTCTTCATCCAGGATGCGATCAAGTTTCCCGACTTCGTGCATGCGGTCAAACCCGAGCCGCACAACGAGATTCCAACCGGTGGCTCGGCCCATGACACCTTCTGGGATTTTGTTTCGTTGGTGCCGGAGTCGGCGCACATGGTCATCTGGGCTATGTCCGACCGTGCCATTCCGCGCAGCTTGCGGATGATGGAAGGCTTCGGTGTGCACACCTTCCGCCTGATCAACGCCGAAGGCGTGGCCAGCTTCGTCAAATTCCACTGGAAGCCGCGTCAGGGTGTTCACTCGGTATTGTGGGACGAGGCGCAGAAACTGGCTGGCAAGGACACCGATTACCACCGCCGCGACCTGTCCGAAGCCATCGAGACCGGCGACTACCCCGAGTGGGAGCTGGGCGTGCAGATCGTGCCGGAAGCCGATGAGCACAAGTTCGACTTCGACCTGCTCGATCCGACCAAGCTCATCCCCGAAGAACTGGTGCCGGTGACGCCGCTGGGCAAGATGGTGCTCAACCGCAACCCCGACAACTATTTCGCCGAGATCGAGCAAGTGGCGTTCTGCCCAGGGCATATCGTGCCGGGCATCGACTTCACCAATGACCCGCTGCTGCAGGGGCGCCTGTTCTCGTACACCGATACCCAGATCAGCCGCCTGGGCGGGCCGAACTTCCACGAGATCCCGATCAACCGCCCCGTGGCGCCGAACCACAACAATCAGCGCGATGCCATGCACCGCCAGACCATCCATAAAGGGCGCGCGTCCTACGAGCCGAACTCGATCGACGGCGGCTGGCCGAAAGAGACGCCTGCCGGGCCTCAGGATGGCGGTTTCGAGAGCTATCAAGAACGCGTCGACGCGCACAAGATCCGCGAGCGCAGCGAGTCGTTCAGCGATCACTTCTCCCAGGCCCGCCTGTTCTTCAAGAGCATGAGCCCGAACGAACAGCAGCACATCATCAAGGCCTATAGCTTCGAGCTGGGCAAGGTCGAGCGCGAGTACATCCGCGAGCGGCAGGTGAATGAGATTCTGGCCAACATCGATCTCGACCTGGCGGCGGCGGTGGCCGAGAACCTGGGCTTGCCGGCGCCCAAGGCGGGCACCGTCAAGGCGCCTCAGTCCAAGCTCAAGACCTCCCCTGCCCTGAGCCAGATGAACCATCCCGGCACGGTTGGCATCAAGGGCCGCAAGATTGCCCTGCTGATCGCCAACGGCGTGGACGGTGCCAGCGTCGACACGCTGGTCAAGGCGCTCGAGGCGCACAGCGCGCGGCCGATGCTGCTGGGGCCGACTTCGGCACCGGTGAAAACGGCCGAAGGCAAGGCGCTGCCGGTGGATGCGTCGATGGAGGGCATGCCGTCGGTGATGTTCGACGGCATTCTGGTGCCGGACGGCAAGGCCTCGCTCGATGCCCTGGGCGCCAGTGGCGTCGCCAAGCACTTCCTGCTCGAAGGCTACAAGCACTTGAAGGCCATTGGCGTGGCGCCGCAGGGCAAGGCGCTGCTCGATGCGCTGGGTCTGAAGACCGACAAGGGGCTGCTGCTGGGCGACGACCAGAAGACCGTGGAGGCCTTCGTCAAGGCGGTCGAGGCTCATCGGGTGTGGGAGCGAGAAGCGGCCGCCGAGGCCATTCCAGCCTGACAGGTAACGCTGCGCTGTAGCGAAAGGGCCGCATTGCGGCCCTTTTCGTTTGTTCAGTTTTGATGCGGGACCAGCACCACTTGGGCCGGCAAGGCGCGCTGGATTTCATGCTTCTGTTTCAGCGGGAAGCTGGCATCGAGCTTGCTGACGCGCTTTTGCAGCAGCGTCTTCAGCCAAGGCGCGTCCTGGGTGCGCGGTACTTGGAAGACCACTTCGCAGTGATAATTCACCACGTCGGCGGCAATGTCGTCCAGTTGCCGGCGCATGGCCGCGATGTCCGTGGTTTTCAACGCAATTACGGTGCTCGGTGCTGCCGGATCGATGACCCGAGCCTGGGGTTTGGACTCGGCAGCCTTGAGTGCGGCCTCGGCCTTGTCCAGCTCGGCCTGGCGGGCCTGTGCCACGGCTTCGCCGCCGGTCAGAGCCGGCGCCTGTGGCATCAAGGCACGCGCTCGGGCCAGCGCGGTGGCAGCGGCGTTGACGTCGCCCTTCTGCAACACGATCTGGCTGCGTTGCAGGTAGGCTTCGGCCAACTGGCGATGATACTGCTCGACGCGGGCGTCGTCCGGCGACTGCGCTTGCAGCGTGGCGAGTTGATCTTCGGCGGTGGCCAGCTCGTTGCTGGCGATGTTCTGTTGCAACTGCTGCCAGGCGTCGGGCTGTTCCGGGGCGGCGGGCGGTTCGACCGGCGCTGAGGAGCAGGCGGCAAGGAACAGCGAAAAGACGGCAACAAGCAGATAACGGGAGGCGAACGGCTTCATTCCTGCGACTCTCTATTTGCGCAAAAAGCGAGCAAGTCTACACCCAGGTGTGCACGCTCGAAAACACGTCTTACTGACCCTTTACCCAGGTAAAGGTTGCACGGTGCGACCTTCAGGTGTCAGCGCTTGGGCAGTGCCAGGCTCAGCAAGAATAGCACCGCCGCGCAGACCACGATTGACGGACCGGCCGGGGTGTCCTTGAACCAGGACATCGCCAGGCCGCCACAGACCGCGGCCACGCCCAGCAGGCTGGCGCCCAACGCCATCTGTTCGGGCGAGCGGGCGTGACGTTGTGCCGCGGCGGCGGGAATGATCAGCAGCGAGGTAATCAGCAGTACACCGACGATTTTCATCGCCACCGCGATCACCACCGCGATCAGCAGCATCAGCGTCAGGCGCAGCCCCGCCACTGGCAAGCCTTCGACCCGCGCCAGTTCCTCGTGCACGGTGACCGCCAGCAGGGGGCGCCAGAGCGCGGCCAGCAAGGCCAGCACCAACACACTGCCGCCGAGGATCCAGGCCAGGTCGGTGCTGCTGATGGCCAGCAGGTCGCCGAACAGATAGGCCATCAGGTCGATGCGCACATCGTGCATGAAGCTCAAGACCACCAAACCCAGCGACAAGGTGCTGGGGGCGAGAATGCCGAGCAGGGTGTCCGACGCCAGCGGCTGGCGCTGCTGCAGGGTTACCAGCAGGATCGCCAGCAGCAGGCAGCCGATGGTCACCGCCAGGGTCGGGCTGACGTCCAGGGCCAGGCCCAGGGCCACGCCCAGTAACGCCGCATGGGACAGGGTGTCGCCGAAATAGGCCATGCGCCGCCAGACCACGAAGGAGCCCAGCGGGCCGGCGACCAGCGCCAGGGACAATCCGGCAAGCAAGGCGTAGAGAAGAAAATCAGCCATGCTTGCAGTGCTCTCCGTGGACATGGGCGCCGGGGGCGATCACGGCTCCATGCAGGTCGTGGCTGTGATCGTGATGATGGTGATAGACCGCCAGGCTCGGCGCCGTCTGGCCGAACAGCTCGACGAACGCCGGGTCGCCGCTGACCTGCTCTGGGTGGCCCGAGCAGCACACATGGCGATTCAGGCAGACCACCTGGTCGGTGGTGCTCATCACCAGGTGCAAGTCGTGGGAGACCATCAGCACACCGCAGCCGTAGCGGTCGCGCAGGCGGGTGATGAGGTTGTACAGCTCGCCCTGGCCGACCACATCGACGCCCTGCACTGGTTCGTCGAGCACCAGCAACTCGGGCTCGCGCAGCAGTGCGCGGGCCAGCAGCACGCGCTGCATCTCGCCGCCGGAGACGGTCTGGATCGGGCTGTCGATGACCTGTTCAGCGCCCACCTCGCGCAACGCCGCCAGCGCCCGGGCGCGGTCCACGCCGGGTACCAGGCGCAGGAAGCGCAGCACCGACAGCGGCAGCGTGGCATCGACCTGGATTTTCTGCGGCATGTAGCCGATACGCAGGCGCGGCTTGCGCCAGACCGTGCCACGGTGCGGCTTGAGCAGGCCGAGCACGGCACGCACCAGGGTGGTCTTGCCGGCGCCGTTGGGGCCGATCAGGGTGACGATCTGGCCGGGTGCGACCGCCAGGTCGATGCTGTCGAGCACCGCTTCGCCGGCAAAGCTCACGCCGACCTGCTCCAGGCGGATCAGCGCGTCGCTCATGCGGCGCTCCGACAGTTGGCGCACAGCCCGACCACTTCGACGGTCTGCGTCTCGACGGTGAAATTTACCGCCTTGGCGCTGGCGACGATGGCATCGCTGATGCTGTCCTGCTCCAGCTCGATGGCCACGTGGCAGGCGCGGCAGATCAGGAATTGTCCCTGATGCTTGTGTTCGGGATGGCTGCAGCCGATGAAGGCGTTGAGCGAAGCGATGCGGTGCACCAGGCCGTTTTCCAGGAGAAAGTCCAGCGCGCGGTACACCGTCGGCGGCGCGGCGCGGCGGCCGTCCTGCTCGCTGAGCACGGCGAGGATGTCGTAGGCACCCAGCGGCTTGTGGCTTTGCCACACCAGTTCGAGCACGCGCCGGCGCAGCGCGGTGAGGCGCAGCCCCTGGCGCGCGCACAGCGTGTCGGCTTCGCTCAAGGCGCTGTGCACGCAACGGGAATGATCGTGGGGACGGTTGGCCAGCGGGGTGATAGACATGGGCGGCGACGATTATCGGCGGAGACGTTATTATGTTACCTGTTTCTGACGAGTCGAGTATTCACCGTGTCCCGATTCCTTGCCCTTTTTGTCGCTTTCATCGCTTTTTCCGCCCACGCAGACGTGCGGGTGCTCACCAGTATCAAACCCCTGCAGCAGATCGCTGCAGCGGTTCAGGATGGCGTTGGCCGCCCTGACGTACTGCTGCCGCCTGGGGCGTCGCCGCACAACTACGCGCTGCGCCCCTCCGATGTGCGCAAGGTCGGCGATGCCGACCTGCTGTACTGGATCGGACCGGACATGGAGAGCTTCCTGCCGCGGGTGTTGAAGAACCGCAGCAAGCCTACCGTGGCGGTGCAGTCGCTGCCGGGCATGAAGCTGCGCCACTTCGGCGAGGACAGCCATTCCCACGAGCAAGACCAAGACGATCACGACCATGACCACCGCCCCGGCTCGCTCGACGCGCACCTGTGGCTGTCGTCGATCAACGCGCGGGTGATCGCGGCGAAGATGGCCAGCGACCTGGCGGCGGCCGACCCGGCCAACGCTGCGCGCTACCAGGCCAACCAGAAAGCCTTCGCCGAGCGGCTGGACGCGCTGGACCAGCGGATCAAGACGCGGGTCGCGGGTATCGCGGGCAAGCCTTACTTCGTGTTCCACGAAGCCTTCGACTATTTCGAGGCCGAGTACGGCCTGCGCCACACGGGCGTGTTCAGCGTCGCCGCCGAGGTGCAGCCGGGGGCGCAGCATGTGGCGGCCATGCGCACGCGTTTGCAGGCGGTGGGGCCGACTTGTGTGTTCAGCGAGCCGCCCATTCGTCCGCGTCTGGCCGAAACCTTGGTGGCTGGATTGCCGGTGAAGTTGGCCGAGCTCGACGCCTTGGGCGGGACCGACCCGGTGGACGGCACGGGCTATGAGCGCTTGCTGGAGAAGCTCGGAGGGGATTTGGCGGGGTGTTTGGAGAGCCTCTGACGCTCTGATCCCAAAGGGGCGCCCTCATCGCGGCGGGTCATCGCCGCGACGAGGTGCTTGCCTGTCACAAGGCGATGGGCAGCTTCAAGGCCACATGCTGACGCTGGGCCAGGCGGACCTCGAACTCGCGGGGGTCATGGATGGTCACGTCCATGCCGGCGAAATCACGGGCGGCGATCAGCCGCGACAGCCAGAACCGCACGCAGCCCACGCGCAGCATCACCGGCCACAACTCGGCTTCTGCCGCCGTGAAGGGCCGCAGCGCAGCGTAGGCGCCGAGCAGCGCCTGGGCATGCGGCAGGTCGATACCGCCGTCGGCGTCCAGGCACCAGTCGTTCAGGGTAATGGCGATGTCATAGAGCATCGGCCCGGAACAGGCGTTGTAGAAGTCGATCAGGCCGCTCAAGTGAGTGCCTTCGAACATCACGTTGTCGCGGAACAGGTCGGCGTGCAGGTTGGCCCTGGGCAGTGCGAGAATCTGCGCCTTGTGCGCTTCGATTTCCTGCAAGGCGCTACGCAGCAACCCGCTCTGCTCGGCGTCCAGGCCCGGCAGCAGCTCGGCGCCGGCGCTGAGCATCCAGTCCAGCCCCCGGTCGGTGCGGCGTTCGATGATGCGCTCGCGGGTGGCCAGGTGAATGTGCGCTAGCAGTTCGCCCACTTGCGCGCAGTGTTGGTTGTTCGGGGCTTTCACATGCTTGCCCGACAGTCGCGGTTGCAACAGCGCCGGCTTGCCGCACAACTGGCGCAGACCGTGGCCGTCGCGGTCGCGCACGGCGTAGGGAACCGGCATGTCGGCGTCGTGCAGCACATCGAGCAAATCGATGAAGAACGGCAGGTCCTCGGCCGGCCCGCGCTCGATGAGCGTCAGGACGAACTCCCCCTTTTCCAGGCTGACGAAGAAGTTGCTGTTTTCGGTTCCGGCGGCGATGCCCTGGAAGTCCAGCAGGCGGCCCAGCTCATACGGCGCCAGAAAGGTTTCCAGCTCGGGCCGGGACACGGGGGTGAAGACTGACATGTTGAAAAGCTGCCCATGCAGGCACTTCCAACTGGGAAGTGCCGGGTTGATGAGAACGGTACGGGTGACTACCTCACCATTCGAAGATTTTCCAGGACGGAATCAGCATGTCCGGCTGGTCGGATCGAATGAAGTTGCCGTCGGAGCCATCGGCGCGTACCAGGAAATATGGCTTGCCGTGTTTCGGCGTGACCTTGATCGCATAAAGGAATCCGTTTTGACGGTACTCCTGAATGGTGCGATCGCCTTCCGTGCGAATGGTTACATCGGGATCGGCCGATGGGGCCTCGTCCGCCGCCAGTGCCAGGACCGGGGTGATGGCCAGCAGGCTGAGCAGTAACAGGCGAATGGGTGTGCGCATGATAACCTAAGTCCTTTTGTCGTCACTGATCCGGCTATTCTAGCGCCGGACCCGTCGAAAAGGTTGATTCCTCTCATGAGCCAAGCGCCCCTCGTCCTGGTGGACGGTTCGTCCTACCTCTACCGCGCCTTCCACGCCCTGCCGCCGCTGACCACCTCCAAGGGCATGCCGACCGGCGCGGTCAAGGGCGTGCTGAACATGCTCAAGAGCCTGCGCCGGCAGTACCCCGACGCGCTGTTCGCGGTGGTCTTCGACGCCAAGGGCGGCACCTTCCGTGACGCCATGTTCGCCGAATACAAGGCCAACCGCCCGAGCATGCCCGACGACCTGCGGGTGCAGGTCGAGCCGCTGCACGCCAGCGTGCGGGCGCTTGGATACCCACTGCTGTGCGTCGAGGGCGTCGAGGCCGACGACGTGATCGGCACCCTGGCGCGCAGCAGCGCGGCGGCCGGGCGCCCGGTGATCATCTCCACCGGCGACAAGGACATGGCGCAACTGGTGGACGGCCACATCACGCTGGTCAACACCATGACCGGCAGCGTGCTGGATGTCGCCGGCGTACACGAAAAATTCGGCGTGGGGCCTGAACACATCATCGACTTCCTCGCCCTGATGGGCGACAAGGTCGACAACATCCCCGGTGTCCCCGGCGTTGGCGAAAAAACCGCGGTGGGCTTGCTGACCGGCATCGGTGGTGGCCTGCGCGAGCTGTACGAGAACCTCGACAAGGTGCCGAGCCTGGCCATTCGCGGCGCCAAGAGCTTGCCGGCCAAGCTCGAAGAGCACCGTGATGCGGCCTTCCTCTCTTACGAACTGGCCACCATCAAGATCGATGTCGAGCTGGACATCGCCGTGGACGCGCTGGTCTGCGGCGAGCCTGACCGCGAGGCCTTGCTGGCGCTGTACACGGAAATGGAGTTCAAGAGCTGGATCGCCGACGTGCAGCGCGACGCCGCCCGCGAAGGCGCTTCGATCGAGCCGGTGGAGGCGCCGGCAGCCAAGGTTGAGGCCAGGTACGAAACCGTCCTCGATCAGGCGCGCTTCGACGTCTGGCTCGACAAGCTGCGTCAGGCACCGCTGTTCGCCTTCGACACCGAGACCACCGGGCTGGACGCGCAGCGGGCCGAGCTGGTCGGCGTGTCGTTCGCGGTCGAGCCCCACGAGGCCGCCTATGTGCCGCTGGCCCACGACTACGAGGGCGCGCCGCAGCAGTTGGACCGTGATGCGGTGCTGCTGGCGCTCAAGCCGCTGCTGGAAGACCCGGCCAAGGCCAAGGTCGGGCAGAACGCCAAGTACGACATCAACATCCTGGCCAATTGCAGCCAGCCGATCGAGGTGCGTGGTGTGGCCTACGACACCATGCTCGAGTCCTACGTGCTGGACTCCACCGCCACTCGCCATGACATGGACAGCCTGGCCCAGAAGTACCTCGACCACCGCACCATCGCGTTCGAGGACATCGCCGGACGCGGCGCCAAGCAGTTGACCTTCAACCAGATCCACCTGGACAAGGCAGGCCCCTACGCGGCCGAGGACGCTGACATCACCTTGCGGCTGCACTTGGCGCTGCAAGCCCGCCTGGCGCGTACGCCGAGCCTGCAGCCGGTACTCATGGACATCGAGATGCCGCTGGTGCCGGTGCTGGCCAAGATTGAGCGCCAAGGCGCGCTGGTCGACGCCGCCTTGCTCAAGGTGCAAAGCGGCGAGCTGGGGGTGAAGATGGCCGAGCTCGAGCGCCAGGCGTACGAGTTGGCGGGCGAGCCGTTCAACCTCGGCTCGCCCAAGCAATTGGGGGTGATTCTGTACGACAAGCTGGGCATGCCGGTGCTGAGCAAGACCGCCAAGGGTCAGGCCTCCACCGCCGAGGCGGTGCTCGCCGACCTGGCCGCCGAAGGTTATCCACTGCCGACCGTGCTGATGGAGTACCGCTCCCTGAGCAAGCTCAAGAGCACCTACACCGACAAACTGCCCGAACAGATCAACCCGCGCACCGGGCGCATCCATACCTCGTACCAGCAGGCCGTGGCCGCCACCGGGCGACTGTCCTCCAGCGACCCGAACCTGCAGAACATCCCGGTGCGTACCCTCGAGGGCCGGCGCATCCGCCAGGCCTTCGTCGCCAGTCCGGGCTACAAGCTGCTGGCGGCGGACTACTCGCAGATCGAGCTGCGTATCATGGCCCACCTGGCCAAGGACGAAGGTCTGCTGCACGCTTTCCGCAATGACCTGGACGTGCACCGGGCCACCGCCGCCGAAGTGTTCGGCGTGGCACTGGAGGCGGTCACCCACGATCAACGACGCAGCGCCAAGGCCATCAACTTCGGGTTGATCTACGGCATGAGCGCGTTCGGTCTGGCCAAGCAGATCGGCGTCGATCGCAAGCAGGCGCAGGATTACATCGACCGCTATTTCGCCCAGTACCCCGGCGTGCTGGCCTACATGGAGCGCACCCGTGCCCAGGCGGCCGAGCAGGGGTTCGTCGAGACCTTCTTCGGCCGCCGTCTGTACCTGCCGGACATCAACGCCAAGAACCCGGCCCTGCGCCGTGGTGCCGAGCGCACGGCGATCAACGCGCCGATGCAAGGGACCGCCGCCGACATCATCAAGCGGGCCATGGTCAACGTCGATCATTGGCTGGCCGACAGCGGCCTGGATGCGCGGGTGATCCTGCAGGTGCACGACGAACTGGTGCTGGAGGTGCGCGAGGACCTGGTGGAGCAGGTGCGCAACGAGATTCGTCCGCACATGAGCAACGCGGCTAAACTGGACGTGCCGTTGCTGGTCGAGGTCGGTGTCGGCGCCAACTGGGACGAAGCCCACTGAGGCGAGCGCTGGCGGTCTGCGGCGTGAGCGCGCAGGCCGCTACAGTGCGAAAGATGAAACCTGTGCAATTAGTTTTCCGGGCTCAGGAACTAAACCCGTGAAGTGCAACTCAGAGTACCTGAATGGCTGGTGAAGCCGTTCGATGCTCCTATGTTGTGTTAAGTGTTGGCAGATATCTGGATCCCGCCCTAGCGGTCCGGACTTGAACCCCGAACTTCCCCCTCCCCATATGAAGTCCGGGGTTTTTTTTGCCCGCAATTTGCCATTCGGCGTCGATCACTGCGGGCAAACAGGCACCTCACGCCGCCGGCTTGTCTTCCAGCTCCATCCAGTCCGCCAGCACCCGGTATGCCTCTTCCAGGCCCTGGCGCTTGGGCGCCGAAAACAGCTGGATGGAGGCCGCATCGCCCCAGCCCTTGCGAATCTCCGCCTGGACCTTGAGCAAGGTGTTCTTGGCCGCACCGTGGGTGAGCTTGTCGGCTTTGGTCAGCAGGATGTGCATGGGCATGCCGCTGGCCTTGGCCCAGTCGAGCATCATCTTGTCGAAGTCGGTCATCGGATGGCGCACATCCATCAACAGGATCACCCCACGCAGGCACTCGCGCCCGCCCAGATAGGCCTCCAGGTGCCGCTGCCAGTGCTGCTTGAGCGGAATCGGCACCTTGGCGTAGCCATAGCCCGGCAGGTCGACCAGGCGGCGCTCGTCGTCGAGGCTGAAGAAGTTGAGCAGTTGGGTGCGCCCTGGCGTCTTGGAGGTGCGCGCCAGACTGGCGTGGGTCAGGGTGTTGAGGGCGCTGGACTTGCCGGCGTTGGAGCGCCCGGCGAACGCCACCTCGTAGCCCAGGTCTTGCGGGCATTGTTCGACCTTGGCGGCGCTAAGGGCGAATTTGGCCTTCTGGCAGAGGCCAAGGATGGGGTTTTTGAGTTGCATGGGTTATCCGAAGTGCGTGTTGCCTGATCCAGGCCACATTTCCGTTTACGGGGAGCACGTATATAATGCCCCAGTTTTTGTGTGCTCATTCTCCCAACGTAGGAGAGCGGGCATGGGGTGCCGAACACCAGCTTGCGCATCAGAACGCAGCGCGGCCCCCAACCCTGTCAGGTCGTTGCGCATGGCGAAACGGCTGCTGGCGAGCGGTAGGTTCCACCGTTTTCAGCGCACAGGCTACACAGGATCCCGAGGCGTGACCAACCGCAGCGATGCGCAGGGTCACGCGGCATCGCCGTCATCGGCCCTCTGCAGGGCAGACAGCGTCGAGGGAGCCTGGGCTGGCGCAGGTTGTGAGCGGGCCGTTGACGCACGTTGCTCAGGGTTTCAAGGCTATGCCGTCGCGTGGATTGTGCATGGACTGCAGTACCGAGGACTACCGGTCGGTCATCCTTTGGATGAGCGGCAGTCCCGATACATAACATTTCACCCTTAGCCGTGTTGGATGAGCTGATGAACAAACTAGTCGTGAGTCTGCTGTTGACCATGGGCGTCGCAGCTGCGGCCGTTGCCGCCGAGCCCATCAAGGGCGATGCCGCCGCCGGCCAGGCCAAGACTGCGGTCTGCGGTGCCTGCCACAACCCCGACGGCAACAGCCTGGCGCCGAACTTCCCGAAACTGGCCGGCCAGGGCCAGCGCTATCTCGAAAAGCAATTGCACGATATCCAGTCCGGTAAACGCCAGGTGCTGGAGATGACCGGCATGCTCGCCGGCCTGAACGATCAGGACCTGGCCGACATCGCCGCCTATTTCGCCAGCCAGAAAGGCAGCGTCGGCGCCGCCGATCCGAAGCTGGTCGAGCGCGGCCGCGCGCTGTTCAATGGCGGCGACCTGGACAAGGGCATGCCAGCCTGCACCGGTTGTCACTCGCCCAATGGCGAAGGCATCGCCCTGGCCGGCTTCCCGCACCTGAGTGGCCAGCATGCCCAGTATGTGTCCAAGCAGCTCACCGACTTCCGTGAAGGCAACCGCAGCAACGACGGTGATGCCATGACCATGCGCACCATCGCCGGCAAGCTGAGCAACAAGGACATCGAGGCGCTGGCCAGCTACATTCAAGGGCTGCACTGAGGCACGGCGTTAACGCTCGGTTAATGCGGTGTCGTGGAATATCGGTCGGCGCGGACATCCGACCGATGGCCAGGCTGAGTGCTGGCTGCCTTTTTTGCGCGCTCAGCCGTTACACTACAGAACTCGAGCCCGTCGTGGCCTGTCTGAGCACAGGTCGCGTCGAGGCGACCACAGATCGCCCAGGAGTAAAGCATGCGTAAACTGATTCTCAGCACTGCGCTGGTCGCCGCCAGCGTCTTCGGTATGACCGCCGTCCAGGCCGCCGAGCCAGTGGCAGGCAAGGAATATATCGAGCTGAGCCAACCGGTGCCGGTGTCCGAGCCTGGCAAGATCGAAGTCGTCGAGCTGTTCTGGTACGGCTGCCCGCACTGCTACCACTTCGAACCGACCCTCAATCCCTGGGTCGAGAAGCTGCCCAAGGACGTCCACTTCAAGCGCGTTCCGGCCATGTTCGGCGGCCCTTGGGACGCCCACGGCCAGATGTTCCTGACCCTTGAAGCCATGGGCGTCGAGCAGAAGGTTCACGCTGCCGTCTTCGACGCCATCCAGAACCAACGCAAGCGCCTGACCGATCCGAAGGACATGGCCGATTTCCTCGCCACCCAGGGCGTGGACAAGGACAAGTTCCTCGCCACCTTCAACTCCTTCGCCATCAAGGGCCAGGTCAACCAGGCCAAGGAACTGGCGAAGAAGTACGAAATCACCGGCGTACCGAGCATGGTCGTCGACGGCAAGTACCGCTTCGACCTGGGCACCGCCGGCGGGCCGGAAGGCGTGCTGAACGTTGCTGACCAGCTGATCGCCAAGGAGCGCGCCGCCAAGTAGGCGGCGTCACCATGGCCCGTTTGCGTCAAACGCGAAGCGTCGGCCTGCACCAGCCGCGGGTCAACGAGCATCACCTGCAGGCCCCCGGCCTGCCGGAAGATGGTCGCCTGCGGCTGCTGAGCTTCAACATCCAGGTCGGCATCAGCACCGAGCGCTATCGTCATTACCTGACCCGCAGTTGGCAGCACCTGCTGCCGCACAACGGTCGGGCCGGCAACCTGCAGAAAATCGGCGAGCTGCTCGGCGATTTCGACCTGGTGGCCCTGCAGGAAGCGGACGGTGGCAGCCTGCGCTCGGGCTACATCAACCAGGTCGAGCACCTGGCCCAGCTCGGGGCATTCCCCTATTGGTATCAGCAGCTCAACCGCAACCTCGGGCGTTTCGCCCAGCACAGCAACGGCGTACTCAGCCGCCTGCGCCCCCAGCATCTGGAAGACCACCCCCTGCCCGGCCCAGCCGGTCGTGGCGCCATTCTGGTGCGCTTCGGCGAGGGTGAGGACGCGCTGATCGTGGTGATGATGCACCTGGCGCTGGGCGCCAAGACCCGTGCGTTGCAACTGGCCTACATCCGTGAGCTGATCGGCGGCTATCGCCACCAGATTCTCATGGGCGACATGAACACCCATGCCAACGACCTGCTCGAGCGCTCGCCACTGCGCGACCTCGGCCTGATCGCGCCGCAGGTCGAGGCCACCTTCCCCAGCTGGCGCCCGCAACGCTGCCTGGACCACATCCTGCTCAGTCCGAGCCTGACCCTGGAACGGGTCGAGGTGCTGTCCCAGCCCATCTCCGATCACCTGCCCGTGGCCGTGGAGATCCGTTTGCCCGCTGCCCTGACGCCCGATACCCTGCCGGCAGTGCGCTGAAGCGCTCAAGACTTGGCGCTTCTCGCCGACATCCAGTAGTTACCCTTCCCCGATGCCATCACCGTTGCGGACCCAGGCATGACCGACGAAGCCGAGCGCTGGAAAGAAAAGTACCTCAAGAGCCTCGAGCAGCAGGAGAAGCTGGAGCGGCGCTGGGAAGCCCGCCTGGACCTGCTGCGCCGTGGCCTGGTACGCAGCACCCTGGCTGCCGAGGGCAGCGACAAGGTGGTCGACCAGTGCATGAAGGAAATGCGCGAGGTGATCCGCGGCGACAGCATGGACGCCGGGCTCGCCGGCCTGATCCCGCGCCTGGAAACGGCGGTACTGGAGTCCGAACAGCGGCGCGAAACCCGCATGAACCAGGTCAGCGATGCGCTGACCTCGCTGGTTACCCAGTTGCAGGGCTTGGAACTCCCCGGCGATGTGTCCCGGCCGCTGAAAAAGCTGGCCAAGAAGCTCGATGGCGGCGTCAGCCAGTCGCGTGAATTGCCGCCGCTGCTCGGCGAGCTCAGCGGCTTGCAGGCTCAGGCGCTGTCGTCACTGCGCAAGGCCGGCGAGGACAGCCGCCCTGGCCTGTTCCAACGCCTGTTCGGTGGCCGGGACGAGAGCGCTGCAGCCGAGCCCGCAGAGCCGCAGGCGCAAACGCTGCGACCGCCTGCCGAAGCGGTGATCGCGTCGCGCTCGGACCCTGAGCCCGAACCCGCCAGCCAGCCCGTTGCCGAACCCATCCTTGAGCCTGAGGCGCCCGTCCCGCCGCAGCCGATGCCGCCTGTTGTCGAGGCCAAGCCCGCCCGTGCCGAGTCTGAGTCCTTGGCCGAAGCGCGTGTCGAATCGCCTGCGCAAGCGCCTGCCGTGCTCCACCCCGATCAGCCTCTGCCGCCGTCGGTCGCAGCGGCCGAGCCTGTTGTCAGTGCCGAGCCTCAGGGCGAACCCGAATCCGTCGAGGTCGTTGCGCCCTGGGCGCCTGTCGAGACACTGGCGACCCCTGAGACGCCGCTTGAGGAGGATACGTCCGCCACCACCCCGCTGGCCGAAGGTGCGCTCGATGAAGACGCCACCTACGCCCTGCCCGATGCCGCGGAGCCGCCCTACAGCCAGGTTGCCGAGCATATCGAGCACACCCTGCTTGGCCTGCTCGACGACCTCAGCCTGCCAGAGCGGCATCAGGCCCAAGCCCTGGAGATGCGCGAGCGGGTTGCCCGCGGGCTGAACTGGTACGAGCTGATTCCCGTGCTGGACGATCTGGCGGTGCTGATGCTGGCGATCAACGACAGCGGCCAGCACGAGTTCGAGCGCTATCTGCAACAGATCAACGAGCGCCTGGAAAGCTTCCAGAGCCATTTGCAGGAGGCTAGCGCAGGGCACGCCGACAACAGCAGCGCCGCGCGCCAACTGGACGACCAACTGCGCGAGCAGGTCGACGGCCTGCAAAGCAGCGTGCAGGGTGCAGTCGACATGGACAGCCTCAAGCAGTTGCTGGACAGCCGCCTGGAGGGCCTGCTGGTCACCCTCGATCAGCACCAGCACGAACGCGACCGCCGCGAGCAGGCCCTGGCCGTGCGCTTGCAGGGCTTGGCCGAGCGCGTCAGCAGCATGGAGCAGGAGGCGCTCGGCTATCGCGAGCACCTCGAAGAGCAGCGGCAGAAGGCCCTGCTCGATCCGCTCACCGGATTGCCCAACCGCGCCGCCTGGGCCGAGCAGGTCGAGCGCGAAGTCGGCCACTGGCAGGCCGAGGGCGGGCACCTGGCCATGGCCATCCTCGATCTCGACCACTTCAAGCGCATCAACGATGGCTACGGCCACTTGGCAGGCGACAAGGTACTGAAGATCGTCGCCGATCAACTGCGCAAACGCCTGCGCGGGCGTGACTTCATCGCCCGCTTCGGCGGCGAGGAGTTCGTTCTGCTGCTGCCGCAGAGCGCGCCGGAGGCGGCGTTGCAGGTGGTCGAGGGCTTGCGTGCGGCGGTCGCGGCCTGCCCGTTCCATTTCAAGGGCGAGCGCGTTGTGGTCACCACCTCCATCGGCCTTACTGCGCTGCGCTCGGGCGAACGCGGCGAGCAGGCACTCAAGCGTGCGGACGAGGCGCTGTACCGTGCCAAGAGCCAGGGCCGCAATCGGATCGAGCTGGGCTGACCGTCAGATCCAAGGTTTTCCTGACTGGGTAATCGCCAGCAGCTCGTTATACTGTATCGCTGACTGCCCTGATGACGTGCCCCGCCAATGAAAACCCTGATCACCACTCTGTTCCTCGTGCTCCTCACCGGCTGCTCCAGTGGCCTGCGCATCGACCGCAGCCACCCCTCGGCCAACCAGGACAGCCGCATCCAGTTCGTCGTCCTGCATTACACCAATGCTTCGCTGGAGCGCTCTCTGGCGCTACTCACCCACGGTGAGGTCAGCAGTCATTACCTGGTTGGCGATGGCAATGCCACGGTCTATCAGTTGGTGGATGAAAACCGCCGCGCCTGGCATGCCGGCGAAAGCCAGTGGCAGGGCCGCACTTGGCTCAACTCCAGCTCCATCGGCATCGAGATCGTCAACCCTGGCTACACCGACACGCCGACCGGGCGTGTCTGGCACCCGTACAGCGAAGCGCAGATCCAGGCCGTGATCGCCCTGGTCAAGGACATCGTTCAGCGCAATGGCATCGCACCGCGCAACATCATCGGTCACAGCGACATCGCGCCGCTGCGCAAGCTCGACCCAGGGCCGATGTTCCCTTGGAAGCGCCTGGCCGATGCCGGGCTCGGCATCTGGCCGAATGCCAATGCGGTGGCACGTCAGCGAGTGTATTTCGAAGCCAACCCGCCCAGTGCGCTGTGGTATCAGCAGCAGTTGGCACGGTTTGGCTACGCCATCGAGCAGACCGGCGAGCTGGATATCGCCACCCGCCACGTGATCGGCGCCTTCCAGATGCGTTTCCGCCCGCAGTTGTTCGACGGCACGCCCGATGCGCAGACAGCCGCGATGCTGCAGGTGCTCAATACCCAGCGTTGAGCCGGCAGGCTAAATCGTCACGAGCCAATTCACCATCCAGTTGCTATACCTTGGTTATTCAACTGGATGCCGCGCATGCCCTTGTTCATCGCCACCGTGCGTCAAATTATCAGCAGTCCCTGGTTGCAGGCGGTACTGGTGGCGCTGGCCAGCGCCAGTGTGCTGCTGGCGGCCAGCGTCGGTGTGTCGGTGCAACAAGCCAGGCAGCATGAAAGCGCGCAGATGAACGCGCGCGGCGAGCGCTTCCTGGAGCGCCTTGAGCAAATCTTCGGGCAGTTGCGCGAGGGCGTCGATCATTTGCAGGCGGTCGCCAGCCGCCAATGCGATGCGCCCATGCGCCAGGCCCTGCGTGAGGTGGGGTTGAACTATCGCTTCGTCTACGAAGCGGTCTATCTCGACGGAGCCGTCGCGTGCTCAAGCCGAGGTGGCGGCCAGGTCATCCGGCCTGATCGCGCCCCCGATATCCATGGTCCCACCTACAGCTATTGGCTCAATACCTCAGCCGAACCCAACGACAACCTCGCCGCGCTGGTGCTGGGGCGAGGTTCGTTCCTGGTCTCGACCTCGCGCGGACACCTGGCTGACGCGGTGGACCTGCCGCAGGGCGGCAGCCTGCTGGTGGTGCTCGATGGCGGCCGGCGCGCCATCCCGGTCCTGGGCCCGCCGCAGCCCTGGCCTCCGACGCCCGACTGGCCACCGCCCTCGCCCAAGGCCCTGCTCGAACTGAGCGATCGCCTGATTTACCGCATGCCCACCCAGTTTCCCGACTATCAACTCGTGCTCATCGTGCCCCGGCAGAGCCTGCCCCTGCCGGGCGACACGTTGCTGTGGCTGATGATCGGCGCCAGCCTGCTGTTGGCCAGCCTGCTGGGATGGCTGACGCTGCGCCTGATTCGTCGCCGCCGCTCATTGGGCGCGAAGCTGCGCAAGGCCTTGCGGCGCGGTGAGTTACAAGTGCTGTACCAGCCGATCTTCGAGCTCGACAGCCGCCGCTGTGTGGGCGCCGAAGCGCTGGTGCGCTGGCGGCGTGCGGACGGCAGCCTGACCAGCCCCGAGCTGTTCATTCCGCTGGCTGAGGACACCGGACAGATCCAGCAGATCACCGACTTCGTGCTGCAGCGTGTGCTGGAGCAACTGAGCCCGCTGCTGCGGGCTCATCGTCATTTGTACATTTCGATCAACCTCGCCGCCTGCGACGTCATGCTGCCGCGCATCGGTCATGTCGCCGCGCGGCTACTGGCCCAGCACCGTGTGCCCGCGCAGCAACTTGCGTTCGAAGTCACCGAGCGCAGCCTGGTCGATGTGGTCGCTGCGCGCGATACCTTGCAGGCCCTGCGCGCAGCGGGTCACCAGATCCTGATCGACGACTTCGGCACCGGCTATTGCAGCCTGTCGTACTTGCAGGCCTTGCCGGTGGATGGCCTGAAGATCGACAAGGCCTTCATCGAGGTGCTCGGCCAGGACACGACCAATGGTGCCATCGCCCCGCACATCATCCGCATGGCCCATGACCTGCACTTGCGGGTGATCGCCGAAGGGATCGAGTCGGAAGCGCAGGCGGCGTTGCTGACCCTGGAGGGGGTCAAGCATGGACAAGGATGGTTGTTCGCCCATCCGCTGAGCGCCCGGGAGCTGATCGACTCGATCGGCCTCGGGCGTCGAGTGCAGCCGCGCTGGCGCAAGGCCAAGCCCTGAACGGCCAGCCTGCGCTCGTCCTCAGACCGGCAGCGCCATGTAGAACTGCGTGCCCTGCCCTGGCCGTGAGAACACGCCCATGCGCCCGCCATGCAGTTGCACGATCTCTTTGCACAGCGCTAGGCCCAGGCCGGCGCCACCTTTCTTGCGCCCGACCTGCACGAACGGTTCGAAAATCCGTCCCTGTTGGCCGTAGGCGATGCCCTCGCCATCGTCCTCGACACTGACGATGACGCGCTCGGCATGTCGCCGTGCATGCAGGCGGATGTGACCGCCGCTGGCGGTGTGGCGGATGGCGTTGTGCAACAGGTTGTCCAGCACCCGGTCCAGTTGCGCGGCGTCGGCCTGGATGCGCGGCAAGGGTTGCTCGAGCTCGCTGACCAGCTCGATCTGTTTGTCTGCGGCCGATTCGGCGAAGCGCGCCTGCGCCCGCTCGAGCAGTTCGTCGATGGCGCAGGGCGCCAGCTCCAGCTTCTGCAAGCCATTCTGGTAGCGGGAGAAGTTGAGCAGGTCGTTGATCAGTTGGGTCAGGCGCTGCATTTCTTCGCCGATGGTGTCGAGCAGATCGTGCTCGCGGGCCTCGGGTGGGAACTTGACCCGTTCGCGCAGCAGGCCGAAGGCCATGTGCATGCCGGTGACCGGTGTGCGCAACTCATGTGAGGCGCGCAGGACGAACTCGCTGCGCACGCGCTCGAAGGCGCGCTGCTCGGTGACGTCGTGCAGCACCATCACTGCACCCAGGATCGGTCCTTGAGGGTGGCTGACCGGGGTCAGGCTGAAGGTCAGCAGCCGGGTTTCTTCGTCGATCTCGATGCTCAGGTCTTCCGGCGCACGGTCCAGGCTGCCGCCGCGCAGGACCTGGCGTATCTGCTGCTCCAGCTCAGGTCGATTGAGTGCTTCGGCCAGGCTGCTGCCGACCCGCGAAGCGTCCCAGCCCAACTGGCGCTGAGCGACCGGGTTGAGGTGCTCCAGACGGCCCTGGCGATCAATGATCAGCAGGCCGTCGTCGATGCTGTCGAGCACTGCCTGCAAGCGCTGCTGCCCGGCCAGCAGTTCGTCGACATTAGTGGCCTGGTGCTTGCGCAGGGCATCGGCCATCAGGCCGAAGCGGCGTGTCAGCAGGCTGAGCTCATTGGCTTGAGTGATTGGCAGGGTCACCTCGAAGTTGCCCTGGCCGACCTGGTCGGCGGCCTTGGCCAGCGCCTCGATCGGCTGGCCGAAGCGACGCGCCAGGTTGTGCGCGGTGACGAAGCCCAGCACCACCACCGTCAGCCCCATCAGGCCGAGCACTCCGCTGACCAGCAATGCGCGCTCGCGGGTGTGCTCTTCACTGCGGGCGATCTGCTCCAGGGCCTGGCGATGCGAGTCGATCAGGTCGTTGCGCACCTGGTTGAAGGCGGCGCCCAGTGGGTTATCCAGGCCCATGCTGCGCCACGGCTCTGGGCTGTCGCGGTAGGCCCGGAGAAAGCTTGGGTAGTGGCTCTGCGCCTTGCCAAAGCCCGTGCGCTCGCCGCCCTGTTCCAGACCGTTCGCCAACAGCGTGCTGAAGCTGTCCTGCAGGTGGGTCAGGCTTTTCGGATCGGTCTGCGGGTCGAGGATCAGCGTTAGCTGCTCACCCAGGTTCTGCCGCAGCTTCAGGCCGATTTCCAGGGTGTGATTGGTCTCGCGCACCATCTGCTGCTGCACCGAGGCCATCTGCAGCACGCTGATCAGCCCCAGTGCCAGGCCCAGCAGCGCGACGGTCACCAGCGCCGAAAGGCTGAGGAACAGCCGCGTGCGCAGCTTCATGTGCCATTTCACAGGTTGTACTGCTTGCGTTTGCGGTACAGCGTCGAGGCGTCGATGCCGAGCGTCTTGGCGGCTTGGTCGAGGGTGTCGCTGGCGGCCAGCACTGCACCGATGTGCGCGCGTTCCAGCTCGTCCAGGCTCAGGGCTGCGCCGACCCGTGGGGCGTTGCCGGTGGGTTGCTCGCCCATGCCCAGGTGGGTGATTTCCACGCGCTCCTGCGGGCAGATGATGCTGGCGCGTTCGATCACGTTGCGCAGTTCGCGGATGTTGCCGGGCCAGCGGTAATTGAGCAGTGCCGAGCGGGCTTCGTCGCTGAAGCCGCGGGCCGGACGCGAGTATTCCTTGACGAAGCGCGCCAGGAAACGGTCGGCCAGGGTGAGGATGTCTTCGCTGCGCTCGCGCAGGGGCGGCAGGTGCAACGTGATGACGTTGAGGCGGTACAGCAGGTCTTCGCGGAAGCGACTCTCGCGCACCATTTCCTCGAGGTTGAGGTTGGTTGCCGCCAGGATGCGCACATCGGCGCGACGGGTGACCGGATCGCCCACCCGCTCGTATTCCTTGTCCTGAATGAAGCGCAGCAGCTTGGGTTGCAGGGTCAGCGGGAAGTCGCCGATCTCGTCCAGGAACAAGGTGCCGCCATCGGCCTGGTTGACCCGTCCAAGGGTGCTCTCGCTGGCGCCGGTAAAGGCCCCGCGGGTGTGACCGAACAGTTCGCTCTCCATCAGCTCGGCGTTGAGCGACGGGCAGTTGATGGTGACGCAGGCCTTGCGTGCGCGTTTGCTCCAGCCGTGGATGGCGCGGGCCAACTCGCCCTTGCCGGTACCCGACTCGCCGAGGATAAGAATGTTGGCATCAGTGGTGGCCACCTGCCGTGCGGTTTCCAGCACCGCCATCATTTGTGGACTGTGCGAATCCAGGCCGTCCTTGGGTTTGCGCACTTCGCCTTCGAGCGCTTCCAGTCGAGCCGACAACTGCCGCACCTCCAACTGCTTGGCGGTGGCCAAGCGCAGTTGATCGGGGCTGCAGGGCTTGACCAGGTAATCGGCGGCGCCAGCCTGGATGGCGTCCACCGCGGTGTCGATCGCCGAGTGTGCGGTGACGATGACGACCCGCATCCATGGCGCCTGGATACGCATTTGCGCCAGCACATCCAGGCCATTGTCTTCACCCAGGCGCAGGTCGAGGAAGCACAGATCGAACACCTGGCGCTGCAGCAGTGTCTCTGCCTGGGCAGCACTGTTGGCCGTGGCGACGTTGTAGCCCTCGTCTTCGAGGCAGTAACGGAAGGTACGCAGGATCGCGGACTCGTCGTCCACCAGCAGAATGCGGCCTTGGTTATCCTGGGCTGATTCCATTTTTCCTGCGCTCCTGTGGGAATGATCTGGGTTAGTGTCGGAAAAATCGGGCAAGTTGCATGGTCGATTCTGAAGGATTACGCCCTATGCATGCTAGCTGTTGCCTAGGTTATTGGTTAACCAATTGAAATAGTTAGGTTTTTTACGCTTTTTCAGCCTGGCATGCAGGTTGCGATGAGCGTGGGATTTGTCACGAATAAAGGAGAAGCCCAATGTCTTTGTTCTCGCGTCATACCGTCCTGGCCGCCAGCCTGTTGTTGGCAGCGGTCCCCGCCTTTGCCGATTCCGTACAGGACGCTCGCCTGGAGGGCGCGGTGCAGACAGCGGTGTCCCTTAACAAACTGCTCAACCCGTTCCGCATCGAAGTCCAGGTCGAGGGCGCCCAGGCCCGCCTTAGTGGCGAAGTGGAAAATCCGGTCGAGCGTGATCTGGCAGAGCGCGTGGCCCTGGCTACCCGGGGTATCGAGCGAGTGAACAACCAGCTACAGGTCAATCCGCAACTGGCCGAGCGACCGCTGGAATTGCGGGCCTATGCCCAGCGCCTGGAAGACGCCACCCTCACCTCCGTCATTCGCGCTCGGCTGTTGTGGAGCCGGGTAACCGAGAAGGCGTCGATCGAGGTCGAGAGCCGCGAGGGCGTGGTGACCATGCGTGGGCGAGTGGACAACGTCGAGGCCAAGGAACAGGCCGGGGTGATCGCCCGAACGACCGAGGGTGTGTATCTGGTCAATAACCTGATCAGCCTGGACTCGGCCGCCATGGCGCTGGCCCGCGACAAGCCAGTGACCGCGCCGAGCGGGCCGCAGCCCAGCGATGCCTGGATCATCGACAAGGTGCAAAGCAGCTTGCGCTTCAGTCGCAACCTGGACGGCCCGAATATAAAGGTGGCGAGCCAGGACGGCATGGTGCGCTTGTCCGGTGAAGTGGTGAGTAATGAACAGAAGTCCATCGCGGTGCAGATCGCCGGGCAGATCCTGGGCGTTCGTGGGGTCGACGCCGATCTCTTGAAGGTCGCCAGCAAGGTCGAGGGGTGATCGTGCAAAACGCACGGGCTGGACGACGTCATCGTGCAGGATACGTTCCCCAGTGGTTTTGATTTATTTGTTAACTCATTGATTCATAAGGTTTTTTATTTGATTAAAAACCTGGCATGCAGGCTGCAATACCTACTGCAAGAGTTGGATAACAACATTTGCAGGAGTCGCCGGCATGAATCGCCAATCCGTCAATCGTTCGCAGGTCGCCGCGTTGTCCGTACACCCGATGGTGTATCTGGTTGTGGCTCTGGTACTGACCCTGGCTGCCGGCCTGTTCTACCACAGCGTGCAGACCGCACGTCTGGCCGATCAGGTGGCTGCGCAAACAGCGCTGCTGGCGCAACTTCGCACCACCCACGCCAACACCTTGGTTCGAGCCGCTCAACCGCTGCCGGCGACCAATGCCTCGCCGGCCACGGTCGAGCGCATCGTTCCACAAGAGCGCTGGGTGTTCTGACGGCACACCGATTCAACCCTGGAAAGAATCCCGAAAAGAAAGGAGAAACACCATGCTGAGCTGGGCTATCACATTCCTGATCATCGCTATCGTCGCCGCAGTGCTGGGCTTCGGTGGTATCGCCGGCGCCGCGACCGGTATCGCCAAGATCCTGTTCATCGTGTTCCTGGTGCTGTTCGTCGCCTCCTTCTTCTTCGGACGCGGACGTCGATGAAACAGATGCTCCGCAATGTCCTGGCCACCGCCCTGCTGCTGGGCGGTGCGACCGGGGCGCTGGCAGGTAATGACGGTCAGATGCGAGTGGGCCAGCTGCTAGGGTCTGACGAGCAGTATCGGCAGGCTTGGCAGAAGGCGATCAAAGGAGAGGAGCGGTTGCCCGAATGGGTGATCAACCTCAGCGGCAGTTCGAATGAGCAGATGTCCGCCGTCACCGAGGACGGTGACAAGTACATGGTCGGGCCGCTCTGCGAGTCCGAGACCAACTGCAAGTACAAGCGTTTGATCGTAGCGTTCAGCTGGGACAAGGACGATGCCTACGCAATGTTGGTCGAAGTGCCCGAAGGCCTGCCTTCGGACAAGTCGCCAACGCGGCATGCTGATTACCGCTGGCTGGGTAAACCGGACGAAGGCATGCAGCAGTTGCTCAAGGAGCAGCTCAAGCGTGACCCGAACTGGTACTGACCAGCGGTCGTCGTTTGTAATCAGATGGAAGCCTGCAGCCTTCAAGCTTGCGGCTTCCATGATGCGCGGCGCCGATGAGGGGCTGCACATGACCAGGGGGCCGGGCTGCTTTGATCGATTCAGGTTCGGAGTGGCCTAGGGGTACAGGGAGTACCCCCGATGAGGGCCGGGTCAGGAGCGACAGCATCGGAAGATCCAGGTCAGTGCGGGCACATGCAGACCCGTTACGCTGACCTGGCTTCCGGAGCGTCCATTGATCGTTTGAAACGCTGCTTTACGCAATTTCCCGCCGAGACACATTTTGTCTCAACCGTATGTCGAAAAAAAACCTGCGCTTCGGTTCTGCCAGTGGACCGTGAAAGTGCCCATTCGGATTGTCGAACACCCTCCTTTTAGCGCTCTGCGCATCTGGTCATTTCGGCCGTGAAATGGCACGTCGGTCGTGTTCGGAAAACCGAATACGGGGATTTTTCAGCGGCTGTATTGGCCGAAATAGCCGCTTCTGTTATGCCGATTCGGCATGGGGTAGTCGTTTACGGCATTAGACTGGCCCGGCCCTCGTCGCAATAGTTGCGCCTTTTTCGCAAGCCCGAGCGTTCTTTCGCTCGCGGGCGGCGGCCTTCCAAGCGGGTCGCCGGACGGAAGCCCATCGCTGGCCGTTTCATTGCCGAAGGCTCTGGGACGCGCTTTATAGTCGGGCAACCCAAGACCACTACAACAAAGGTAATGACATGAAGAAGGCAAAACTGAGCCTCGCCTGGCAGATCGTGATCGGTCTGGTACTGGGCGTTGCAGTCGGCGCGCTACTGAATCATTTCAGTGCAGAAAAGGCATGGTGGATCAGCAACGTCCTTCAGCCCGCCGGCGACATCTTCATTCGCCTGATCAAGATGATCGTCGTCCCGATCGTGATTTCGTCGCTGATCGTGGGTATCGCCGGGGTTGGCGATGCGAAGAAACTGGGCAGCATCGGCCTGAAGACCATTCTCTACTTCGAAGTGGTGACCACGATCGCCATCGTGGTGGGCCTGGTCATGGCCAACGTGTTCCATCCGGGTGCCGGCATCGACATGAGCACCCTCGGTACCGTCGATATTTCCAAATACCAGGCCACGGCGGCCGAGGTGCAGCATGAGCATGCGTTCATCGAAACCCTGCTCAACCTGATCCCGTCGAACATCTTCGCCGCGCTGATGCGTGGTGAAATGCTGCCGATCATCTTCTTCTCGGTGATGTTCGGCATGGGGCTGTCGTCGCTCAATGCCGAGCTGCGCGAGCCGCTGGTGCGGACCTTCCAGGGCGTGTCGGAGACCATGTTCAAGGTCACCCACATGATCATGAACTACGCGCCGATCGGTGTGTTCGCCCTGATCGCCGCCACGGTCGCCAACTTCGGCTTCGCCTCGCTGCTGCCGCTGGCCAAGCTGGTGCTGCTGGTGTACTTCGCCATCGCCTTCTTCGCCTTCATGGTGCTGGGTCTGGTGGCGCGGGTGTTCGGCTTCTCGATCATCAAGATCATGCGCATCATGAAAGACGAGCTGATCCTCGCCTACTCCACGTCCAGCTCCGAGACCGTGCTGCCACGGGTGATCGAGAAGATGGAGAAGTACGGCGCGCCGAAGTCGATCTGCTCGTTCGTGGTGCCCACCGGCTACTCGTTCAACCTCGACGGCTCGACCCTGTACCAGAGCATCGCGGCAATCTTCATCGCCCAGCTGTATGGCATCGACCTGTCCATCGGCCAGCAACTGATGCTGGTGCTGACTCTGATGGTCACCTCCAAAGGCATCGCCGGTGTGCCGGGCGTGTCCTTCGTGGTGCTGCTGGCGACCTTGGGCAGCGTGGGTATTCCGCTGGAAGGCCTGGCGTTCATCGCCGGTGTCGACCGCATCATGGACATGGCCCGTACCGCCCTGAACGTGGTGGGCAACGCCCTGGCTGCGGTGGTGATCGCCAAGTGGCAGGGGATGTACGACAGCGCCAAGGGCGAGGCGTACTACAACTCGCTGTTCCAGGCCGGCGCCAAGCCACACGCCGTGGCGACGGGCAAGACCGTCAACCAGTAAACCTGGCGTTGCACCCAAGAGCCCCGACCTGTCGGGGCTTTTTGCATGGTGCGGAGGGGTCGGGTCGCCCCCGTTTGCGCTATCATTCCGGCATTTTTCACAGGGGAACAGGCGCATGCTCAACGGCCTTTGGCTCGGCTTCTTCGTGGTAGCGGCCATCTCCGCCCTGGCCCAGTGGCTGGTGGGCGGCAACGCCGGGATCTTCGCTGCCATGGTCGAGAGCATCTTTGCCATGGCCAAGCTGTCGGTCGAGGTCATGGTGCTGCTGTTCGGCACCCTCACCCTGTGGCTGGGTTTTCTCAAGATCGCCGAGAAGGCCGGCATCGTCGAATGGCTGGCCAAGGTACTCGGCCCGCTGTTCGCCCGTCTGATGCCCGAGGTGCCCCCTGGTCACTCTGCCCTGGGCCTGATCACCATGAACTTCGCCGCCAATGGCCTGGGCCTGGACAACGCCGCCACACCCATCGGCCTGAAGGCCATGCGTGCCTTGCAGGAGCTCAATCCCAGCAGCACCACGGCGAGCAATGCGCAGATCCTGTTCCTGGTACTCAATGCCTCGTCCCTGACCCTGCTGCCGGTGACCATCTTCATGTACCGCGCCCAGCAGGGCGCCACCGACCCGACCCTGGTGTTCCTGCCGATCCTGCTGGCCACCAGCGTCTCGACGCTGGTCGGTCTGCTGTCGGTGGCGGTGATGCAGCGCCTGCGCCTGTGGGATCCGGTGGTGCTGGCCTACTTCATTCCCGGCGCGCTGCTGCTGGGCGGTTTCATGGCGTTTCTCGGCACGCTGTCGGCGGCGGCACTGGCCAGCCTGTCGTCGATCCTCGGCAACCTCACGCTGTTCGGCGTGATCATGCTGTTCGTGGTGATCGGCGCGCTACGCCGGGTGAAGGTCTACGAGGCGTTCGTCGAGGGCGCCAAAGAGGGCTTCGACGTCGCCAAGAGCCTGCTGCCGTACCTGGTGGCGATGCTGGTGGCGGTGGGTGTGCTGCGCGCCTCCGGGGCGCTGGAGCTGGCGCTCGATGGCATTCGCCACGGCGTCGAATGGCTGGGGATGGACAGTCGTTTCGTCGAAGGCTTGCCCACGGCGCTGGTCAAGCCGTTCTCCGGCAGCGCCGCGCGGGCGATGCTGATCGAGACCATGCAGACCCAAGGCGTCGACAGCTTCCCGGCGCTGGTGGCAGCCACGATCCAGGGCAGTACCGAAACCACCTTCTACGTGCTGGCGGTGTACTTCGGCGCGGTCGGCATCCAGCGTGTGCGCCACGCCGTGGGCTGCGCGCTGCTGGCCGAGCTGTCCGGGGTGATCGCGGCGATCTGCGTGTGCTACTGGTTCTTCGCCTGAGCCTGAAACCCTGAAGCCTGGGTCACGGTCCAGTCCACCACCTGGCGCGCCAGGGTGTCGCCCGCGGCGCCGAAGCCACTGACCACCGCTGGTACCTGCCTATCGCTCAGCGGCTGGCGCACTTCGAAGCGCTGGCTGGCGAGAATGCGCTGGCTACGTCCCTGCACCAGTCGGGCGTCATAGCGGATCACCACGTCTACACCGGCCGAGCCGTACTCGCTCTGAAATGCCTGCAGTTCGCCGACCAGTTCGTAGTCGGCCTGCAGGTTGCTGTCATCGGCGCTCAGGCGCTGCACCCGGCCATCGCGCTGGAAGGCATCGAGCAGCCGGTTGCGCACCAGCAACGGCACCGGATCGCTCCAGCGCGCGCCCTTGTAGCTGCTGATCACGTCGCCTGCGGGAATCACCGCGATGCGCGACCCCGACAGCGCTTCGCTGGCCAACGGCTTGTTCAGGCGCAGCGACCAGTTCACGGGCGTGGCGGTGTGGCTGGCCTGATGCACCGGCAGGCGATAGACATCGCTCGGCTCGCCTTGCGGCAGGATCGAGCAGGCGGCCAGGCTCAGCAGGCTGGCCACGACGAGCAGGCGTAGAGGCGATTTCACGGCTGGAACTCCTTGTTCGGCTCGCGGCCCAGCAGGTAGCCGCTGGGGTCGGCTTCCAGGCGCCGCGAAATGCCCTTGAGGGCGTTGAGCGTCTCACGCAGCTCGCGGATGGCGGGCGCCAGTTGGTTCAAGCCTTGAGCACCGTCGTCCAAGGCTTCGCGGTTGTGCGAAAGCAGTTCGTTGATGGTCGCGGTGCTCTGCGCCAACGACTGCATGGCCTGCTCGGCGCTGCCGATGGCCTGCTTGCCCTCGCTGCCCAGCAGGCCGTTGGCGCTGCGCATCAAGGCTTGGGTCTCGGCCAGGGTGGCATTGGCCTGCTTGCCCACCTGGCCCAATTGCTCGATGGCCTGGGCGATGCCGCCCTTCTGGCTGGCAAAGGCCCCGGTGGTCTGCTCGAGGTTGGCCAGGGTGTTGCTCAGGCGCTCGATGTTGGTGTCGGAGAACATCTGGTTGGCGTTGTGCAGCAGCAGGTTGACGTTGGTCACCAGGTCGCTGCTGTCGTCGAGCAAGCGCGAAATCGGCGAGGGCGAGGCGACGATCACGGGCAGCTGGCCGTCCTTGCCTTTGAGCGCCGGACTCTGTGGCGTGCCGCCGCTGAGCTGGATGAAGGTGTTGCCGGTCACGCCGGCCAGGGTCAGCTTGGCCTGGGTGTCCTGCTTGACCGGCGTGTCGGCGCTCAGGCGGATCCGGGCCAGCACGCGGCGCGGATCCTGCGGGTCCAGGCGCAAGCTGCTGACGTCGCCGACCTTGATGCCGTTGTACTGCACCGGGCTGCCACGCGACAGGCCCGACACCGCCTCGCTGAAGACCACTTCGTAGTCCTTGAACGCGTCGTCGACGCTGGACTTGGCCAGCCACAGGCCGAACAGCATGGCACCGGCCACCACCAGCACGGCGACCAGCCCGATGAGAACGTGATGCGCGCGGGTTTCCATGCTTCAGTGCTCCTGTGCCGCGCCGGCAGCGGCCTGTGCCGCCGCCCGCCCGCGCGGGCCGTGAAAGTAATGGTGAATCCAGGGATCGTCCGCCTGTTCGACGTCGGCCAGGGGGCCGGCCACCAGCACCTTCTTCTGCGCCAGCACGGCCACGCGGTCAGTGATGGTGTACAGGGTGTCGAGGTCGTGGGTGATGAGCAACACCGACAGGCCCAGGGCGTCACGCAGCGTCAGAATCAGCTGATCGAAGGCCGCCGCACCGATCGGGTCCAGCCCGGCCGTGGGTTCGTCGAGAAACAGGATGTCGGGGTCCAGCGCCAGGGCGCGGGCCAGGGCGGCGCGCTTGATCATGCCGCCGGACAGCGCAGCCGGGTATTTGTCCGCCGCGCTGATGGGCAGCCCGGCCAGCGCCAGCTTGACCCCGGCCAGGTGCTCGGCGTCGGCGCGCGACAGGCCGGCGTGCTCGATCAAGGGCAGTGCGACGTTTTCGGTAATGGTCAGCGAGGAGAACAGCGCGCCCTTCTGGAACAGCACACCAAAACGCCGTTCCAGGCTCGAGCGCTGGTCGTCATTCAGTGCGTTGAGGTCCTGGCCGAATACCGTCACCTGGCCCTCGTTGGGTCGACGCAAGCCGACGAGGCTGCGCAGCAGTACCGATTTGCCGCTACCCGACCCGCCGACCACGGCGAGGATTTCGCCGCGATACAGGTCCAGGTCCAGCCCTTGGTGCACCACCTGACTGCCAAAGCGGTTGCACAGGCCGCGCGCCTGGATCACCGGTTCACCCTTGCCGATCACCAGCCCATCTCCATGAAGAACAACGCCGCGACGGCGTCCAGTACGATCACCACGAAGATCGACTGCACCACCGCCGAGGTGGTGTGGGCGCCGACCGACTCGGCGCTGCCACTGACCTTGAACCCCTCCAGGCAGCCGATGGCGGCGATCAGGAAGGCGAAGAACGGCGCCTTGAGCAGGCCGACCAGGAAATGCTGCACACCGATATCGCTCTGCAGCAGCGACAGGAACATCGCCGGCGGGATGTCCAGCGACAGCGCGCAGACCACCGCACCGCCGACCATGCCGCAGAGCATGGCGACGAAGGTCAGTAGCGGCAGGGCGATCAGCAACGCCAGCACCCGAGGCACCACCAGCAGCTCGATCGGGTTCAGGCCCAGGGTGCGGATGGCGTCGATTTCCTCGTTGGCTTTCATCGAGCCGATCTGCGCGGTGAAGGCGCTGGCGGTGCGCCCGGCCATGAGGATGGCGGTGAGCAGCACGGCGAATTCGCGCAGGAAGGAGAACGCGACCAGGTCGACGGTGAACACCGTGGCGCCGAAGTCGGCCAGCACCGTGGCCCCTAGGAAGGCGACCACGGCGCCGACCAGAAAGGTCAGCAGGGCGACGATGGGGGCAGCGTCCAGGCCGGTCTGCTCGATGTGTGCCACCACCGGGGTGAGGCGCCAGCGGTGCGGCTGGAACAAGCGGGTGGCGAGCGTGGCCAGGATCAGGCCGACGAAGCCCAGCAGTTGCCGGGTGTCCTGCCACAGTGTGTCGACAGCGCAGCCAATGCGCGCGAGCAGTTGCAGCAGCACGGGCTGCTCGGGTTCCTTGAGCGGGATGCAGTAGTCCTGCAGCGAGCGATAGACCGTCTGCAGCAAGGCGCGGCTGGCGGCGGGCAGCTCGTGGGTGCAGTGCGCCAGGCGTTCGGCGCCCAGCAGCTCGGCCAGCAGCGAGGCGCCCGCCGTGTCGAGGCGGCCAAGCTGGGTGAGATCGACCTGAGCCTCGGCGCCGTACTGGTCGCGCAGGCGCTCGCTGTCGCGCCGCAGGCGAGCGTAATGCTCCAGGGTCCAGTCACCGGTGATGGCGAGTCGCGTAGGGTGCTGGCGCGTGTCGAGGGTGACGCTGGGCTCCATGTTTTTGGCTCTGCACGACGGCGGTGGGGCAGATCATAGCCTGTTGCAGCGGTGGTGGCTGCATCGCCGGACAAGCCCACTTCCACAACTCCCTGTGGGAGCGGGCTCGTCCCGCGATGAAGGCGACGCAGTGATCGAACCTCACCCCGCCGTCCCATCCTCGACCACCTTGAAGCGCAGCACGCCGATGACCTGACCGTCCTCGGTCAGCACCCGCACTTGCCACTTGCCCACCGGGTTGGGCGGGAAGTTCTGCTTGTGGGTCCAGGCCCGATAGCCCTCTTTGCGCCCGCCATGGATGTCCAGGGCAATGCGGTCCACTTCCTTGCCGTCCTGCTGCCACACGTGGAAGATCCGCTCGTTCAGGCCGCGTGGGGCGTTGATCGAGGTGTAGGCGTACAGCCCGGCGCTGCGGATGCGGCTGGCGTCGATCTGCTCCAGCGACTCGCCCGGCTCTCGGTCCTGCATCTGCGTGGTCACCGCCACTTCGGTCATCCACAGGGTCGCCGGCGGCACCCAGGAACGCAGCAACCAGCCGCCGCCGCCGATCGCCAGGGTCAGCACCACCAGCATCACGCCGCGTCGCCAGGTGTTGATCGGGAAGCTGCTGGCCAGGCTCGGGAACGACAGCACCATGGCGGCGATCAGCGCCAGCTTGAAGCTCTGCGCGGTGGTCAGGTGCAGGATGATCGGCAGTGCGGTGAGCAACGCGGCGAACAGGGTGAGCGTGTGCAGGGCCAGGAACAGCCAGCGGCGCGGGGCGAGCCAGCGGTAGTACAGTGGGTCGACGATGGAAATCAGCCCCGCTGCGCCGAGCAGACCGGTGAACACCAGTTGCCCGCTGTTCCAGGTGGTGGTGATGAAAAAGAACGGCAGGACGAAGAACAGGCTCTCCTGGTGGATCATCTGCGTCGCATAGCGCAGCAGCGGCTGCGGGATTTCGCGCTTGAAGGTGCGGGCGAACAGGCCGGTGAGGGTGTTCTCGAGCATCAGCCATATCCAACTGACCAACAGCAGGATGGCGATCCAGCTGGCCAGCCCGGCCTGGCGGTCGACCAGGATGAAACTGCCGATGCCCGACAGGAAACCGCCCAAGGCGATGACCCCCGGGTAGCGTTTGAGCAGTTCGATGATGCGCTGGACGATCTGGGGTATGGGGGGCATGGAGGCTGGCAGCAAGGTGAGGTGACGGTTCTGGCCGTGTCACGGATTCACCCGCGACACGGCCGGCTCAGAATAACGCCAATTCAACGTTCACGCGTAGCACCGCTGGGACGATCCGCCGGCTGGCGGCGGCGTCGCAGCAGCCCGATGGCCAGGATCAGCCCGAGCACCAGCGCCACCAGCCCGTACAACTCGTCGTAGCCCAGCAGCGGTTTCTCGATGCGCACATAACCGGGCGTGGCCAGCAACTGGCGCAGAGCATCGTTGGCCTGCGCCAGGCTGACCTTGCGCAGCTTGCCGATCGGATCGCCGAAGCGGCCGTCCTCGTAGTCGTTCAGCGCGCCCCAGTAATAGTCGGCCAACGCGCTGTTGCCCTGGCTGGTCCAGCTTTCCCGGGCGATGGCGGCTTCCTTGAGGCGGGCGAAGGTGTCGGGGTCCAGGCCATGCTTGCGCAGGTCATCGAACGTGGCTTGCAGCACTGTGACGGCTTGGTCGATGTCGCCGCGTTCCAGGTCGGCGTTGAAGCTGAGCATGCCACTGTCGCCGAAGCTTTCCCGGCGCACCGAGGGACCGTAGGACAGGCCGTGGCGCAGGCGCAGTTGATCGTAGAACGTCCAGTCGAGGTAGCGCGAGAGCAGGTCGAGGGTCTGCTCGTGGTCGCTGTCGAGCACCGGCTCGATGAACAGCCAGTGCAGCTTGGCACTGTCGCCGAGCCAGCCGCGGGTGAGGTCGCGGCGCTGTTCGGCCTGCTGGGTGATGCTGTCCAGGTCGCGCCGCTCGCCGGGTTCGGTGGCAGGCAATTCGCCGTAGGTGCGCTCCAGGTAGGCGGGCAGCAAACGATCGAGGCCACCGACCACGATCAGGCTCATGTTGTTGGCGGCATACCAATGTTCGCGCATGGCCTGGACCTGCTTGAGGCTCATGCTGGCGATGTCGGAGCGCTCGGCGCATTTCAGCCCGAGCTCGACCGCCAGTTGATCGCTGGCCGGGTGGCCGATGTCCTGGCGGTCCAGCCAGCGTTGCAGGTGACCGTAGTGGCCGCCGTCCTCGCGCTCGACGATCCGCTTCGCCGTGGCCAGGGCCTTGGCGTCGATGCGGGTGTCGCGCACCGCCGCCAGCAGCAGGTCGAGTACCTTGCGCTGGTTGCGCGCCGGGGCCTCGACCACGAAGGTGGTGTCGGCCGCGCTGGTGAAGGCATTCCATTCGCCGCCCAGTGCTTGCAGACGTTCTTCCAGGCCGCCTTCGCCTCTGTCGTCCAGGCCGCTGAACAGCAGGTGCTCGAGCAGGTGCGGCAGCTCGCGCTGGTCGCAGGGGAAGTCGTCCAGGCCGACGCCGACCACCAGACGGATCGCGACATGGTCGCGCTCGTAGCCGGACTTGAGGATCACCTGCAGGCCGTTGGGCAGCAGATAGCCCTCGACCCGCGAGCGGTCGAGGGCGAGCGAGGGCAGGCTGAACAGGATGCAGCAGGCGAACATCAGGCAACGCATGGGCAGGCTTCCGGGCCGGTCTCCAGGTGTGCGGGGGTCAAATCGGGCTGGCGTCTTCCGGCTGATCGTCGAGCAAAAGCCCGCCGGTGTCCGCGCCGCCCAGTACCACATAGGCACTGCTGCAGAACAAAGAGTTCAACCGTTTCATGTCGGCGATCAGTTCCAGGTGCAGTGAGCTGGTCTCGATGCTCTGCACCACCTTGCGTTGCAAACGGCTGACATGGGCGTGGGCCAGGCGCCGCTCCTGAGCGCGGAACCTGCGCTTTTCGCGCAGCAGCAGGCGCGCGCTTTGCGGGTCGGCGCTGAGGAACACCGACAGCCCCAGGCGCAGGTTGGCCAGCAATTGCTGTTGCAGGCCGGCCAGCTCTTCCAGCCCGACCTCGGAGAACTCCCGGCGCTGGGAGGTCTTCTGCTGCTGGACTTTGCGCAGCATGCGCTCGATCAGGTCGCTGGCCAGCTTGAGGTTGATCGACAGCTCGATGATCTCTGCCCAGCGCTGGCTGTCATGCTCGCCCAGGTCTTCGCGCGGCATCTGCGCCAGGTACAGCTTGATTGCGCTGTACAGCGCTTCGGCATCCTCGCCCAGGGCGCGGGTCTGTTGCGGCAGCGCGGTCTGAGTGCCGCGCAGGGCACCGAGCATGGCATCGAGCAGGCTTTCGACGATATCGCCCAGGCGCAGGGTCTCGCGAGCAGCATTGGCCAGTGCCAGGCTGGGGGTCTGCAAGGCCGTGGGGTCGAGGTGACGCGGTTTGACCTGGCCGTTGGCCAGTTCGCGTTCGGGCAGCAGGGTGTTGCACAAGCGGCCCATGGGTTTGACCGTCGGCAGCATGATTACGCAGCGGGCGGTGTTGTAGAGCAGGTGGAAACCGATCACCAGCTCTTGCGGGCTGAAGCTCAGCGAGTCCATCCAGTCCACCAGCGGGTGCAGAACCGGAATGATCAGTAGCAGGCCGATCAGCTTGTACAGCAGGCTGCCCAGCGCGACCCGACGACCGGCGGCGTTCTGCATGCTGGTGCTGAGAAACGCCAGCAGCCCGCTGCCGATGTTGGCCCCGACCACCAGGCCGATGGCCACCGGCAGGCTGATCACCTCGGCGCCGGCCAGGGTCGCGGTGAGCAGCACGGCGGCCAGGCTCGAGTAGGAGATCATCGCGAACAGCGCGCCGACCAGCGCGTCGAGCAGAATATCGCCGGTGAGCGAGGCGAACAGCACCTTCACGCCCTGGGCCTGGGTGATGGGCGCTGCCGCCTGCACGATCAATTGCAGGGCCAGGATGATCAGGCCCAGGCCGATGGCCACTCGGCCCAGTTGGCCGATCCGGGTCTGCTTGCGCGAGAGGAAGAAGATCACCCCGATGAAAATCAGCAGCGGTGACAGCCAGGACAGGTCGAAGGTCAGCACCCGGGCCATGAGCGCGGTGCCGACGTCGGCGCCGAGCATGATTGCCAGCGCCGGGGTCATGGCCATCAGGCCCTGGCCGACGAAAGAGGTGACCAGCATGGCGGTGGCGTTACTGCTCTGTACCACGGCAGTGACCACGATGCCGGCGATGAACGCCAGCGGGCGACGATCCATGTTCTGGCCGAGTACCCGGCGCAGGTGCGAGCCATACACGCGCAGGATGCCGGTGCGCACGATATGCGTACCCCAGACGAGCAACGTCACGGCAGACAGCAGGTTGAGCAGGGTCAGCATGGTCGGGGCCCCCTTGTTACCGACGCCCCAGTGCGGGGCCAATGGGTGAAGCGGTGAGCCTGGCCCGGGGCTGGGCGGTTCTGTCAGTGCTCACTGAAGCTTTAGTGGGTTTGCGCAGGAGACGCCAGCTTCGCATGGCAGGCATTTATTTGAAACATTTGTGTCATGGAAGGTGTTGGGGCCGCAAAGCGGCCCCAACGGTAACGATGCACAGCCGGGCGGTCACTGGCCGGGCACGTCCTTGCGCAGCTTGACCGGGTCCTGCTCCTTGCCATCCTTGCGCGCCAGCGCCGTGCGCATGCGGATGTTGATCGCCTCCACCGCCAGCGAGAAGGCCATGGCGAAGTACACGTAGCCCTTGGGCACATGCACATCGAACGATTCGGCGATGAGCACGGTGCCGACCACGATCAGGAACGACAGCGCGAGCATCTTCAGCGAGGGGTGCTTGTCGATGAAGTCGCTGATGGTGCCGGCGCAGAGCATCATCACCAGCACGGCGACGACGATCGCCGCGATCATCACCGGGACGTGGGACACCATGCCCACCGCCGTGATCACCGAGTCCAGGGAGAACACGATGTCGATGATCGCGATCTGGATGATGGTGTAGAAGAACTTGCCGCCGCCGCCCTTGGGCGCCTCGCCGCTTTCGTCTTCGCCTTCCAGGCCGTGGTAGATCTCTTGCGAGCTTTTCCACAGCAGGAACAGGCCGCCGAAGAAAAGGATCAAATCACGTCCGGAGATGCCTTCGCCGAGCACCACGAACAGGTCGTCGGTCAGGCGCATGACCCAGGTGATCGACAGCAGCAGCATGATCCGCGTGACCATCGCCAGCGCCAGGCCGAAGATACGCGTGCGCGGCTGCATGTGCTTGGGCATGCGGCTGACCAGGATCGAGATCATGATGATGTTGTCGATCCCGAGCACGATCTCGAGTGCGGTGAGGGTGAAAAAGGCAACCCAGATTTCCGGGCTGGTCAGCCATTCCATGTGTATTCCTTCGAGCGGTGAAGGCGACGACCCCAAAGGGCCGCCGCGGTAGGGTGCTGCAGTTGTATTAAAGACTACTGAACAGCGGGAAAACTCCCATGAGCAGGGCGGCGAGCATTATGCACAGGCACACCAACACTGCCCACTTGAGGGTAAAGCGCTGGTGATCGCCGAATTCGATGCCGGCCAGGGCCACCAGTAGATACGTGGACGGCACCAGCGGGCTGAGCAGGTGCACCGGCTGACCGACGATCGAGGCGCGGGCCATTTCCACCGGGCTGATGCCGTAGTGGCTGGCGGCCTCGGCGAGCACCGGCAGGACACCGTAGTAGAAGGCGTCATTGGACATGAAGAATGTGAACGGCATGCTGACGATCGCGGTGATCGTCGCCAGGTAGGGCCCGAGTGCCTCCGGGATCACCGCCAGCAGACTCTTGGACATGGCCTCGACCATGCCGGTGCCGGACAGGATGCCGGTGAAGATGCCCGCAGCGAAGATCAATCCGGTCACCGCCAGCACGCTGCCGGCGTGGGCCGCGATGCGGTCTTTCTGCTGTTGCAGGCACGGGTAGTTGACGATCATGGCGATGCTGAAGGCGATCATGAACAGCACCGGCAGCGGCAGCAGGCCGGCGATCAGGGCGGCCATCAGCGCGACGGTGAGGGCGCCGTTGAACCAGATCAGCTTCGGCCGACGCGCCTCGGGGAATTGCGACACGCTGATTTCGCTGTGGTCGATGTCGTCGGTCGGCAGGTGCAGCTCGCCCAGGCGCGCACGTTCGCGCTTGCCGTACAGGTAGGCGATGGCGAGGATCGCCAGTACGCCGAAGGCCATGGCCGGGATCATCGGCACGAAGATGTCCGAAGGGTCTACGTGCAGGGCGCTGGCGGCACGGGCGGTCGGTCCGCCCCAAGGGGTCATGTTCATCACCCCGCCCGCAAGAATGATCAGCCCGGCCATGATGCGCGGGCTCATGCCCAGGCGGCTGTACAGCGGCAACATGGCGGCGCAGCAGATCATGTAAGTGGTGGCGCCGTCACCGTCGAGCGAGACCACCAGGGCCAGCACGGCGGTGCCGACCGAGACTTTCAGCGGGTCGCCCTTGACCAGCTTGAGGATCTTGCGCACGGCCGGGTCGAACAGGCCGGAGTCGATCATCAGGGCGAAGTAGAGGATGGCGAACATCAGCATCACGCCGGTGGGCGCGAGCTTGCTGATGCCCTCGAGCATCATGGGGCCGATCTTGGCGGAAAAGCCGCCGAACAGGGCGAACAGGATCGGTACCAGGATCAGCGCGATCAAGGCCGACAGGCGCTTGGTCATGATCAGGTACATGAAGGTGATGACCATGGCAAAGCCGAGGAAGGTCAGCATGACGGTACTCCAGGCGTGGCGCGGCGAAAGGTGTCGGGCGGATCAGCGCGTTGGGCGCTGTGCGTGGAATACGGGGAGGGGTACTGCGGGGAGGCGGGCACAGGACAGCATCGGAATCACCATTGTTGTTGTTGATTGAGCCGGGTGTGCTGTGGATGCACACCCTGGCTGACCGGTCTTTGTGCCGGTGGTGGCGCTATCCTAGGGGCGAAAGCTTTCAGCCAGCTTTCGCGTTGAATCAGCTGACGAGAGGTCGCGGTGATGAACGAAGTCCATGAAGGTGGGTGCCATTGCGGCGCCCTGCGCTATCGATTGGTGGGGACCCTTGAGGATGTCGCCCATTGCCATTGCTCGATCTGTCGGCGGGTCAGCGGCGCTCTGGTGGTGACCTGGGTCACCGTCCCTCGTACCGCATTCACCTGGCTGGCGGGCCAGCCGAAGCATTATCTGGCGCCGGCCAGTTGCACGCGGATGTTCTGTGACCGATGCGGCGCACATGTGGCGCTGGAAACGACGCACAGCCCATCAAGCCTGGATGTGACGGTGGCGACGCTGGATCGACCGGAGCAGGTCAGGGCCAACCGGCATATCTGGACCGAAAGCCGCCTGTCGTGGCTGCACCTGGACGAGCATCTGCCCAGCGAGGCGCAGGAGCAGCTGTAAAACAAAACGGGGCCTGGTAAGAGGCCCCGTCAGGGTTCAGATGGTCAGCGTCCAGTCGTAGTCGACGATCAGCGGCGCATGCTGGGAGAAGCGCGGCTGGCGTGGCAGGCGCGCGTTACGCACGCAGCGGCGCAGGCCCTGGGTGAGGATCTGGTAGTCGAAGCGATAGCCCAGGTTGAGCATCTCGGCCTGTTCGTTATCCGGCCACCAGCTGTACTGATCACCTTCGCGGCTGACTTCGCGCAGGGCATCGACGTAGCCCATTTCGCCGATGATGGCGTCCATCCAGGCGCGCTCGGGCGGCAGGAAGCCGGGCGACTGCTGGCTGTCGCGCCAGTTCTTGATGTCGAGCTTCTGCTGCGCCACGTACAGCGAGCCGCAATAGATGTACTCGCGGCGCTTGCGGCGCTGCTTGTCCAGGTACTTGGCGAAGTCGTCCATCAACTTGAATTTCTGATTCAAGTCTTCGTCGCCGTTCATGCCCGAAGGCATCAACAGGCTGGCGATGCTGACCTTGTCGAAATCGGCCTGCAGGTAACGTCCGTAGCGGTCGGCTGTCTCGAAGCCCAGGCCGGTGATGACTGCCTTGGGCTGCATCCGCGAGTAGAGCGCCACGCCACCGTGGGCGGGCACCTCCGCGTCGCAGGCATAAAGGAAATAGCCATCGAGCTGGAAAGCTGGGTCGTCGAGTTCAAAGGCCGAGGCGCGGGTATCCTGAAGGCAGATGACGTCGGCATTCTGGGCTTGCAACCAGCTGAGCAAACCACGCTCGGCCGCAGCCTGAATGCCATTCACGTTCACACTGATGATCCGCATAAATGGCCCCAAAAATCTCGTGCGTGTATGATACCCGAGCTCAACTCATTTAGCTAAATCCGTGGTGTCCGGGACTTTTCATGCAGCCGTATCAGCGCGACTTCATCCGTTTTGCCATCGATCGCGGCGTGCTGCGCTTCGGTGAATTCACCCTGAAATCGGGGCGTACCAGCCCGTACTTCTTCAACGCCGGTCTGTTCAACAGCGGCTCGGCCCTGGCCCAGCTGGGACGTTGCTATGCGGCGGCCATCGTCGACAGCAAGATCCCCTTCGACGTGCTGTTCGGTCCGGCCTACAAAGGCATTCCGCTGGCCGCCGCCACGGCGGTGGCGCTGGCCGAGCATCATCAGATCGACGTGCCCTGGTGCTTCAACCGCAAGGAAGCCAAGGACCACGGCGAGGGCGGCAGCCTGGTCGGCGCTCCCCTGGCGGGCGAGGTGCTGATCATCGACGACGTGATCACCGCAGGCACCGCGATCCGCGAAGTCATGCAGATCATCCAGGCCCAGCAGGCACGCGCCGCCGGTGTGCTCATCGCGCTGAACCGCGAGGAGCGTGGTAACGGCGAACTCTCGGCCATTCAGGAAGTGGAGCGTGACTTCGGCATGCCAGTGGTCAGCATCGTATCCCTGACCCAGGTACTGGAATTCCTGGCCGATGATCCGCAGCTCAAGCAGCACCTGCCGGCGGTCGAGGCCTATCGAGCGCAATACGGGATCTGAGCGCAGATCGTCCATGAAAAAGGCGACCTTTGTAGGTCGCCTTTTTCATGGCTTCGACGCAGTGCTCGTCGCTCAATCGGTGCCGTACTTCGGTGAGCGCGGCCCGTACAGGATGCCGCCGTTGGGGTTCGGCGACAGCAGCCGGGCGCTGGTGATACCGGCGATCGGATAGCCCGCGTCGTCCTGCACGCTGGAGATGATCTGGTTCACCGCTGCGGTGATCAGCATGCCGACCAGCCCGCCCTGGTTCTGCCGGCCTTCTTCGCTGGAGGCCGACGCCGCGCCGGTCCACAGGGTGGCGCCGGTTTTCAGGTCGACCAGCTTGGCGCTGGCGGTGACGATGGTTGCGCTGCTCAGCACCATGTAGCGGGTGCCGTAGTCGCTGACGGTCACGTACAGCCCGGCATCGGCGCCGAAGATCTCGCGCAGCTTGGCGGCCGGCAACTCATGGATGTCCGCCGGGGTGGTCATGCCGTTCTGGCGGAACGTCTCGGCCACCAGCGCCACCGGCATCACGTAGTAGCCCGCTTCGGCCAGCGGATAGGTGACCTGCGCCAGCATGCTGTAGCTGGCCTTGACGTCCGGCGAGTTGTTCAGTGGCGGCACGATCAGGATCGACTTCGGCCGGCTCTGCTTGAAGGCGGCGTAGTCGGTGGTCTTGCGCTCGGCGCAGCCGGCGAACAGGGCCAGCACGCAGGCGCCGACCAGGCATTGGGTAAGGCGCTTGATCACGGCTTGGCTCCTTGCGTGGCGTTCTTCATCAGGAAGTCCATGTAGGTCGCCGACTCAGGGAACAGCGCTTTCTCGGTACGGAATTCCTGGATCATCTGGTCATCCTTGCCCAGGCTCGAGTAGAGCAGGCCCAGTTGCGCGTGATAGCCCGGCGGCACCGCGCCGTTCTTGGCCTTGATCTTCTCCAGATCGCGCTCCAGGGCGATGACCTGTTCTTCCTTGGACTGGTCGTTGAAGTACTCGCGCACCTGGGGCTGGTAGCTTTCCCATTGATACAGCGGTTTTGGCGTATTGCAGCCGGCCAGCAGGGCGCTGGCCAGCAGAAGGCCGGCGCCAGTGCGCCAGGCCGAGCGGGTGATGCTCATGTACGTGCTTTCCTTGTCGTGTTACGGGTGTCGAAACGTCGGGCGTCGATTACTGGGCCTGTGGCTTCCACTGGCCACTGTCCACGGCGCTGACCAGCTTGTTCACCGCCTCGCGCATGGCCAGGTCCAGGACCTTGCCGTTGAGGGTGGAGTCGTAGCTGGCGGTGCCGCCAAAGCCGATGACTTCGCGGTTCGACAGCGCGTATTCGCCGGCGCCCTGGCTGGAATACACCACTTCGGAGGTGCTGATGTTGACGATGTTCAGCGCCACCTTGGCGTAGGCGATCTGGGTCTTGCCGCGGCCGAGAATGCCGAACAGCTGGTGATCGCCCACTTCCTTGCGGCCGAACTCGGTGACATCGCCGGTGACCACGAAATCGGCGCCCTTCAGACGCTGGCTCTGGCCCTTGATCTGCGCTTCCTGCTGGATCTCACCCATGTTGTCGCGGTCCAGTACGTTGAACCGGTGGGTTTGCTGGAGGTGGGTGATGAGGATGGTCTTGGCCTGGCCGCCGAGGCGGTCGACACCATCGGAGAAGATGCCGCGCATGTAGCTCGAACGGTTGTCGAACTTGCCGACGGCGATCGGGGTGCGCACGCCGCTGTAGGGGCGGTTGACGCTCTCGACCTGTTGAACGGCCACGGCAGTAGAGGTTTCGGTAGCGCAGCCGGCGATGGACCCGAGGGCGATGGCGGCGGCCAGCACGAGTCCTTGTGATGCGTATTTCACGCGAGTTTCTCCAGATGAACGGTAACTTTTTGCAACGGGCGTGCATTCTGCCACGTTGTTTCGGCCGTCTGGAGGGAAAGTTGAGAAACGTGAAGTGCATCGCGGGACCGTCCATTGCCGAAGGCACGGACGGTCCCGCGAAGTCTTGCTACGACGCTGTCAGGCGCGTTTGCGGTTGGTGATGAGGGTGCCGACGCCGCTGTCGGTGAAGATCTCCAGCAGCACCGCGTTCGGTACGCGACCGTCGATGATGTGCGAGCTGTTGACGCCGCCCTGCACCGCCTCGAGTGCGCACTTGATCTTCGGCAGCATGCCGCCATAGATGGTGCCGTCGGCGATCAGTTCGTTGACTTGCTCGGTGGTCAGGCCGGTGAGCACCTGGCCCTGCTTGTCCATCAGGCCGGCAATGTTGGTCAGCAGCATCAGCTTCTCGGCTTTCAGCGCCTCGGCCACCTTGCCCGCCACCAGGTCGGCGTTGATGTTGTACGACTCACCGTTGGCGCCCACGCCGATCGGCGCGATCACCGGGATGAAGTCGCCGCGCACCAGCATGTTCAGCAGCTCGGTGTTGACCCCGACCACTTCGCCGACATGACCGATGTCGATGATCTCGGGCGTGGTCATTTCCGGGGTCTGGCGGCTGACGGTGAGCTTCTTCGCGCGGATCAGCTCGGCGTCCTTGCCCGTCAGGCCGATGGCGCTGCCGCCGTGACGGTTGATCAGGTTGACGATGTCCTTGTTCACCTGACCGCCCAGCACCATCTCCACCACATCCATGGTCGCCGAGTCGGTGACGCGCATGCCGTCGATGAAGTGGCTCTCGATCGACAGGCGCTTGAGCAGATCGCCGATCTGCGGGCCGCCGCCATGCACCACCACCGGGTTGATGCCTACCGCCTTCATCAGCACGATGTCCCGGGCGAAGCCGGTCTTGAGCTCTTCGCTCTCCATCGCGTTGCCGCCGTACTTGATCACCAGGGTCTTGCCGACGAAGCGGCGGATGTAGGGCAGCGCTTCGGACAAAACCTCGGCTACATGGGAAGCGGCGTCGCGATCGAGGGTCATGCAGGGCTCCAGTATGTGAACGTCAGAACGGCAGGTGCAGGCCAGGCTCGACCTTGTGCAACTGCTCACGGAATACAGCCTTGATTCGGTTCAGTTCTGTCTCGCTGTCGGCCTCGAAGCGCAGCACCAGCACCGGCGTGGTGTTGGAGGCGCGAACCAGGCCCCAGCCGTGGGGATAGTCGACCCGCACACCGTCGATGGTGGTGAGTTCGGCCGCGCCCCAGTCGGCGTCGCGTTGCAGTGCATCAATGATGCTGAATTTACCCTCGTCGGTCACATCGATGTTGATTTCCGGCGTGGAAATATCGTTCGGGAACGCGGCGAACAGGTCTTCGGCAGACTGCTCGGCCTTGCTGAGGATTTCCAGCAGGCGTGCGGCGCTGTAGATACCGTCGTCGAAACCGTACCAGCGTTCCTTGATGAAGATGTGCCCGCTCATCTCGCCGGCCAGCAGCGAGCCGGTCAGTTTCATCTTCTTCTTGATCAACGAATGACCGGTCTTCCACATCAGGGCGCGACCGCCGTGCTGCTCGATCAGCGGGGTGAGGCGGCGGGTGCATTTGACGTCGAAGATGATCTCGGCGCCGGGGTTGCGCGACAGCACGTCCTGGGCGAACAGCATCAGCAGGCGGTCGGGGTAGACGATGCTGCCGGTGTTGGTCACCACGCCGACGCGGTCACCGTCACCGTCGAAGGCCAGGCCCAGGTCGGCACCGGTTTCGCGCACCTTGGCGATCAGGTCTTCGAGGTTTTCCGGCTTGCCCGGGTCCGGGTGATGGTTGGGGAAGTGGCCGTCGACCTCACAGAACAGCGGGATCACGTCGCAACCCAAGGCCTCGATCAGGCGCGGGGCGATCACGCCCGCTGCGCCGTTGCCGCAGTCGACCACCACCTTGAGCGGCTTGGCCAGCTTCACGTCCTCGACGATCTGCTGGAAATAGCGCTCGAGGATCTCGACGCGCTCGACGCTGCCCTCTGCGCGGGTCAGGTCGTTGGTTTTCAGGCGGGTCAGCAGGGCCTGGATCTGTTCATTGGCCAAGGTGTCGCCGGCGATGACGATCTTGAAGCCGTTGTAGTCCGAGGGATTATGGCTGCCGGTGAGCATCACGCCGGAGGTGCCGGCCAGCACGTTGGCGGCGAAGTACAGCGCGGGGGTGGGCACCAGTCCCACGTCGCTGACCTGGCAGCCGGCATCGGCCAGGCCCTGGATCAGTTGCTCGACCAGCATCGGGCCGGACAAGCGGCCGTCGCGGCCTACGGAAATCTTCGGCTCGCCCTGGGCGAGGGTCTGGGCGCCGATGGCGCGGCCGATCCAGTAGGCGGTCTCGGCATGCAGCGTCTTGCCGACGATGCCGCGGATGTCATAGGCGCGGAAAATGCTGTCCGGCAGTGCGGGAACCAGCTGGGCCATATCGTTCATCTCAGGGGGACTCCAAGGGTCTGAGGCTTCTGGGTAGGCGCAAACAGAACGCTTGGACGGTCGTTGGACCCGAGAGTTCGCCATCCATGGCCCCGGCGGTCGCTTCAGCGGGTACCGGAGTGACCGAAACCGCCGCTGCCACGCTGGGTTTCGTCGAAGGCCTCGACGATGTCGAAATGCGCCTGCACCACCGGTACCAGGATCAGTTGGGCAATGCGCTCGCCGACGCTGATGGTGAAGGCGGTGTTGCCCCGGTTCCAGCACGAGACCATCAGTTCGCCTTGGTAGTCCGAGTCGATCAGGCCCACCAGGTTGCCCAGTACCACGCCGTGTTTGTGGCCCAGGCCGGAGCGCGGCAGGATCATCGCTGCCAGGCCCGGATCGCCGATGTAGATCGACAGGCCGGTGGGGATCAACAGGGTCTGACCCGGTTCGAGGACGGTGTCCTCGGTGAGCAGGGCGCGCAGGTCCAGACCGGCGGAACCGGGCGTGGCGTACTGCGGCAGGGGGAATTCGGTACCCAGACGTGGGTCGAGAATCTTGGCTTGAAGAGCGTGCATGTAACTCATTGAACCTGATTGAGCCGTTCGGCGATGAAGGCGACCAGTTGCCGGGCGATCTTGCCCTTGCTGGTTTGCGCGAAGAGGGTCTGGTGCTGCTGGCGGTCGATCACGGTCAAGGCGTTCTCTTCGCTGTTGAAGCCGATGCTGGGGTTGGCCACATCGTTGGCGACGATCAGGTCGAGATTCTTGTCCTTGAGCTTGCGCGTGGCGTAATCGAGCAGGTGTTCGGTCTCGGCGGCGAAGCCGACGCTGAACGGACGGTCGGCGCGGCCGGCCAGGGTTGCAAGGATATCCGGATTACGCACCATCTGCAGCAGCATGCCGTCGCCGCTCGTAGGGTCTTTCTTGAGCTTCTGCGGGGCAACCACTTCCGGGCGGTAGTCCGCGACCGCCGCCGAGGCGATGAACAGGTCGCAGGGCATGGCCGCTTCGCAGGCGGCGAGCATGTCCCGTGCGCTCACCACGTCGATGCGGGTGACCCGGTCGGGGGTCGCCAGGTGCACGGGGCCGGTGACGAGGGTCACCCGAGCCCCCGCTTCGACGGCCGCCTCGGCCAGGGCGAAGCCCATCTTTCCGGAACTATGATTGGTGATGTAGCGCACCGGATCGATGTTTTCCTGGGTGGGGCCGGCGGTGATCAACACGTGCTTGCCGGTCAGCGACTGGCGCTTGAAGGTTTCGGCGGCGCACCAGGCCAGGTCGGTGGCTTCGAGCATGCGGCCCAGGCCCACGTCGCCGCAGGCCTGGCTGCCGGAGGCTGGACCGAACACCTGGATGCCCCGGCGCTCGAGCAGCGCCAGGTTGTCCTGGGTGGCCGGGTCGCGCCACATGGCCTGGTTCATGGCCGGTGCCACGGCGACGGTGGCGTCGGTGGCCAGCACCAGGGTGGTCAGCAGGTCGTCGGCCATGCCTTGGGCCAGGCGCGCCATGAGGTCGGCGGTGGCCGGGGCGATGAGCACCAGGTCGGCCCACTTGGCCAGTTCGATATGCCCCATGGCCGCTTCGGCGGCAGGGTCGAGCAGATCCATGTGCACCGGATGACCGGAGAGCGCCTGCAGGGTCAGCGGGGTGATGAACTCGGCCCCGCCGCGGGTCATGACGACGCGCACCTGCGCGCCGTGTTCCAGAAGTCGGCGAATCAGCTCGGCGCTCTTGTAGGCGGCAATGCCGCCACCCACGCCGAGAACGATGCGCTTGCGATACAGCCGCTGCATAGGCTTGCCTTTTTCCAGTAAAAGCGGGCGACGACGTCTGAACATGCCTGCGGCAGAACGTCGCATTCAACGAGGCGAACTAGATTAACACAGGGCTCGAAGCCGCCGCAGTAGCACGCAAGGAGGGGTATGAACATCAGGGAATGGCCGCAGGATGAGCGGCCGAGGGAAAAGTTGCTGGCACGCGGCGCAGCAGTGCTGTCCGACGCCGAACTGCTGGCCGTGCTGCTCGGTTCGGGCGTGGCCGGGCGCAATGTCGTCGACCTGGCGCGAAGCCTGCTCGCGCGCTTCGGTGGTCTGCGCCCGTTTCTGGAGGCCGACCGCGCGGTGTTGTTGCGCGAGCCGGGCATGGGGCCGGTGAAGTACACGCAATTGCAGGCGCTGCTGGAAGTGGGCAGACGCTACCTGGACCAGGCGATCGAACGCACCTCAGCGCTGGAGAACCCCGCCGCCGTGCGCCGTTACCTCAAGGCCATGCTGCGCCACGAGAACAGCGAGGTATTCGCTTGCCTGTTCCTGGACACCAAGCACCGGCCGGTCGCGTTCGAGATCCTGTTTCGCGGCACCATCGACCGGGCGAGCATCTACCCGCGAGAAGTGGTGCGCCGCTCGCTGCTGCACAACGCGGCGGCGTTGATCATCTGTCACAACCACCCGTCCGGGAACTGCGAGCCGAGCGAGGATGACGTGCGCCTGACCTGCACCTTGAAGCAAGCGCTGGCGTTGATCGACGTCCGCGTGCTCGACCATGTGATCGTCGGTGACGGCGAGCCGTTATCCATGGTGGAGCAGGGCTGGATAGGGGGGTAGTGGACGGCTTGGGTCGCTTCATCGCGGGTGAATCCGCGATGAAGTCGGCGTTGATCGGCGGCCGATCAACGCTCCACCGACACCTTGCTGAAGTCCACGCGCCCGAACGGACTCACCTGATACCCCTCCACGCGCTTGCTGAGCAAGGTCGCGGCAGTGGGGTGAGCCAGGGGCAGCCACAGCGCCTGCTGCTGGATCAAGGTCTGCGCCTGCTGGTACAGGCGGCTGCGCACGCTCTGGTCGTTGGTGGTACGCCCAGCGTTGATCAACTGATCCAGGCGGCTGTCGCAGAAGCGTGCGAAGTTGGTCCCGGACTTCACCGCCGCGCAGGAAAACTGTGGCGTGAGGAAGTTGTCCGGGTCACCGTTGTCGCCCGCCCAGCCCATGAACAGCAAGTCATGCTCGCCGGCCTTGGCGCGGCGGATCAGCTCGCCCCATTCGATGGTGCGGATTTCGGCCTTGATACCGACCTTGGCCAGGTCGGCCTGGAGCATCTGCGCGCCGAGGCTGGGGTTGGGGTTGAGCAGGCTGCCCGAAGGTCGGGTCCAGATCGTAGTGCTGAAGCCCTCGCCCAGGCCCGCTTTGGTCAGCAGCGCCTTGGCCTTTTTCAGGTTCAGGCTGTAGCCGGGCAAGTCCTTGGCGTAGCTCCAGGTGTTGGGCGGGTAGGGGCCGTTGGCGGCGGTGGCGGTGTCGTCGAACACGGCTTTGACGTAGGCCGACTTGTCGAAGGCCAGGTTGATGGCCTGGCGCACCTCAGGCTTGTCCAGCGGTGGGTGCTCGCTGTTCAGGGCGACGAAAGCGGTCATGAAGGCCGGGGTGGAGGCGACCTTGAGGCTGCCGTCCTGGGTGGCTTCGGTGATGTCCAGTGGCTTGGGCGAGAGCGCCACCTGGCACTCGTTGCGCTTGAGCTTCTGCAGGCGCACGTTGGGGTCGGTAGCGATGGCGAAGATCAGCGGATCGACCGCAGGCTTGCCGTCGAAATAGTCGGGATTGGCGCGATAGCGCACCACCGCGTCCTTCTGGAAGCGCTGGAAAACGAACGGGCCGGTGCCGATCGGCTGGCTGTTGAGCTTCTCCGGGGTGCCGGCCTTGAGTAGCTTGTCGGCATATTCGGCGGAGTAGATCGAAGCGAAGCCCATGCTCAGCGTGGCCAGGAACGTGGCGTCGGGGTGGCTCAGGACGAAGCGTACATGCTGCGGGTCAGGCGCCTCGATCGACTTGATCAGGCTGCCCAGTTGCAGCGACTGGGCATGCGGATAGCCGCCCGGCGCGGTCTTGTGCCAGGCGTGGGCCGGATACAGCATGCGCTGGAAGCTGAACAGCACGTCGTCGGCGTTCAGCGTGCGGGTAGGCTTGAAGTAGTCGGTACTGTGGAATTTCACGCCGTCGCGCAGGGTGAAGTCGTAGGTCAGGCCATCGTCGGACACGGTCCAGGCTTGCGCCAGGCTCGGTACGACCTTGCCCTGGCCAGCGTCGAACTCGACCAGGCGATTCATCAGCACATCGGCCGAGGCATTGGTGGTGGTCAGCGAGTTGTACTGGACCACATCGAAACCTTCGGGGCTGGCCTCGGTGCACACCGACAGCGGCGCTGCCTGGGCCAGGCCCGCGACGAACAGGGAAGTGAACAGAACGGAAAGGGCGGCGACGCGCATGCGGGATCCTCGGCTGGTCAGTGGCCCATCTGCCAGTGCAGTCTGGAAGCGGAAAGCTCTAACCCTAGAGTGCCGCTTGGCAAATGGCTACCGGATTTTTGCGCCGCGCGGCGACGAGCGGTCGACAGTGCGCAAGCCTTGTCGCTATGCTGGCCCGGCGCAATCGACCCGCCTGGAATGTGCATCTTCTGTTGTTGTGGTCGACCCTTTCTGGTATAAAGCAGCGCTCTTTTCTAGGGGCTCGGTCTGTCGCTCATTCGAGCCGGTTCGATAAGACCCCCAGAAACACGGCGCCTTGGCGCCATAGACTGAGAGATTAAGCGGCCAACCCATGCCGGGTTGGGCATGTGGTTTTAGAGGGCTGAGGCATGTCGAGAGTCTGTCAAGTTACCGGTAAGGGTCCGGTAACCGGGAATAACATTTCCCACGCAAACAACAAAACCCGTCGTCGTTTCCTGCCGAACCTGCAGCATCACCGTTTCTGGGTCGAGTCCGAGAAGCGTTTCGTGCGTCTGCGCGTTTCCGCCAAAGGCATGCGCGTCATTGACAAGCGTGGTATCGACGTAGTGCTGGCCGAGCTGCGCGCTCGCGGCGAAAAGTTCTAAGGAGAACGTCATGCGTGAATTGATCCGTCTGGTTTCGAGTGCTGGCACTGGCCACTTCTACACCACCGACAAGAACAAGCGCACCACCCCGGACAAGATCGAGATCAAGAAATACGATCCGGTCGTTCGCAAGCACGTGGTGTACAAGGAAGCCAAGATCAAGTAATTGATCGGCGACCTGAAAAAAACCCGCCTTCGCAAGAAGGCGGGTTTTTTTATGCCAGGTGATGCTTGGCAGGCTTAGACGTGGGCTGCAACGAAGGTGATGTTGCCGTCTTCGACGCTGTACAGCACGACGTCATGGCGCGCTTGCAGCGTGATGACTTCACCGACCTGCTCAGCATTGCTCACGCCGGCCAGTTCCTTCATGTAGCTCACTGCGCTGGGTACGAAAGGTGTGCCCAGCAGGTGCTGCAGAGCGTGTGTCGCTTGTTGGCTGTCCATGATCGTGTCCTTTTCGATAAGCCTCCAGTCGAGGCCGAACGATAGTCGATCATCCTGTGGGCCGAGACGCTGTAGATATTTAGGTGCAGAAAAAAACCGCTTCGGTAGGGAAGCGGTTTTCGACAGCGCCAGACTTCAGGCATTGGCCAGGTTCGTGATGAAGCCACTGTCATCCACGTAGATGCGCAGTTGATCTGGGCGGTAATCGCGCAGGTCTGCATCGCCTTTTACGATCCTCACAGCCTTCAAGCCGGTCAGTTCGAGCGCATAGGCCTGCACGGTTTCCACGTAGCGCGAGCCGATGATATGGCGAACCGGGCCGAGAATGTCGGTGGTCATGCTGCGTACTCCTGATCTGCTGTCCGACATTGGACACCGCTATGTTCAGGTGGCGGCATCTTGGCCGAGCGGTAATTAAGGATTGCAACGCGCAAAGTAGCCGCGAACTACCTGTCAGGCGAAAAAAAACCGCTTCCGATGGAAGCGGTCCTAAACGTTCGGCCAGTGGGATCAACCGAAGTCGACACCGCTGATCACACCCTGCGCGTCGGTACGCAGGTTGATGCGCTGAGGATTCAGCTCACCGGTGACGATGTCGGCTGGCCCGGTGACCGGACGGCCAGTGGTCTGTTTCAGCTCGTCACGAATCGCGTCGGTATAGGTCTTGCCGATCAAGCTCTGCATGGCTTCGTTGACTTGGGTGTCAGTCATGGCGGTGCCGCAGGTTTCGATGGCTTGGCCGGTGGTCTTTTCGATGGACATGGGTGACTCTCCTGAATGGTCCGGATTGGACACGCCCATGTTCACCCTCGGCGGTTGTATGGGGGCGGTAGATAATCCTGCCCAAGCGATCAGCGTTGCTCGAACATCACATAAATCTTGCGGCACGGCTCCAGCACCTCCCAGGTGCCCTTGAAGCCGGCCGGAATGACGAAGCGATCACCCGCGCGCAGGGTCTTGGCGTTGCCGTCTTCATCGCGCAGCACCGATACGCCCTGGACGATCTCGCAGTATTCGTGCTCGGTGTAGTTCACCGTCCACTGCCCCAGCTCACCTTCCCAGACCCCTGCCGCGAACTGCCCACAAGGACTGGAATAGTGGTTGTACACGGCCTGGTCGGGATCACCCTTGAGGATCTTTTCCGCCGCTGGGCGGTAGCGCTCGGCCTCGGTCAGGGCTTGGGCGAAATCGATGATGCGGTCGATGCTCATGCTGGATACCCTTTTGGTTCAAGACGTTGATTGTTTAATAAAATGCACATCAGTAGGCATTTTGGCCTTTAGTGTCAAATATATTGATAGTTTGTCAGGCCTGGTTTAGGGTGTCGGATGCCCGTGTGCGCTCGGCGCCCGGCCAGCATATCCGACAGTGCCCGTGAGTCCTCGGTACGGGGCTGCACTTCAACAAGAGGAGGAGTTTCGTATGACCACCTTGACGCGTGCGGATTGGGAACAACGTGCCCAGCAACTGAAGATCGAAGGCCGCGCCTTCATCGACGGCCACTATACCGACGCCGCCTCCGGCGATACTTTCGAGTGCCTGAGCCCGGTCGACGGGCGCTTCCTGGCCAAGGTTGCCAGTTGCGACCAGGCCGATGCCAACCGCGCGGTAGAAAATGCTCGCGCCACCTTCGCTTCGGGTGTCTGGTCGCAACTGCCGCCAGCCAAGCGCAAGGCCACGCTCATCCGTTTCGCCGGCCTGCTGCGCCAGCATGTCGAGGAACTGGCGCTGCTGGAAACCCTGGACATGGGCAAGCCGATCAGCGACTCCTCCAGCATCGACATCCCCGGCGCAGCCAACGCCATCCACTGGACCGCCGAGGCCATCGACAAGGTCTACGACGAAGTGGCCCCAACGCCCCATGACCAGCTCGGCCTGGTCACCCGCGAGCCGGTGGGTGTGGTCGGTGCCATCGTGCCGTGGAACTTCCCCCTGATGATGGCCTGCTGGAAACTCGGCCCGGCGCTGGCCACCGGCAACTCGGTGGTGCTCAAGCCTTCCGAGAAATCGCCGCTGACCGCCATCCGCATCGCCCAGTTGGCCATCGAGGCCGGTATCCCGGCGGGTGTGCTGAACGTGCTGCCAGGCTATGGCCACACGGTCGGCAAGGCCCTGGCCCTGCACATGGACGTGGACACCCTGGTGTTCACCGGCTCCACGCGCATCGCCAAGCAACTGATGGTGTATGCCGGCGAGTCGAACATGAAGCGCATCTGGCTCGAAGCCGGTGGCAAGAGCCCGAACATCGTCTTCGCCGACGCGCCTGATCTGCACGCCGCCGCCCAGGCTGCCGCCAGCGCCATCGCCTTCAACCAGGGCGAGGTCTGCACCGCCGGTTCGCGCCTGCTGGTCGAGCGCTCGATCAAGGACACCTTCCTGCCGATGGTGGTCGAGGCGCTCAAGGCCTGGAAGCCCGGTAACCCGCTGGACCCGGCCACCACGGTAGGCGCGCTGGTCGATACCCAGCAGATGAACACCGTGCTGTCGTACATCGACGCCGGTCATCAGGACGGCGCCACGCTGCTGGCCGGCGGCAAGCGCATCCTTGAGGAAACCGGTGGTACCTATGTCGAGCCGACCATCTTCGACGGCGTGACCAATGCCATGAAGATCGCCCAGGAAGAGATCTTCGGCCCGGTGCTGTCGGTGATCGCCTTCGACAGCGCCGAAGAGGCCGTGGCCATCGCCAACGACACGCCTTACGGCCTGGCCGCTGGCATCTGGACCGCCGACCTGTCCAAGGCGCACAAGACCGCTCGCGCCGTGCGCGCTGGCAGCGTCTGGGTGAATCAGTACGACGGCGGCGACATGACCGCGCCGTTCGGTGGTTTCAAGCAGTCTGGCAACGGCCGCGACAAGTCGCTGCATGCGCTGGAAAAGTACACCGAACTGAAAGCGACCTGGATCAAGCTGTAACCTCCCCAATGGCCCACTCGCGGGTCAATCGCTTCGGTGATTGGCACGCGAGTGGGCCTTGTGCATTTCGTTCAGGAGAAGGCCGATGCGTTGGGCCACCTACTTTGCCGTGCTGGCCTCGGTGCTCAGTGTCGGCCTCGCCCTCGGCGTGAGCATGCCGCTGGTGTCCCTGCGCCTGGAAGGCTGGGGCTACGGCAGTTTCGCTATTGGTGTGATGGCGGCGATGCCGGCCATCGGCGTGCTGCTCGGCGCCAGCCTGGCCAGTCGTCTGGCTGGCTGGCTCGGTGTTCCGGCGGCGATGCGTCTGTGCCTGTGGGGCGGGGCGCTGTCGATCGGCCTGCTGGCGCTGCTGCCCAGCTATCCGTTGTGGTTGGCGCTGCGCTTGCTGATCGGCACCTCGCTGACGGTGGTGTTCATCCTCGGCGAGAGCTGGATCAACCAGTTGGTGGTCGAGCAGTGGCGCGGTCGTCTGGTCGCGCTCTACGGCAGCAGCTATGCCCTGAGCCAACTGGCCGGGCCGCTGGTGTTGGGCGTGCTCGGCTCGGATGATGACTTCGGCTTCTGGGCGGCCACCGGCCTGCTGCTGCTGTCGCCATTGCTGCTGTTTGGCCGCACGGGCGCGCCGTCTACCGAAGCGTGCAGCGTGACCCTTCGCGATCTGTTGGCTTTCTGTCGGCGCCTGCCAGTGATCGCCTGGGCCATCGCCCTGTTCGCCGCCTTCGAGGCGATGATTCTCACGCTGCTGCCGGTCTACGTGCTGCAGCAGGGCTTCACCGCCGAAGTGGCGCTGTTCATGGTCAGCACCGTGGTGGTCGGCGACGCGGTGCTGCAACTGCCGATTGGCGCGTTGGCCGACCGCATGTCCCGGCAGGCTCTGTTCAGCGGCTGCGCCGTGAGCCTGATGGGGTCTAGCCTGGCGATTCCGCTGCTGTTGCATACACCGGCGATCTGGCCGCTTTGGGTGCTGTTCGGCGCCAGCGCCGGAGGGCTGTTCACCCTGTCGCTGATCCTCATCGGCGAGCGCTATCGTGACGACGCGCTGGTGCGCGCCAATGCCCACGTGGCGCAGTTGTGGGGCATCGGTTGCCTGCTCGGGCCGCTGCTGGCCGGGGCGGGCAGCCAGTGGGTCAGCGGCCATGCGCTGTTGTGGCTGATGGCGGCCGGTGCGGCGGGGCTGGTGTTGTTGACCCGGCGAGCGGGGGCGTTCGAGCCGGCCGCGCTGTGAGGGACTAGAGCATTCGCTCCAGTCCCACCGCCTGGGCTACCCACGCGTTGAAGCGTCGCCACAGGTCGCCCGGCTCTTCGGTCAGGGTGTGCACCTGGCCGTTGTCCTCGGTCACCCAGACCATCTTTCCGTCAACCAGCTTGGGCTGGTAGCTCAGCGCCGGGGCCATGCCCTGTTCGGCCAGCTCGCGGGTGTACTCGGCCAGCTCCGGGCTGTCGACCAACACTCCCACTTCGGTGTTCCACAGCACCGAGCGCGGGTCGAAGTTGAACGAGCCGATGAAGGTCTTCTGCCGGTCGAAGACCATGGCCTTGCTGTGCAGGCTCGAATCCGACTGCCCCTTGAAGCTCAGCGCGCCGCGTACGGCACTCGGATCGCCAGGTTGGCGGCGCAGTTCGAACAGCTCCACCCCATGCTCCAGCAGCGCGCGCCGGTAGGGCGCATAGCCGCCATGCACGGCCGGCACGTCGGTGGCCTCCAGCGAGTTGGTCAGCAGCTTCACCGAGGCGCCGGCGTCGGCACGGCCGGTGAGATACAGCAGGCCCGGCTCGCCGGGCACGAAGTAGGCCGACACCAGGATCAGTTCACGGTGCACGCGCTCCAGGTCCGGCGCCAACTGCTGGCTCATCAGCAGGTGCGGATCGGGGTCGCCGCTGGACAGCACCTTGCTCGGCGCATCCCATAGCGCTTGGCTGTGGGCCCAGATCAGCTCGTTGCGCCAGGTGTCCAGGCGCGGTTCGGTCTGGTAGGCCATCAGGCGGTCGTACAGTGCCGGGTGCTTCTCCCGCGCCTGTGCCAGCCAGACCTCCAGCCGTTGCCGGCTGCTGTGCAGGTCGTCGGCGTCCGGGGTGCGCCAGAGAAAATCACCGATCGGCCGGCTCAAGGCGCTGTTCCAGTACTGGTCGAAGCTGTGCCCGAGCTGTTCGGCCACCGGACCGACGCCGAGCAGGTCGATGTCGGTGAAGTTGAGGTTGGGCTCGGCATCGAAGTACTCATCGCCCAGGTTACGGCCGCCGACGATGGCCATGCTGTTGTCGACCAGGAACAGCTTGTTGTGCATGCGCCGGTGTTGCAGCGACAGGTTGAACAGCCGTCCGAGGGTGCGGGTCAGGCCCGTACTGCGGCCAAGGTGCAGCGGATTGAACAGGCGGATCTGGATGCGCGGGTGGGCGTCCAGGGTGGCGATCAGGCTGTCCAGGCCATCGCTGGTGGTGTCGTCGAGCAGGATGCGCACGCGCACGCCGCGGTCGGCGGCACGCAGCAGTTCGTGGACCAGGGCGCGGGTGCTGAGCCCGTCGTGGACGATGTAGTACTGCAGGTCGATGCTGGTCTGGGCATGGCGGATCAGCTCGGCGCGGGCCCGGAACGCCTCGCTGCTGTTGGGCAGCAGGCGAAAGCCGGAGCGCCCCTCGTAGGGCGCGGCCTGGCGCTGCACCGAGCGGCCGAAGGCGGAGTCGACGGCAGGCAGCGCCTGGCTGACATCGCGCGGGGTATCGACGCTGGCGCAGCCCTGCAGGCCGAGCAGCAGCGCCAGCAGCAGGGGCAAGGCTCGCTGGAGACTCAAGGGGGATCGTCCTGTGCGACGGGTCACGTGGAAACCTTGGACCATGCAAGGTCGTGCAAAGTTACCCGCCGTTGTCGTCCTGCGCCAGTAGCCGGCACGCGGTTTCACCGACCTTGCGCACAGCCGCCTCGATCTGCGGGGTGGCCCGTGCGGCAAAATTCATGCGCAGGCAATGCCGGTACTTGCCCGAGGCCGAGAAGATGCTGCCCACGGCGATCTGCACGCCTTGATCGAGCAAGGCGCGGTTCAGACGCAAGGTATCGAAACGCTCCGGCAGCTCGACCCATAGCATGAATCCCCCTTGGGGCCGGCTGGCGCGGGTGCCGGGTGGGAAATAGCGCGTGACCCAGTCGCTCATCTGGTCGCGGGCACGCTGATACTGCGCACGCACCCGCCGCAAATGCGGCTGGTAATGGCCCTGGGCGATGAAGTCGGCGATTGCCAGTTGCGGCTGGCAGGCCGTGCTGCCGGTGCTGATGTACTTCATGTGCAGCACCCGCTCCAGGTAGCGCCCCGGCGCCACCCAGCCGACCCGCAGGCCGGGGGCGAGGGTCTTGGAGAACGAACTGCACAGCAGCACGCGCCCGTCCTCGTCGAACGACTTGAGCGTGCGCGGACGCGGGTAGGTGTAGGCCAGGTCGCCGTACACATCGTCCTCGATGATCGCCACGTCATAGCGCTGGGCCAGGGTGAGCAGCGCCTTCTTGCGCGCCTCGGGCATGATGTAGCCCAGCGGGTTGTTGCAGTTGGGCGTGATCTGGATGAGCTTGATCGGCCATTGTTCCAGCGCCAGTTCCAGGGCCTCCAGGCTGATGCCGGTGACCGGGTCGGTGGGGATCTCCAGCGCCTTCATGCCGAACCCTTTGAGGGTCTGCATGGCGCCGTGGAAGCTTGGCGAATCCACCGCGACGATGTCGCCGGGCTCGCACACCGCGCGGATGCTGGTCGACAGCGCCTCATGGCAGCCCGTGGTGACCACCAGGTCGCCCGCTGCCAGGGTGCAACCGGAGTCCAGGGCCAGGCGCGCGATCTGTTCTCGCAGGCCCAGGTTGCCGTGGATGTTGTCGTAGTACAGTCCCGGCATGTCCAGGCGCCGGCTGAGCTGGGCGAGGCTGCGCAGCAGCGGTTTGAGGGTGGGGCTTTCGATGTCCGGCATGCCGCGCCCGAGCTGGATCACGTCGGGGCGAGGGTTGGCGCGAACCAGTTCCAGCACCTGCTCCCATTGCGAGATATCCACCGGTCGCTGCGCCGGACGGCTGATGGCTGGGAGCGCTGGCACGCTCAGGTGCTCGGCCACGAAATAACCCGATTTGGGCCGTGGCGATACCAGGCCCGCCTCTTCCAACTGCCGATAGGCCTGCTGCACCGTGCTCAGGCTGACGCCGTGCTCCAGGCTCAACGCCCGCACCGAGGGCAAGCGCTCGCCTGGGCGGTACAGGCCTTGTTCGATGCGCGCGCCGAGCAGCTCGGCCAGGTTCATGTACAGGTTCACAGGCATACTCCTGCGCAGGCTAATCGGCGCGACCATACAGATCGGCCGAAAATACGCCATTCAGCTGCGGCTGCGCCAGTTCTGTATTGGAATAATAAGATTTGTTTGGATCTGTATCGTCGCTAACCCGCCAGCGCATGCTAGCACCAGGTTTCGATCACAAGGAGAAGCGGCGATGACCGGAATGAGCGATGTGCGATTGATGCTGCAGGCCGACGAATGTGCAGCAGGACAGCCCTCAAGGCTGTCATGCGCTCCGGTAGACCTTGGCTCATGGAGATTGATGCTGCACCGCTGGCAGTCGCGCAAGCTGTTGCGCGAACTCAGCGACCAGCAGTTGCTGGACATCGGTCTGAGCCGCGAGCAGGCCTGGGAAGAAGGCTGCAAGCCATTCTGGCGCGGTTGATCAGAGCAGTTCCTTGAGCCGGTACCAGAGCATGCCCAAGGCCAGCAGCGGCGAGCGCAGCAACCTGCCGCCCGGGAAGGTGGCATGGGGCACCTGGGCGAACAGGTCGAAGCGGCCGCTGTGCTGACCGCCGATGGCTTCGCCGAGCAACCGTCCGGCCAGGTGCGTGGCGTTGAGGCCGTGACCCGAATAGGCCTGGGCGTAGTACACATTGGGCTGCTCGGGCAGGCGACCGATCTGCGGCAGGCGATTGGCGCCGATGCCGATCATGCCGCCCCATTGGTAGTCGATGCGTACCCCGGCCAGTTGCGGGAACACCTTGAGCATCTTCGGGCCCATGTAGGCGGCGATGTCCTTGGGGTCACGCCCGGAATAGTGGCAGGCGCCGCCGAACAGCAAGCGGTGGTCGGCGGACAGACGGAAGTAGTCCAGCGCCACGCGTTGGTCGCACACCGCCATGTTCTGTGGCAGCAAATCGCGAGCGCGGGCCTCGCCCAGCGGCTCGGTGGCGATGATGTAGCTGCCGGCGGGCAGCACCTTGCCGCCCAGTTCGCGGTTCAGGTCGTTGTGATAGGCGTTGGTGCACAACACCAGGGTGTTGGCGCGCACCCGGCCGCGCGCCGTGTGCACCTGCACCTGCGGGCCGTAGTCGATGCGGGTCACCTCGGAGCCTTCATGCAGCTTCACGCCCAGGCGCGCCGCGACGGCCGCCTCGCCGATGGCCAGGTTCAGCGGGTGCACGTGGCCTGAGCCCATGTACACCAGGCCGCCGACGAAGCAGGCCGAATTGACCACGCTGCGGATCTGCGATGCGGGCACCACGCGCACCTCGTAGCGGTAGCCCAGGCTGCGCAACTCATCGGCGTCGGCGGCGAAACCGTCGAGTTCGGCCGGCTTATAGGCGAGGTCGCTGTAGCCCCAGGTCAGGTCGCAGGCGATGGCATGCTGCTCGATACGTTCGCGGGCAATCTGCACGGCTTCCAGGCCCATCAGCTTGAGGCTGCGTACGCCGTCTGCGCCGATGACCGGCAGGAACTGCTCGACGTCGTGGCCCACGCCGCGAATCAACTGCCCGCCATTGCGCCCGCTGGCGCCCCAGCCGATGCGCCGGGCCTCGAGCAGGACCACGGAGAAGCCGCGCTCGGCCAGTTCGATGGCGGTATTGAGCCCTGAGTAGCCGCCGCCGACGATGCACACGTCGGCGCTGTGCTCGCCTTCCAGGCACGGGTAGTCCGGTTGCGGCAGGCGGCTGGCGGCATAGTAGGAGGCAGCGTGCTGGGCGCTGTGGATCATGGCCGGGTTCCTGGGGCTGGGCGAAAAGCTGCGAGGATAAGCGGGGCGCGCGGGGGCGGCAATGGCCCTATAATGCCCGGCCCCTCAATGACACGCCGACCATGTCCTGCACCCACAAGATCCAGTTCCTGCGCGAACTCATCCCCTCGTTCGAATGCGAGCCCGGCTGCCACGACTGCTGCGGTCCGGTCACCACCTCCAGCGCGGAGATGGCGCGTCTGCCGCGCAAGACCGCGGCCGAGCAGGAGGCTGCCTTGCAGCGCCTGGATTGCGTGCACCTCGGTCCTCAAGGTTGCACCGTCTATACAGAGCGCCCGCTGATCTGCCGCTTGTTCGGCACCACTCCGCGCCTGGCCTGTCCGCGCGGTCGCGGGCCGCAGACGCCGATCGAGCCGCAGGCCGAGCAACTGATTCATGGTTACATCGCCAGTACCCGCCAGGTGCTGGTCTGAGGTTCAGTCCGGAATCGGCAGGCAGAGGCTCTCCTTCACCTCCTCCATCACGATGTAGCTTTTCGATTCCCGCACATGGGGCAGCTTGAGCAGGATGTCGCCGAGCAGCTTGCGGTACGACGCCATCTCCGAGATGCGTGCCTTGACCAGGTAATCGAAGTCGCCGGAAACCAGATGGCATTCCAGCACATGGGGCAGCTTGAGCACGGCGCGGCGGAACTCCTCGAAGGTGTCGCCCGACTTGTAGTCCAGGCTGATCTCGACGAACACCAGCAGGCTGCCCTTCAGGTGCTGCGGGTTGAGCCGGGCGTTGTAGCCCATGATGATCCCCTCGCGTTCCAGACGGCGCACGCGCTCGGTGCAGGGCGTGGTGGACAGCCCGACTTTCTCGCCCAGTTCGGTGAACGAGATGCGCCCGTCGCTTTGCAGGATGCGCAAGATGTTGCGGTCGATCTTGTCCAGTTCCCGCTTGCTCTGGTGCTGGGTTCTCATAGGGGATGCCCCTCCGTCTAAGGCGTTCGTGCCGAGAATTCTCGCCAAATATAGGCGCTTATATAGTGAAATGCACTGGCCTGAGATTCTTATACTGCGCGCATCCATGCCATTTCGAACAACACAGCGGTGCGCCGCGCATGAGGGATAGACGATGCGAGTTCTGGTACTTGGTAGCGGTGTGATCGGGACCGCCAGTGCCTACTACCTGGCCCGGCAAGGTTTCGAGGTCACGGTGGTCGATCGCCAGCCGGCGGTGGCCATGGAAACCAGCTTCGCCAACGCAGGCCAGATCTCGCCCGGCTACGCTTCGCCCTGGGCTGCACCGGGCGTTCCGCTCAAGGCCATCAAATGGCTGCTCGAGCGGCACGCCCCGCTGGCCATCAAGCTCACCGGTGATGTCGATCAGTACCTGTGGATGGCGCAGATGCTGCGCAACTGCACCGCCAGCCGTTATGCGGTGAACAAGGAGCGCATGGTGCGGCTGTCCGAATACAGCCGCGACTGCCTCGACGAACTGCGCGCCGAAACCGGCATCGCCTACGAAAGCCGCACCCTGGGCACCACCCAGTTGTTCCGCACCCAGGCCCAGGTGGATGCCGCGGCCAAGGACATCGCCGTGCTCGAACAGTCCGGCGTGCCCTACGAATTGCTCGACCGCGACGCCATTGCCCGGGTCGAACCTGCCTTGGCAGGGGCCAAGCACCTGCTGGCCGGTGCCCTGCGCCTGCCCAACGACCAGACCGGCGACTGCCAGCTGTTCACCACCCAACTTGCGGAAATGGCCGTGAAGCTGGGTGTCGAGTTCCGCTTCGGGCAGAACATCCAGCGCCTGGATCAGGCCGGCGACCGACTCAACGGCGTGTGGATCGACGGCAAGCTGGAAACGGCTGACCGCTACGTCCTGGCGCTGGGCAGCTATTCGCCGCAGTTGCTCAAGCCGCTGGGCATCAAGGCCCCGGTGTACCCGCTCAAGGGTTACTCGCTGACCGTGCCGATCACCGACGCGGCCATGGCGCCGACTTCGACCATCCTCGACGAAACCTACAAGGTTGCCATCACCCGTTTCGACAACCGTATTCGGGTCGGCGGCATGGCTGAAATCGCCGGCTTCGACCTCTCTCTGAACCCGCGTCGGCGCGAAACGCTGGAGATGATCGTCAACGACCTTTATCCTCGCGGCGGCGACCTGAGCCAGGCCAGTTTCTGGACCGGCCTGCGCCCGGCTACCCCGGATGGCACGCCGATCGTCGGCGCCACCGCGCTGAGCAACCTGTACCTGAACACCGGTCACGGCACCTTGGGCTGGACCATGGCCTGTGGCTCCGGTCGCCTGTTGGCCGACCTGATTGCGCGCAAGAAGCCGCAGATCAGTGCCGAAGGTCTGGACATCTCGCGCTATGGCCAAGCCGGTGAGGTCGCTCGGCAGGGCCGTCCGCTGTCGGCCCATCAGTAACGACGATGACCGGTTGAGCCCGCCCCCGGTAGGCGCGGGCTCAACCGCGATGAATGCCCCATCTGCCCATAACCAGATCCACCAGAAGGCTGCCCCATGCGCCCCGCCCGTGCCCTGATCGACCTCCAAGCGCTGCGTCACAACTACCGTCTGGCCCGTGAACTGGCCGGTGCCAAGGCCCTGGCCGTGGTCAAGGCCGATGCTTACGGCCATGGTGCGGTGCGCTGTGCCCTGGCGCTGGAGGCCGATGCCGACGGCTTTGCCGTGGCCTGCATCGAGGAGGCGCTGGAGCTGCGCGCCGCGGGCATCAAGGCGCCGGTGCTGCTGCTCGAAGGGTTCTTCGAGGCCAGCGAGCTGGCGCTGATCGCCGAGCATGACCTGTGGTGCGTGGTCCATTCGCTGTGGCAGCTCGAGGCCATCGAACAGCATCCGGTGCACAAGCCATTGAACATCTGGCTCAAGCTCGACAGCGGCATGCACCGTGTCGGCCTGCACCCGAAGGACTACCACGAGGCCTATCAGCGTCTGCTGGCCAGCGGCAAAGTGGCGCGCATCGTGCTGATGAGCCATTTCTCCCGGGCCGACGAACTGGACGCGGCGACCACCGAACAGCAAGTCGCCGCCTTCGAGGCCGCGCGCCAGGGCCTGACCGCCGAGTGCAGCCTGCGCAATTCCCCGGGCGTGCTGGCGTGGCCGAACACGCCGAGCGACTGGGTACGGCCGGGCATCATGCTGTACGGCGCCTCGCCCTTCGAGGTCGAGCAGGCCCAGGCGGCGCGCCTGCAGCCGGTGATGACCCTGCAATCGCGCATCATCAGTGTGCGTGAGCTGCCCATCGGTGAGCCGGTGGGCTATGGCGCGCGGTTCACCAGCACGCGCCCGACCCGCGTCGGCGTGGTCGCCATGGGCTATGCCGATGGCTATCCGCGACATGCCCCCAGCGGCACGCCGGTGGTGGTCGCGGGCAAGCGCACGCAACTGATCGGCCGGGTGTCGATGGACATGCTCTGCGTCGACCTCACCGAGGTGCCCGAGGCGACCGTCGGCAGCCCGGTGGAGTTGTGGGGCAAGCAGGTATTGGCCAGCGATGTAGCGCAGCAGGCGGGCACCATCCCCTATCAGATTTTCTGCAACCTGCGCCGGGTGCCGCTGGAGTACGAGGGCCAATAAGGTCGTTCGCGGCGGTGAGAGGCGGTCGTGTTGTAAATACTGAACGGCATTGCCATGATATCGTTCACACTTTGCCTCACCACGACCGTTTCTGGAGACCCACGCTTTGGACGTTGGCGAACGACTGCAAGCCATCCGCAAGCTCAAGGGCCTGTCCCAGCGCGAACTCGCCAAACGGGCGGGGGTGACCAACAGCACCATCTCGATGATCGAGAAAAACAGCGTGAGCCCCTCGATCAGCTCGCTGCGCAAGGTGCTCAGCGGCATTCCCATGTCGATGGTGGAGTTCTTCTCCGTCGAACTGGCGCCGGAAAGTCCGACGCAGATCGTCTACAAGGCCCATGAGCTGATCGACATTTCCGACGGCGCGGTGACCATGAAGCTGGTCGGCAAGTCGCACCCCAACCGCGCCATCGCCTTTCTCAACGAGGTGTACCCGCCCGGCGCCGACACGGGTGAAGAAATGCTCACCCACGACGGCGAAGAGACCGGCATCCTGCTCGAAGGTCGCCTGGAGCTGGTGGTGGGCACCGAAACCTTCCTGCTCGAAGCCGGCGACAGCTACTACTTCGAAAGCACCCGCCCGCACCGTTTCCGCAATCCGTTCGACGAGCCCGCCCGGCTCATCAGCGCCGCCACCCCCTCGAATTTTTGATCCAGCTCAGGCTATTGCGTCGCCAATACCCCTTTACGCAGTAGGGTCGTTCACGCCCTCAGGGCTTGTCGCTATACTCGGCCGCGCTCGCCAACCGTGGCCGCGAGCCTGATCAGCCACCATGAGGGTGTACGCGTGAACCCAATCAAGAAGATGCTGGCCGTACCAGCAGCCCTGTTCGCTGTGTGGGCGCTGAGTGCGACCGCAGCGACCAACGACGACATCGCCAAGCGCCTGGAGCCGGTCGGCAAGGTGTGCATTCAGGGCCAGGAATGCCAAGGCATGGCCGTCACCGCTGCGGCCGCCGGCGCTGGCGCCAGAAGCGCCGACGACATCGTCGCCAAGCACTGCAACGCCTGCCATGCCACTGGCCTGCTGAACGCGCCGAAGATCGGCGACACGGCGGCCTGGAAAGAGCGCGCCGATCACCAGGGTGGTCTGGACGGCATTCTGGCCAAGGCCATCACCGGCCTGAACGCCATGCCGCCCAAGGGCACCTGCGGCGACTGCTCGGACGACGAGCTCAAGGGCGCTATCAAGAAGATGTCCGGGCTCTGATCCCACGCCAGAAGACGGTGGTGTAGACGCGGCCTCGTGCCGCGAACCGGTCGCAACGAACGCGGGTCGTCGTAGCCTTTGCACGACAGGTCGGGAGCCACACGCTCCCGGCAATGGTCACATCCTGTACGCCTCACACGCCGCAGGAGCTTCCAATGCCCCACCGTTGCTCGATCGACCACGCCGTCGACCAGGCCCTGGCCCGTCTTCCGGCCCATATCCACATGGGCTTGCCGCTGGGGCTGGGCAAGCCCAATGCCTTCGTCAATGCGCTCTACGCCCGCATCCGCGCGCTGCCCGAGCGCCGCCTGACGATCTATACCGCCCTCAGCCTGGGCCGACCGTCGCTCGGCGAGGGCCTGCAGCAGCGCTTTCTCGAACCCTTCCTGGAACGGGTGTTCGCCGATTACGAAGAGCTCGACTACCTCAAGGACCTGCGCGACGACACACTGCCGGCCAACATCCGCGTCGAGCAGTTCTTCATGCAGCCCGGCTCCCTGCTGCACAGCGCGTCTGCCCAGCAGGACTACGTCAGCAGCAACTACAGCCACGCCGCCCGCGACATCAATGCCAAGGGCCTGAACCTGATCGCCCAATTGGTCGCCGCCACGCCGGAGCGCCCGGAGCACCTCAGCCTGGCCTGCAATCCCGACATCACCCTGGACCTGCTGCCGATGGTCGCCGCACGCCGCGCCGCTGGCGAAACCGTGCTCATGCTCGGCCAGGTGCATGCCGAACTGCCCTACATGCCGGGCGATGCCGAGTTGCACATCCAGGCCTTCGACCTGCTGATCGACGAAGTCGAGCAGCGGCGCCTGTTCAGCACGCCGAACATGCCGGTCACCGTCCAGGACCACTGCATTGGCGTGTACGCCAGCACGCTGGTGCGCGATGGCGGTACGTTGCAGATCGGCATTGGTGCCATGGGCGATGCGGTGGCGGCGGCTCTTCTGGCGCGCCAGGCCGACAACGCCGCCTACCGGGCGCTGCTGGACGACTTCGACCTCAGCCCCTGGCGGAGCCTGATCGACCGTGAAGGCGGGCAGGACGACTTCGCCCAGGGCATGTATGGCTGCAGCGAGATGTTCGTCAACGGCCTGCTGACGCTGGCCGAGGCGGGCGTGGTGCGACGTCCGGCAGACGAGCGCGGCGTGCTGGTGCACGGCGGCTTCTTCCTCGGCCCAGCCGATTTCTACCAGCGCCTGCGGCACATGTCGCTGGAGCAGCGCGCGCGTTTTTCCATGACGGCCATCAGCTTCATCAACGAATTGTACGGCGACGAAGCGCTCAAGCGCCGGCAGCGGCGCGACGCGCGGTTCGTCAACACGGTGTTCGGCATGACCTTGCTGGGTGCTGGGGTGGCCGACCAGTTGGAAGACGGCAGGGTGCTCAGCGGCGTCGGTGGGCAATACAACTTCGTCGCCCAGGGCCACGCATTGCAAGGCGCGCGCTCGATCCTGCTGCTGCGCAGTTGGCGTGAAGCCGGTGGCGAAGTGAGCTCGAACCTGTATTGGCAGTACGGGCATTGCACCATCCCGCGCCATCTGCGCGACATCGTCATCACCGAATACGGCATCGCCGACCTGCGCGGGCAGACCGACAGCGAGGTGATCGCACGGCTGTTGGCGATCAGCGACTCACGTTTCCAGCAAACGCTGATGGCCCAGGCCAAGAAGGCCGGCAAGCTGGCGCAGGATTTCGCCTTGGACGCCCGCTTCACCGACAACACGCCCGAACGCCTGGAGGCGATCAGGGCGCGGCATGCGTCGATGTTCGCCGAGTATCCGCTGGGCAGCGACTTCACGGCTCAAGAGCAGGACGTGCTGCGTGCCCTGAATTGGCTCAAGAGCAAGTTCAAGCTGAGCGAAGCGCTGACGCTGGGCAAGGCAGCGCTGGATGCGCCCGAGCCCGAGGCGTATCCGGCGCACCTGGCGCGGATGAACCTGGCGCAGCCCGAAGGCCTGAAGGAGGAGCTTTACCAGCGCTTGCTGCTGGCGGGCCTGCACGCGACCCGCCCGTAGCAAGTGGTCACTCGATGAAGGTGACCACACCGCCTGCCAGCGACTGCACCCGCGCCAGCGACTCGACACGGTAGCCCTGGCTGTCCAGCTCGGCGCGGCCGCCCTGGAACGACTTCTCGATGACGATGCCCAGGCCTGCCACGGTGGCACCGGCCTGCTTGATGATCGAGATCAGCGCCTGCGAGGCCTTGCCGTTGGCCAGGAAGTCGTCGATCACCAGCACGCGGTCGCTGCTGTTCAGGTGGCGCGGCGAAATGGCCACGGTGTTCTCGGTCTGCTTGGTGAACGAGTACACCGACGCAGTCAGCAGGTTCTCGGTCAGGGTCAGCGACTGGTGCTTGCGGGCGAAGATCACCGGCACGCCCAGTTTCAGGCCGGTCATCACGGCCGGCGCGATGCCGGAGGCTTCGATGGTGACGATCTTGGTCACGCCGGCATCGGCGAACAGGCGGGCGAACTCGTCACCGATCAGCTGCATCAGGGCAGGATCGATCTGGTGATTGAGAAACGCGTCGACTTTGAGAACCTGATCGGAAAGCACGATGCCTTCTTCGCGAATCTTCTGATGCAGTGCTTGCACTGTGTATTCCTCGATGTAGCAAAAGTCGCCGCATCCAAGGGTCGCGGCACAGGTTGAAAGAGTAGGGGTGATTCAGCGTTTGAGCATGGCCCGAATGTCGGCCAGTGCGTTGTTGCCTCGCGCGGCCTTGACCTCCACCGGGGCGTCGTCCAGGCCTTCCCAGGCCAGGTCGTCCGGTGGCAACTCGTCGAGGAAGCGGCTGGGGGTGCAATCGATGATCTCGCCGTACTGCTTGCGCTTGGCGGCGAAGGTGAACGCCAGGGTCTGGCGCGCGCGGGTGATGCCCACGTAGGCCAGACGGCGTTCTTCCTCGATGGTGTCGGCTTCGATGCTGGAGCGGTGGGGCAGGATTTCTTCTTCCATGCCCATGATGAACACGTAGGGGAATTCCAAGCCCTTGGAGGCATGCAGGGTCATCATCTGCACGCCCTCGGCGTTTTCTTCCTCTTCCTGCTGGCGTTCGAGCATGTCGCGCAGCACCAGCTTGCCGATGGCGTCCTCGATGGTCATGTCACCCTCTTCGTCTTTCTCCAGGGTGTTCTTCAGGGCGTCGATGAGGAACCAGACGTTGCCGATGCGAAAATCCGCGGCCTTGTCGCTGGCGGTGTTCTGGCGAATCCAGTTCTCGTAGTCGATGTCCTTGACCATCTCGTGCAGCGCGGCGATCGGGTCGTCCAGAGCGACCTTGTGGCGCACGCCGTCGAGCCAGTGCTTGAAGCGCTGCAGGCGCTCGGTGTAGCGCGCGTCCAGGTGCTCGCCCAGGCCCATCTCCTCGCTGGCGGCGTACATCGACACACCGCGCTCGGTGGCGTAGTTGCCGAGCTTCTCCAGGGTGGTCGAGCCGATCTCGCGGCGTGGCACGTTGATCACCCGCAGGTAGGCGTTGTCGTCGTCCGGATTGACCAGCAGGCGCAGGTAGGCCATGAGGTCCTTGACCTCCTGGCGTCCGAAGAAGCTGTTGCCGCCGGAGAGGCGATAGGGCACCTGGTGGTGCTGCAGCTTCAGCTCGATCAGCTTGGCCTGGTAGTTGCCGCGGTAGAGGATGGCGAAATCGCTGTAGGGACGGTCGGTGCGCAGGTGCAGGGTCAGGATTTCCATGGCCACGCGTTCGGCCTCGGCTTCCTCGTTCTTGCAGCGAATCACGCGGATTTCGTCGCCCACGCCCATCTCGCTCCACAACTGCTTCTCGAAGTCGTGGGGGTTGTTGGCGATCAGCACGTTGGCGCAGCGCAGGATGCGGCTGGTGGAGCGGTAGTTCTGCTCGAGCATCACCACCTTCAGGGACGGGTAGTCTTCCTTGAGCAGCATCAGGTTTTCCGGGCGCGCGCCGCGCCAGGCGTAGATCGACTGGTCGTCGTCGCCGACCACGGTGAACTGGTTGCGCAGGCCGATGAGCATTTTCACCAGCAGGTACTGGCTGGCGTTGGTGTCCTGGTATTCGTCGACCAGCAGGTAGCGCACACGGTTCTGCCAGCGATCGAGCACGTCCGGGTGCTCCTGGAACAACTTGACCGGCAGCAGGATCAGGTCGTCGAAGTCCACCGCGTTGTACGCCTTGAGCGTGCGCTGGTAGTGGGTGTAGACGATGGCGGCGGTCTGCTCGCGCGGGTTGCGCGCCTTTTCCAGGGCTTCGGCGGGCAGGATCAGGTCGTTCTTCCACGACCCGATCATGTTCTTGATCTCGTCCAGGCCGTCGTCGCCGGAATATTCCTTCTGCATGATGTCCGACAGCAGCGCCTTGATGTCGGACTCGTCGAAGATCGAGAAACCTGGCTTGTAGCCCAGGCGCTGGTGTTCCCGGCGGATGATGTTCAGGCCCAGGTTGTGGAAGGTGCACACCGTCAGGCCCCGGCCCTCGCCCGGGCGCAGCAGGGTGGCGACCCGCTCCTTCATCTCGCGCGCGGCCTTGTTGGTGAAGGTCATGGCGACGATGTACTGGGCACGGATGCCGCAGTTCTGGATGAGGTGGGCGATCTTGCGCGTGATCACGCTGGTCTTGCCGGAGCCTGCACCGGCGAGCACCAAGAGAGGGCCGCCGACGTAGTCTCGGGCTTCCTGTTGCCGGGGATTGAGTCGGGACATGCTAGAAACCGGGGGTGACCAGAAAAATAGCCGCGCATTCTAGCAGGCATGGGGGGGTTGTGGCGCGACCGTCCGACCGGGCGCTGTCGGGTTTCGACACAATTGCCCAGGCGGCGCGTTTGGCGCAGGATGCACCCCGAAATCCGTCGTAATGCCGGGCAGGGACCGCCACGTTTAAAAGTGAGAATCATTGCTAATTGTCGGTTAGCATATGGCTACTCGACATCATCGGTCCACGGCCTAAGGAGCCCGCTTGTCCACGCCCACCGAACCCTTGCGTCTGCTGCTGTTGGCCGAGGAGCCGCTTTGGGCCGCCCTGTTGCGCGACTGTGCGCGACCGTTGGCCGACAGCGCCGTGTTGCTGACCGCGCCGAGCTGGGAGGCGGTGGACAGCCTCTTCGCCCATGATCGCCAGGCGGTGGTGCTGGCCACGCCCGAGTTGCAGCCAGCGGTGGGCCGCTGCGCGTTGCCGGTCATCCTGCTGCTCGACGCCGAGCCGGATAACGCGCCGGAAGGCGTCAGCGATTGGCTGGTGCGTGACCAGTTGAGCAGCGATACGCTGCGTCGCTCACTGCGCCATGTGCGCGAGCGCGGCGCGCTGGTGGCCTCGTTGCAGCGCTTGGCCGAGCAGGACCCGCTCACCGGCATCGCCAACCGCCAGGGCTTCCAGGCGCTGCTGGCCGCACGCTTGACCCAGCATGGCGGTCGCGGCCTGGCCCTCGGTCACCTGGACCTGGACACCTTCCGCCACGTCAACGACGCGCTCGGCCATCAGGGCGGCGACCGGGTGATATTGCAGGTGGTGCACCGGCTCAAGCAGTTGCTGGGGGCCGACGATCAGTTGGCGCGCCTGGGTAGCGACGAGTTCGCCCTGCTGATCGACACCCGCCACGACACCGGCCGCGCCGAGCGCATCGCCGAGGCCATCGTCGAAGCCCTGGCCGAGCCCTACTGGGTCGATGGTGAAAGCCTGTTGCTGGGATGCAGCCTGGGCCTGGCCCACGCCCGCGCCCAGGCGGGCGCCGACCCGCTGATGTGGCATGCGCACATTGCCATGCGCCAGGCCAAGGGCGTCCAGGGCTGCACGTACCATGTGTTCAACGAGCGGATCAATCGTCATGCCCGCAGCCTGGCCGACCTGGAAAGCGAGCTGCGGCGGGCGCTGCGCCGCGATGAGCTGGAGCTGCACTACCAGCCGCGCCTGGACCTGGGCGCGGGACGTATCGTCGGCCTGGAAGCGCTGGTGCGCTGGCGCCATCCGCAGCGTGGCCTGTTGGCACCGAGCGAGTTCGTACCGCTGGCCGAGCAGAGCGGGCTGATCGTGCCGCTGGGCTACTGGGTGATCTGCCGCGCCCTGCGCGATATGCAGACCTTGCAACTGCGCGGCCTCGATCCCTTGCACATGGCGGTGAACCTGAGCTTCCGCCAGTTCCAGGACAGCCAACTGCTGGCCACCCTGAGTCGACTGATCGTCGAGCACGGCGTCGATGCGCGCTGGCTGGAGTTCGAACTGACCGAAACGGCGGTGATGCGCCGCAACGAGGTGGTGCGCCAGACCATGGATGCCCTCGGGCGGCTGGGCGTGCGCTTCTCGCTGGACGATTTCGGCACGGGCTTCTCGTCGTTCGTGCACCTGAACAGCCTGCCCATCGCGCTGCTCAAGATCGACCGCAGCTTCGTCGCCGGCATGGAGCAGCGCGAAGAGAACCGCAAACTCGTGCACGCGATGATCAACCTGGCGCACAACCTCAACCTGGAGGTGGTAGCCGAAGGCGTGGAAAGCGAGGAGCAGATGGCCTTGCTGCGCGAGTTTGGTTGCGACCAGGTGCAGGGCTTCCTGGTGAGTCGGCCTCTACCGGTGGACGAACTGATGGAGTACCTGCTGGAGGCGTGCGGCGGGGAGCGTGCGGGTCAGGCGCCGCCGTGAACGGGGCGCGCGTGAACCCGCGCCCATGGATCAACGCCGCGAGATCCCCGAGGCTAGCGGCTGGCCACCACCGGCCCTGTGCAGCAACCGCCGCATCCGCCACTCGAACGCCAGGGTCAGTGCCACCGCGGCGCACGCAAGACCCAGCGCCAGTCCCCACCAGATGCCCACGGCGCCGCCACCGAGGGTGAACGCGAACAGCCAGGCGGCGGGGGCACCGACCAGCCAGTAGCACAGCAAGCCGATGACGAAGGTAGTCTTGGCATCCTTCAAGCCACGGATCGAGCCCATGGCGATGGTCTGGGTGCCGTCGAACAGTTCGAACCACGCCGCCACCATCACCAGTTGCACGGCCAGCGCGAAAATGTCGGCGAAGGCCGGATCATGGCGGTCCACCAGCCAGCCGACCAGTGTGTCCGGGAACAACCAGAACAGCACGGCGAAGGCGAACATGATCACCGCGCCCATGCCGATGCCCACCCGTCCGGCGCTGCGGGCCGCCAGCAGGTTGCCGGCGCCGTAGTACAGCCCGACCCGCATGGTCACCGCGTATGACAAGCCGGTCGGCACCATGAACGCTGCCGAAATGATCGGCAGGGCAATCTGGTGCGCGGCCAGCTCCGTGTTGCCCAGCACGCCCATGCACAGGGCGGCGAAGGCGAACAGGCCCACTTCGACGATGTACGTGCCGCCGATCGGCAGGCCCAGTCGCCACAGTTCGCGCAGCGCCTCCAGCGACGGCCGCGACAGGCCCTGGCGCAGGGGATAGGCGTCGTAGGCGCGGTGCCAGCGGATATACAGCGCCAGGGCGACCGCCATGCCCAGCGACACCACGGCGGTGACCAGGCCGATGCCCATCAGGCCGAGTTTCGGCAAGCCGTACAGCCCCTCGATCAGTGCATGGTTGATCAGGTAGTTGAGCACCGTGCCCACCAGGCTGATGACCATCACCGGGGTGGAATGGCCCAAAGCACTGGTGAAGCCGCGCAGGGCCATGAAGGTGAGGTAGCCGGGCAGCGCCAGGGGTAGCAGCGTGAGGAACTGCATGGCCATCTCGACGTTGTCCGGGCGCTGGCCGAACAGCAGCAACAGCGGCTTGAGGTTCCACAGCGCCAGGCCGGCAGCCAAGGCCAGGCCCCAGGCCAGCCACAGCCCGTTCTGCGCCAGGCGCGTGGCACCGGCGATGTCGCCTGCGCCCTTGCGGAAGGCCACCAGGGTGCCGACGGCGGCGATCACGCCCAGGCAGAAGATCGACACGAACGAATAACTGGCCGCGCCCAGCCCGCCGCCGGCCAGGGCCTGCGGGCTGATGCGGGCCATCATCAGGGTGTCGGTGAGCACCATCAGCATGTGCGCCAGTTGCGAGGCGATCAGAGGGCCTGCCAGGCGCAACAAGGCCTTGAGTTCGGTGGTGGGCGCGACGTGCATGGGGCGGAGTCCTTCGGTGTGGGCGCGGCGATGAAAGTGGACGATTCTGCGGCCTCGGTCAGGTTTGCACAAAAGGATAAATGCGATGCCTGGCATGAGTTGAACTCATGCAGCTAAGATCCACTTCGTTCACGCCATGTCCTTTTTACGGGAGCCGCATGTCTCGTCAGTTGCCTGCCCTTTATGCGTTGCGCGCATTCGAAGCCGCGGCGCGGTTGTGCTCGTTCACCCGCGCGGGCGAAGAGCTGTCCATCACCCAGAGCGCGGTCAGCCGGCATATCCGCACCCTGGAAGCGCACTTCGGCTGCCGCCTGTTCATCCGCCACGGTCGCAGTTTGCAGCTCACCGAAGCTGCGCGCCTGCTGCTGCCCGGCGTACGCGACGGCTTCGCAGCCCTGGAGCGCGCCTGCAACACCCTGCGTGGCGAGGACGACATGCTGCGCATGAAGGCGCCCTCGACCTTGACCATGCGCTGGCTGCTGGCGCGCCTGAGTCGTTTTCGTCACTTGCAGCCGGGCAACGAGGTGCAACTGACCAGCGCCTGGATGGACGTGGACCATGTGGACTTCAACCAAGAGCCCTTCGATTGTGCCGTGCTGCTCAGCGACGGCAATTTCTCCGCCGACTGGGAAGTGCGTCGACTGTTCGCCGAGCTGTTGATTCCGGTCGGTGCACCGCAATTGCAGGCCGAGGCTCCTTGGGATGCGCAGCGGCTGGCCGGGACCGAGCTGCTGCATCCCACCCCCGACCGCCGCGACTGGCGCAGTTGGTTGGCGCGCATGGGCCTGAGCGAAACGGTGCCGATCACAGGTGGGCAGGTGTTCGACACCCTGGAGTTGGGCATGATCGCCGCCGCCCGTGGCTACGGCGTGTCGATGGGCGACCTGCTGATGGTGGCCGAGGACGTTGCCGCCGGCCGCCTGAGCCTGCCCTGGCCCACCGCTGTGCCCAGCGGGCTGGACTACTACCTTGTATGGCCACGCACGCGGCCCGGTGGTGAGCGTCTGCGGCGCTTGAGTGCGTTTCTGCAGGAGGAAGCCGCGTCGATGGACCTGCCGGACGTGGAAATCCTTGACGCGCGCTGATGGCGTTGATGACGCGATGTCCTACTGATTTGTCGCAAGATTTTTCATGAAATCCCTGCGCACCGCTTGAGTGGTGCGAAGTGGAAGTGAACAATGTTCGCTTTCGTATTCCCGCCGAGATTCGCCATGAATTCCCGCTCTTCTCTGCTTGCCTGGCTGTTGTTGCCGGTGCTGGCGCTGTGCAGTTGCCTGGCTGTGGCCGAGTCCCCCGCAGAAGCCACCAAGGCCCTGCACCTGCTGGACTACATCGGCGCCGACTACCCGTCGACGGTGCGCGATGGCCAGGTGCTGGACGACCCGGAGTACCGCGAGCAGCAGGAGTTCGGCGCCGTGCTGGCGGAGCTGCTCGCAGGCTTGCCGGCCCATCCCGAGCGCGATGCGCTGGTGCAGGGTGTGCAGGCGCTGCGCCAGGCCATCGACCAGCGTCAAGCGGGCGCAGCGGTGGCCCATCAGGCGCGACAGTTGGGCGCGCGCCTGGCGGTGGCCTACGAGGTCAGCCAGGCCCCGGTGATCACCCCGGACCCGGCGCGCGGCGCATCGCTGTATGCGCAGAACTGCGCGATCTGCCATGGCGACACGGGCGCCGGCGACGGTCCTGCGGGCGTCGGCCTGGAGCCTGCGCCGGCCAACTTGCGCAATGTCGAGCGGCTCGACCAGCTGAGCCTGTTCGACCTGTACAACACCCTGGGGCTGGGCATCGAAGGCACTGAAATGCCATCGTTCGCCGATCAGCTCGACGAGCGTCAGCGTTGGGACGTGGCCGCCTACATCGCCAGCTTCAGCGCCGACCCTCAGGCTGGCAAAGGCGACGTCACCTGGAACATCGCCGATCTGGCGCGTCAGACCCCGGCCGAAGTCGCCGCCAACCAAGGCGCCGAGGCCGTGGCGGCATTCCGCGCCCAGCGTGCCCAGCCGCCGCAGGTCAAGCGCGGGCCGGCGCAGTTGCTCGACTACACCTCCAGCACCCTGGACAAGAGCCTGGCGGCCTATCGCGAGGGCGATCACGACCAGGCCTATGACCTGTCGGTGGCGGCCTACCTGGAAGGCTTCGAGCTGGTGGAAAGCTCGCTCGACAACATCGACGCGCAGGTGCGCAAGGACACCGAGAAGTCGCTGATGGCCTACCGTCAGGCGCTGCAGGACGGCTTGCCGGTGGAGCAGGCGGTGCAGCGCCTGGACGAAGCCAAGGTGAAACTGGCGCAGGCCGCCAAGCTGCTGGGCAGCGATGGCCTGAGTTGGTCGCTGAGCTACGTCTCGGGACTGCTGATCCTGCTGCGCGAAGGCCTGGAAGCGATCCTGGTGCTGGCGGCGATCCTGGCCTTCCTGCGCAACACCGGCCAGCAATCGGCGGTGCGCAGCGTGAACATCGGCTGGGGCCTGGCGTTGCTCGCCGGCTTTGCCACCTGGGCGCTGGCGGCTTACGTAATCGACGTCGGCGGCGCCCAGCGCGAGCTGCTCGAGGGCTGTACGGCGCTGTTCGCCGCCGTCATGGTGCTGTGGCTGGGGGTGTGGATGCATGACCGGCGCCACGCCGACGCCTGGCAGGACTACATCAAGCGCAGCCTGCTCAGCGGTGGTGGGCGCTTCGGCTTCGCCCTGCTGGCGTTCTTCTCGGTGTACCGCGAGCTGTTCGAGGTGATCCTGTTCTACGAGACCTTGTGGTTGCAGGCCGGTCCTGCAGGGCATCAGGCGGTGCTCGCCGGTGGCGCCACGGCGATGGTGCTGCTGGTGGGGTTGGCCTGGGTGATCCTGCGGGGTTCGGCGCGCTTGCCGCTGTCGCTGTTCTTCAGCATCAACGCTGCGTTGCTCTGCGCGCTGTCGGTGGTGTTCGCCGGACATGGCGTGAAGGCGTTGCAGGAAGCCGGCGTGCTGGGCACGCGGCCAGTGCCGTTCTTCGAATTCGACTGGCTGGGCATTCATGCCGATGCCTATTCGTTGGCTGCGCAGGCCGTGGCCTTGCTAGCGGTCGTGCTGCTGTACGGACGCTCGTGGATGGCCGAGAAGCGTCGGGCGGCGGCGAATTGAGGTGGCGCTTGCCCTGCGCCAAGTTGGGTCCGACACTAGTGTCCTTTTGAACCACGGAACTTCCCCATGCGCATATGGATCGACGCCGACGCCTGCCCCAAGGCGGCCAAGGACCTGATCGTCAAATTCGCCCTCAAGCGCAAGCTGGAAGTGGTGATGGTGGCCGGCCAGGCGGTGGCCAAGCCGGCGTTCGCCATCGTGCGCCTGATCGTGGTGCCCAGCGGCATGGATGCCGCCGACGATTATCTGGTCGAGCATGCCGTGCCCGGTGAGCTGGCGATCTGCAGCGACGTGCCTCTGGCTGATCGGCTGATCAAGAAGGGCGTCGCGGTGCTCGATCCACGGGGCCGTGAGTTCGACGAGCGCAACATGGGCGAGCGTCTGGCCGTGCGCAATTTGTTCACCGAATTGCGCGAGCAGGGGCAGGTAGGGGGCGGACAGGCGCCTTATGGCGAGCGCGAGAAGCAAGCCTTCGCCAACGCCCTGGATCGCATCCTGACGCGGCTGTCCAAAGGCTGAACAGAGGGGGCGTCTGGCGCCCCCTGGGCATTTACTGATCGTCTTCGTGGGTCAGTTCGAGCACACGGTCGACCAGCTTGTAGATACCGCTCGCCGCTTCGCTGATCGAGGTGGCCAGCATGTAGGCCGGGGTGCTCACCAGCTTGCGCTGGGTGTCTTCGACGATGTCGTGCACATCGCAGTCTTCATGGGTGCCGCCCATCTGCACTACCGCAGCGCTGGTGTCGGCGTCGTTGCCGATGGTGCAGACCACGCCTGGACCGTAGATTTTCGCGGCCAGCGCCGGCGAGATGCAGATCAGACCGACCGGCTTGCAGGCGGCGGCGAAGGCTTCAGCCAGCGCCAGCACATCGGGGTGCACGGTGCAGTTGGCGCCTTCGACGGCGAAGTTGGACAGGTTCTTCGCGGCGCCGAAGCCGCCCGGCACGATCAGCGCGTCGAAGTCCTCGGCCTTGGCTTCGCGCACGTCCTTGACCTCGCCGCGGGCGATGCGCGCCGACTCCACCAGAACGTTGCGCGACTCGGGCATGGCTTCGCCGGTCAGGTGATTGATGACGTGCAGTTGTGCCACGTCCGGGGCAAAGCATTGCACTTGGGCGCCACGCTGGTCGAGGCGCAGCAGGGTGATCACGCTTTCATGGATCTCGGCGCCGTCGTAGACGCCGCAGCCCGATAGAATCACCGCGACTTTTTTTGTCATGTTCGTTACTCCCGTGTCGAGACGCTCGAAATCCTGTCGTGTGACGCATTGGATCGCACGCGCCGCCCGGTGTTCATTCGGGGCGGGAGGTCGCGGTCGATCGCTATGACGTCAGAGGCAAAGGCTTCAGTGCTGTTCGTTGCGCGGCTCGGTTGCCGGCTGCGCCTGGCTGGCCAGCGCGGCGGCCTTGCGCTCGGCGCGGCGATTGCGCACATAACGGCGCAGCCAGAGCAGCGCACCGAGCACCAGCAGGGCGCCCAGCACCCACAGTTCGTAGCGCTTGATGTTGCCCAGCATGCCTTCGAGGATGGCGCCGAAATGGTAGGCGGCCGCGCCCAGGGCCAGGGCCCAGATGGCCGCGCCGATGCCGTTGAGCAGCAGGTAACGCCGGGGTGGGTAGCCGGACAGGCCGATGGCCACCGGCATCACCGTGCGCAGGCCATAGACGAAACGGAAGCTCAGCACCCAGATGTCCGGATGACGTCGGATATGCTCCAGGGCGCGGTCGCCCATGGCCTGCCAGCGCGGCTTGCGGGCGAGGATCTTGCGCCCGTGACGACGGCCCATGAAGTACCACAACTGATCCCCGGCATAACTGCCGCAGAACGCCACCAGCACCACCAGGGAAATGTCCATGTACCCACGGAACGCGAGAAATCCTGCAAGCACCAGGATGGTCTCGCCTTCAAAGAAGGTGCCTAGAAAGAGGGCGAAATAGCCGAAATCATGCAGGAATTGTTGAAGCATGTTCTGAGATGCTGGCGAAATGAACGCGCAGCCTACCCCTTCACGCGTCTGGGGGAAAGTGTCCAAATGTGTCTCGAAGTGAACATTTCCTACACGCAAGTGCCCTGCGGCTACAGGTCGCAGGGTTGCCCTTCCCTGTAACCTAGGCGTCATAATGGACGCTTATAACTGTCGCGCTAGCCCGCCTGCGCGGGCTTCAGGAGTCTGCCGTGAGCTTTACCCCCGCCAACCGTCTGTTTCCTGCCACCCGCCTGCGTCGCAACCGCCGGGACGATTTCTCCCGTCGGCTGGTTCGCGAGAACACCCTGACCGTCGATGACCTGATCCTGCCGGTGTTCGTCCTGGACGGCGAGAACCGTCGCGAGGAAGTGCCGTCGATGCCCGGCGTCGAGCGTCTGTCGATCGACCTGCTGCTCGAAGCGGCGCAAGGCTGGGTGGAGCTGGGCATTCCGGCGCTGGCGCTGTTCCCGGTCACGCCAGTGGAGAAGAAGACCCTCGACGGTGCCGAGGCATGGAACCCGGAAGGTATCGCCCAGCGTGCCACCCGTGCCCTGCGCGCGCGCTTCCCGGAACTGGGGGTGATCACCGACGTCGCCCTCGACCCGTTCACCACCCACGGCCAGGACGGCATCCTCGACGAGGAAGGCTACGTACAGAACGACATCACCGTCGATGCCCTGGTACGTCAGGCGCTGTCGCACGCCGATGCGGGCGCCCAGGTGGTGGCACCGTCGGACATGATGGACGGCCGCCTGCAGGCCATCCGTGAAGCCCTGGAGCTGGCCGGGCACGTCAACGTGCGCATCATGGCCTACTCGGCCAAGTACGCCAGTGCCTACTATGGCCCGTTCCGTGACGCGGTCGGCTCGGCGCTGAACCTGGGCAAGGCCAACAAGGCCTCCTACCAGATGGACCCGGCCAACAGCGACGAGGCCCTGCACGAAGTGGCCACCGACCTCGCCGAAGGCGCCGACATGGTCATGGTCAAGCCAGGCATGCCTTACCTGGACATCGTTCACCGGGTGAAGACCGAATTCCGCGTGCCGACCTTCGTGTATCAGGTCAGCGGCGAATACGCCATGCACATGGCCGCCATCCAGAACGGCTGGCTCAGCGAAGCGGTCATTCTCGAATCCCTCACCGCTTTCAAACGGGCCGGCGCCGATGGCATCCTCACCTACTTCGCCGTGCGTGCCGCTCAATTGTTGAGAGGGCAGTAACGCCCTCACAGGAACTCAGATGAATAACGAAGTGCTCACCGCTGTCGAGATCAAACACGCCAAGGCCTTGCCGGAGGAGCTGGTGCAGACCCCGCCGGACCTGCCGACGGCGCCTGAGCCGGAGCCGGAACCGGCTGTCGAGGCCGCCGCGCCGGCGCCGGCCCCGGCTCCAGCCATTGCGGTGCCGAGCCTGGACGACAGCAGCCTGTACATTCATCGTGAACTCTCGCAGCTGCAGTTCAACATCCGCGTGCTGGAACAGGCGCTGGACGAGTCCTACCCGCTGCTGGAGCGTCTGAAGTTCCTGCTGATCTTCTCCAGCAACCTCGACGAATTCTTCGAGATCCGCGTGGCGGGCTTGAAGAAGCAGATCAATTTCGCCCGCGAACAGGCCGGCGCCGACGGCTTGCAGCCGCACCAGGCGCTGGCGCGGATCAGCGAACTGGTGCATATCGAGGTCGACCGTCAGTACGCGATCCTCAACGATGTGCTGCTGCCGGAGCTGGAGAAACACCAGATTCGTTTCATTCGTCGCCGCTACTGGACGCCCAAGCTCAAGACCTGGGTGCGCCGCTACTTCCGCGACGAGATCGCGCCGATCATCACGCCCATCGGCCTCGACCCGACCCACCCGTTCCCGCTGCTGGTGAACAAGAGCCTGAACTTCATCGTCGAGCTCGAAGGCGTCGATGCCTTCGGTCGCGACTCGGGCCTGGCCATCATCCCGGCGCCGCGTCTGCTGCCGCGGGTGATCCGTGTGCCGGAAGAGGTGGGTGGCGCGGGCGCCAATTACGTCTTCCTGTCGTCGATGATCCACGCCCACGCCGACGACCTGTTCCAGGGCATGAAGGTCAAGGGCTGCTACCAGTTCCGCCTGACCCGCAACGCCGACTTGGCACTGGATTCCGAAGAGGTCGACGACCTGGCCCGCGCGCTGCGTGGCGAGCTGTTCTCGCGTCGCTACGGTGACGCGGTACGCCTGGAAGTCGCCGACACCTGCCCGAAACACCTGTCGGACTACCTGCTCAAGCAGTTCAGCCTGAGCGAGAGCGAGCTGTATCAGGTCAATGGACCGGTCAACCTGACCCGCCTGTTCAGCATCACCGGCCTGGACAGCCACCCGGAGCTGCAGTACGCGCCGTTCACCCCGGCCATTCCCAAGACCCTGCAGAACGCCGACAACCTGTTCAGCGTGATCAGCAAGCAGGACATGCTGCTGATGCACCCGTTCGAGTCCTTCACCCCGGTGGTCGACCTGCTGCGCCAGGCCGCCAAGGATCCGCACGTGCTCGCCGTGCGCCAGACGCTGTATCGCTCCGGCGCCAACTCCGAGATCGTCGATGCACTGGTCGACGCAGCGCGTAACGGCAAGGAGGTCACGGCGGTGATCGAGCTGCGTGCGCGCTTCGACGAAGAGTCCAACCTGCAGATGGCCAGCCGCTTGCAGGCCGCGGGCGCCGTGGTGATCTACGGCGTGGTCGGGTTCAAGACCCACGCCAAGATGATGCTGATCCTGCGCCGCGAGCAGGGCGAGATCGTTCGCTATGCGCACTTGGGTACGGGCAACTACCACGCGGGCAACGCGCGTCTGTACACCGACTACAGCCTGCTGACCTCCGACGACGCCCTCACCGAGGACGTCGGCAAGCTGTTCAGTCAGCTGATCGGCATGGGCAAGACGTTGCGCATGAAGAAGCTTTTGCATGCGCCGTTCACCCTGAAGAAGGGCATGCTCGACATGATCGCCCGCGAGACGCAGTTCGCCCTCGACGGCAAGCCGGCGCACATCATCGCCAAGTTCAACTCGCTGACCGATGCCAAGGTGATCAAGGCCTTGTACAAGGCCAGCCAGTCGGGTGTGAAGATCGACCTGGTGGTGCGCGGCATGTGCTGCCTGCGGCCAGGCATCGCCGGGGTGTCGCACAACATCACGGTGCGCTCGATCATCGGTCGCTTCCTGGAGCACACCCGGGTGTTCTACTTCCTCAATGGCGGCGACGAGCAGATCTACCTGTCCAGTGCCGACTGGATGGAGCGCAACCTCGACAAGCGCGTCGAGACCTGCTTCCCGGTCGAGGGCAAGAAGCTGCTGCTGCGGGTGAAGAAGGAGTTGGAAAGCTACCTGACCGACAACACCCAGGCCTGGACGCTGCAGTCCGACGGGCGCTATGTCCGTAGCACGCCGACCGGCAACCAGAACCCGCGCAGCGCCCAGGCGACATTGCTGGAGCGCCTGAGCAATCCGGTGTTGAACGTACGCTAGCCGCGCAGCGGTAGGGCGGTGGCAGCGGCGCTTCGCCGCTGCGACTGATATCCAGCAAAGCGCGTCGCGGGGCCTGACACCGGCCAGGCCGGTGTTCGCGGCACCCGGCCGCTTGCACAGGTTCAGCGAACGCTGAGAATGAACCCCACCCGCGCCAGCCACTCGGCTTCGTTGGCGAAGTCGGCCTGGGTCAGTTGGTTCTGTTCCAGCCAGCCTTCGGGGAAGACCACTTCCAGGCTGTCGTCGTCAGCCTTGAGTTCCACCTTGGGCATCTGCTGGGTGCCGCGAATATGGTGGAAGAGAATGGCGAAGCGCAGCAGCACGCACAAGCGGATCAGCTTCACGCCGTCGTCACCGAATTCGGCGAACTTGTCCTTGGGAATGTTGCGGCGGTGGCCACGCACCAACAGCGCCAGCATCTGCTGGTCTTCGCGGGAGAAGCCTGACAGATCGGAGTGCTCGATCAGGTAGGCGCCGTGCTTGTGGTAGTGGTAATGGGCGATGTCCAGACCGATTTCATGCACCTTCGCCGCCCAGCCCAGCAAGTCGCGCCAGTTGCCGTCTTCCAGGTCCCAGGCCTTGGCCACTTGGTCGAAGGCGTGCACAGCCTTGCGCTCCACGCGCGCGGCCTGACCCTGATCGACGTGGTAGCGCTCCATCAGCGAGTTCAGGGTGCGCTCGCGCACGTCCTCGTGGTGATGGCGCCCCAACAGGTCGAACAGCACGCCTTCGCGCAGGGCGCCGTCGCAGTGGTCCATGCGCTGCAGTTCCAGGGCGTCGAAGATCGCTTCGAGAATCGCCAGGCCCGCCGGGAAGATCGCGCGGCGGTCAGGCTTGACCCCTTCGAAGTCGATCTTGTCGACCTCGCCGAGCTTGAACAGCTTGCGCTTGAGCGAGGCCAGCCCTTCGGCGTTGACTTCGCCGCTGCCTTGGCCGTTCGCCTTGATCGCCGCACCGATGGCCCGAATGGTGCCGGAAGAGCCGATGGCCTCGTCCCAGGTCAGGCGGTGCAAGGCGTTTTCAATGCTCATCAGTTCCAGGCGCGCAGCGGTGTAGGCCTGGGCATAGCGTGCCGGAGTGACCTTGCCGTCGCGGAAATAGCGCTGGGTGAAGCTCACGCAGCCCATCTGCAGGCTCTCGCGCAGCAAGGGTTCGAAGCGCTGGCCGATGATGAACTCGGTGCTGCCGCCGCCGATGTCGGCCACCAGGCGTTTGCCCGGCGTGTCGGCCAGGGTGTGCGACACACCCAGGTAGATCAGGCGGGCCTCTTCACGACCGGAGATGACTTCCACCGGATGGCCAAGGATGGCCTCGGCGCGCTGGATGAACGCGTTGCGGTTGCGCGCTTCACGCAGGGCGTTGGTGCCGACGATGCGCACGGCACCGGCGGGCATGCCGTTGATCAACTGGGCAAAGCGCTTGAGGCACTCGAGGCCGCGCTGCATGGCTTCTTCGCTGAGCAGGCGGTCTTCGCTGATGCCGGCGGCCAACTGAACCTTCTCCCCCAACCGTTCCAGAATGCGGATCTCGGTATGGTGGGCTTTGGCCACGACCATGTGGAAGCTGTTGGAGCCAAGGTCGATGGCGGCGATCAGGGACAGGTTCTTCGCGGTGGTATGCGGCATATCTGGTTGTTCTCGGTCGATAACCCGGCAATCCTGACATGATCGCAGGCTGACGCCAACGCGCGGCATGGCAAGGGTTGACGCAAGGCAATGTGCGGATGGCCTGCATGACTGCTCGGTGAAGGCCTGGAACGGATCCTATGACGCTTGTATGACAGTTTCATTCACAGCGTCTTGCTCAACTATAGTGACACTCAATCGCTCGCGACTTCCGATAGGCCGTGGGTACGGCTATGATGGGCCACTTTTTTCGCTTTCGACCTGGAGAACGCCATGAGCAGCGATCTGATCAAAAACGTCACCGACGCCACTTTCGAGGCCGAAGTGCTCAAGGCCGAAGGCCCTGTACTGGTGGATTACTGGGCTGAATGGTGCGGCCCCTGCAAGATGATCGCCCCGGTGCTGGACGCGGTTTCCGAGGACTACAAAGGCAAGCTGACCGTCGCCAAGCTGAATATCGACGATAACGAGGAAACACCCGCCAAGCACGGCGTGCGTGGTATCCCGACGCTGATGCTGTTCAAGAACGGCAACGTCGAAGCGACCAAGGTAGGCGCGCTGTCCAAGTCGCAGCTGACCGCGTTCATCGACGCCCACCTGTGATGTGAAGCGCCCCGCCGACGCTTGATGCTGTGCGCATGAGCGTGCCGGGGCTGCTTCGTGGCAGTCTTGGGTGAACCGCGTCTCCCGTCCCCTGGGTCCGGTTTCCACCGTCAAAACCACTAGACGCCCAAAAAAGCAAGTGTTACATTCGGCCTCGCACTGTTTCTCCAGTGCCCTCTACATGCCGTCGCCGACGCACTCCCAATTCGAATCAGTACGCGATCCTGTCGCCAATCTAGCGGCGCGGCTTCATTAAGCCAGAAGCTTAATTCCCCCCCTTCTTACATGATTACGTCACTCCCCTTATGAACCTGACAGAACTCAAGCAAAAGCCGATTACCGATCTGCTGGAAATGGCCGAACAGATGGGCATCGAAAACATGGCCCGTTCGCGCAAGCAGGACGTGATTTTCGCCCTGTTGAAAAAACACGCCAAGAGCGGCGAAGAAATCTCGGGTGACGGCGTGCTGGAGATTCTCCAGGATGGATTCGGTTTCCTGCGTTCGGCAGACGCCTCGTACCTGGCCGGCCCTGACGATATCTACGTCTCGCCCAGCCAGATCCGCCGCTTCAACCTGCGCACCGGCGATACCATCGTCGGCAAGATCCGTCCGCCGAAGGAAGGGGAGCGTTACTTCGCGCTGCTGAAGGTCGATACCATCAACTTCGACCGTCCGGAAAACGCGAAGAACAAGATCCTCTTCGAAAACCTGACGCCGCTGTTCCCCAACCATCGCCTGAAGATGGAAGCGGGTAACGGCTCCACCGAAGACCTCACCGGTCGAGTCATCGACCTGTGCGCGCCCATCGGCAAAGGTCAGCGCGGCTTGATCGTCGCCCCGCCGAAAGCGGGCAAGACCATCATGTTGCAGAACATCGCGGCCAACATCACCCGCAACAATCCCGAGTGCCACCTGATCGTCCTGCTGATCGACGAGCGCCCGGAAGAAGTGACCGAGATGCAGCGCACCGTGCGCGGCGAAGTGGTCGCCTCGACCTTCGACGAGCCGCCGACCCGCCACGTGCAGGTCGCCGAAATGGTCATCGAGAAGGCCAAGCGCCTGGTCGAGCACAAGAAGGACGTGGTCATCCTGCTGGACTCCATCACCCGTCTGGCCCGTGCCTACAACACCGTGATTCCGAGCTCCGGCAAGGTGCTCACCGGTGGTGTCGACGCCCATGCCCTGGAAAAGCCCAAGCGCTTCTTCGGCGCGGCCCGTAACATCGAGGAAGGCGGCTCGCTGACCATCATCGCCACCGCGCTGGTCGAGACCGGCTCGAAGATGGACGAGGTCATCTACGAAGAGTTCAAGGGTACCGGCAACATGGAACTGCCGCTGGACCGTCGCATCGCCGAGAAGCGTGTGTTCCCGGCCATCAACATCAACAAGTCCGGTACCCGCCGCGAAGAACTGCTGACTGCCGACGACGAGCTGCAGCGCATGTGGATCCTGCGCAAGTTGCTGCACCCGATGGACGAAGTGGCGGCCATCGAGTTCCTCATCGACAAGCTCAAGCAGACCAAGACCAACGATGAGTTCTTCCTGTCGATGAAGCGCAAGTAAGCGTTTCATCGCGGCAAAAGTGGGGGCCGCTACGTGTTTCATCGCCGGTGAACCTGCTCCTGACGGGGCGTTTCACCGGCGACGAAGCAGGTAGCGGCCCCCACTCATTTCAGCCAAACACGTTACACTCTGCACCCCGACCGATACGGCCAACATGAGGCTCACGCATGCAGTATCGCGATCTACGCGACTTCATTCGCGGCCTGGAGCAGCGCGGCGAACTCAAGCGCATCCAGGTTCCGATCTCGCCCATTCTGGAAATGACCGAAGTCTGCGACCGCACGCTGCGGGCCAAGGGCCCGGCGCTGCTGTTCGAAAAGCCCACCGGCTTCGACATGCCGGTGCTCGGCAACCTGTTCGGCACGCCCGAGCGTGTGGCCATGGGCATGGGCGCCGAGTCGGTGAGCGAGCTGCGTGAGATCGGCAAGTTGCTGGCCTTCCTCAAGGAGCCCGAGCCGCCGAAAGGCCTGAAGGATGCCTGGTCGAAGCTGCCGATCTTCAAGAAGGTCGTGTCCATGGCGCCGAAGGTGATCAAGGACGCGGTGTGCCAGGAGGTGGTGGTCGAGGGTGAAGACGTCGACCTGTCGCAACTGCCGATCCAGCACTGCTGGCCGGGTGACGTCGCGCCGCTGATCACCTGGGGGCTGACCGTCACCCGTGGTCCGAACAAGGACCGGCAGAACCTGGGTATCTACCGCCAGCAGGTGATCGGTCGCAACAAGGTCATCATGCGCTGGCTGAGCCACCGTGGCGGTGCGCTGGACTACCGCGAATGGTGCGAAAAGCATCCGGGCCAGCCGTTCCCGGTCGCCGTGGCGCTGGGTGCGGACCCGGCGACCATCCTCGGCGCGGTGACACCGGTGCCCGATACCTTGTCGGAATACGCCTTTGCCGGCCTGCTGCGCGGCAACCGTACCGAACTGGTCAAGTGCCGTGGCAACGACTTGCAGGTGCCGGCCACCGCCGAGATCATTCTCGAGGGCGTGATCCATCCGGGCGAGATGGCCCCCGAAGGCCCCTATGGCGACCACACCGGCTACTACAACGAAGTGGACAGCTTCCCGGTGTTCACCGTCGAGCGCATCACTCATCGGCACAAGCCGATCTACCACAGCACCTACACCGGCCGTCCGCCGGATGAACCGGCGATTCTCGGCGTGGCGCTGAACGAGGTGTTCGTACCGATCCTGCAGAAGCAGTTCCCCGAGATTGTCGACTTCTACCTGCCGCCCGAAGGCTGCTCGTATCGCATGGCCGTCGTGACCATGAAGAAGCAGTATCCGGGACACGCCAAGCGCGTCATGCTGGGCGTGTGGTCGTTCCTGCGACAGTTCATGTACACCAAGTTCGTTATCGTCACCGACGACGACATCAACGCCCGCGACTGGAACGACGTGATCTGGGCCATCACCACGCGCATGGATCCCAAGCGTGATACGGTGATGATCGACAACACGCCGATCGACTACCTCGACTTCGCGTCGCCGGTATCGGGCCTGGGGTCGAAGATGGGCCTGGATGCCACCCACAAGTGGCCGGGCGAGACGACACGCGAATGGGGCCGGGTCATCGTCAAGGACGAGGCCGTCACCCGCCGCATCGATGAGCTGTGGGACCAGTTGGGAATATAGAGTGATGCAGGTGACCTTGCAGCCGTCCGGCGCGGTACTGTCCGTGCAGCCGGGCGAAAGGATTCTGGAAGCAGCGCGGCGCTTGGGTTACGAGTGCCCGAGCAGTTGCCGCAACGGCAACTGCCATGTGTGCGCGGCATTGCTGGTGGAAGGGCGGGTACGCCAGGACGGCGAGGTCCGCGATCAGGGTGAGCTGTTCACCTGCATCGCCGAGCCGCTGGAAGACTGCGTGCTGTTGTGGGATGGGGTGTTGGCCCTCGGTGAACTGCCCGTGCGCGCGCTGGCCTGCAGCGTCAGCGAATGCGTCGAGGTCGGCGGCGATGTCTGGCGCGTGCGCCTGCGCGCGCCGGCTGGCAAGCTGCCGCGCTATCACGCCGGGCAGTACCTGCTGATCGAGCGCGAAGGTGCGGACAAGGCCGCGTTTTCCCTGGCCTCGGCGCCCCACGCCGGACGCGATCTGGAACTGCACGTGCTGGCTCGCGAGCGCAGCGCCGTGCAACTGATCGAGCAGTTGCAACGCACGGGCATGGCGCGCGTCGAACTGCCGTTCGGCGATGCCCATCTGGCCGAGCTGCCCGACGGTCCGTTGGTGCTGATCGCTGCCGGCACCGGCATGGGCCAGATGCACAGCCTGATCGAGCATTGCCGTGCCCATGGCTTCGAGCACCCGGTCCACCTTTACTGGGGCGTGCGGCGCCCGGACGAGTTCTACGCCATCGAGCACTGGGCGCAGTGGCAGCGCTTGCCCAATCTGTTCCTGCACAAGGTGGTCAGCGACCTGTGTGGCTGGGAGGGACGCTGCGGGCTGTTGCACGAGGCGGTGCGCGAAGACATCGCCGACCTCAACAGCGTGCATGTGTATGCCAGCGGCTCGCCGAACATGGTCTATGCCACGCTCGATGCCCTGGTGGAAGCGGGCATGGATGCACACCGCATGCGCGCCGACGTCTTCGCCTACGCCCCGCGCAATTGAAGCGACGGACGTGTCGCAATGACACGTCCGCAGTAATAACCAAAGTTGCAGGCGTCGATTATAAGGTCGCCATTATTACTGAATGCATGAATAACTTTTAATCTATTCATAACCGTCGTTCCGGCTGTCGGTATTATGCATAAAACTGTGCTCTCGGGGCTTGAGCGCCTCTGCGCGATTGCCTTAAGTTATGCGCATGGACTTCACCCAGCGTCGTGTGCGCTGCCCCAGACGGCCAGCGGACGCTGGCGGTGCAAGTTCGTGGGCTTTGTCCGAAGTGTATCTGCACTCGCCCATACTGCGTTCAAATAGACCCTGGTCCCTTTGCACAGGAAACAACGGCGGCAGCCTATGTCGGTACTTGAAAGTTCTAAGTGGCAAGTGTCCTATCCCCCTTCGCTGGATTTCGGCCAGCAACTGACTCCCGATCAACTGCATCTTTCGATGCAGGCGACCATGTCCCGTCATGAAGGCGGGCCGGTGTGGCTGTTCGCCTATGGCTCGCTGATCTGGCGTCCGGAATGCGATTCGGTGGAGCGCCGGCGCGCGCGCGTGCATGGCTATCACCGCGGTTTGTACCTCTGGTCCCACGAGCACCGCGGCACGCCGGAATGCCCAGGCCTGGTGTTCGGGCTCGACCGCGGCGGCTCGTGCAGCGGCTTCGCCTATCGCCTGGAAGAGCGCTGCCTGGAAGACTCCTTGCGCGCCTTGTGGCAACGCGAGATGCCGTTCCCGGCGTATCGTCCGCACTGGCTGACTTGCCGCCTGGACGACGGCAGCAAGGTACAGGCGCTGGGCTTCGTACTCGAGCGCCACCTGCCGTGCTACGCCGGCAACCTGCCCGACAGCCTGCTCAGCCAGATCCTCGCCAATGCCAAGGGCCGCTTCGGCACCACGCGCGACTATGTGGAACAGACGCTCAAGGCCCTGCGCACGCACCAGATGCCCGACCGTGGCCTGGAGGCGCGTTTCCAACGCTGCCACGACGCCCGCCACGCCTGAAGCTCACTGGCCGACGCCGATCCACTCCACCAGTGCCCGGACCTTGGGCACTTCTGCCGCATGCTCGGCGTAGGCCAGATAGTGCTTGCCCGGGCTTTGCATCGCATGCTCCCAGGCGATCACCAGGCTGCCTTCGGCCAATTCGCGACTGGCCAGGTAGCGCGGCACCAGCGCGACGCCGCAGCCCGACTGAGCGGCACTGAGCGCCATGTAGAAGGTATCGAAGCGCGGCCCCTGGTAGCTGTTGTCGGTGTGCAGGCCCTGCTCCAGGAACCATTCATGCCAAGCCTCGGGCCGCGACGTGCTTTGCAGCAATACCCTTGCCGCCACATCGGCCGGCCCCTTCAGCGCGCCCTCGCTGAGCAGCTCCGGCGCGCACACCGGCACCACCTCCTCGCCGAACAACTCGATGCAGGTCGCGCCGGGCCAAGTCCCTCGTCCATAGAAGAACACCACATCGGCCGAGCCTTGCAGCAAGGCGAAGGGCTCCATCTCGTTGCGGATGTCCAGGTGAATGTTCGGGTGGCGCTTGCCGAAGCCCTTGAGCCGGGGGATCAGCCAGCGCACGCCGAAACTCGGCTGGGTGGCGACCTTGAGCACTTCGGTCTGCTCGCCGTAGGTCAGGACGTAGCGGCTGGACATGTCCAGCTGAGTGAGGATCTTGTTCACCTCGGCCAGGTACAACGCGCCGGCCGGGGTGAGCTGCAAGCGCCGGCGGATACGCAGGAACAGGTGATGGCGCAGCAGCTCTTCGAGCTGCGCCACCTGTTTGCTCACCGCGCTCTGGGTCAGGTGCAACTCCTGAGCGGCACGGGTGAAGTTCAGGTGGCGAGCCGCCGCCTCGAAACACTGCAGGGCCGTCATCGACGGGACCAGGCGCTTGGACATGGTTTTTCTCGAGGCAGTCAACTATTCCCGAGGGGAATGATTAGAGGAATAAAGGTCATTTGTGGCAGCGAAGCAATCGGATTAATACTGATTGCCAGTCACTTTTCAACCGTCCAAACGATTCCAGGAGAAGCACCATGGTTGCTGGATTGCTCGAGCGTCTCGGCGTTGCCGCTGCGGATTACACCCAGGGCGAACACCCTGTCCACACGCCGATCGACGGCAGCCGCATCGCTTCGGTGACACTGCTGGGCAAGGACCAGACCGTGGCCTGCATCGACCGTGCGCAGCAAGCCTTCGAGCGCTGGCGCGATGTGCCGGCCCCGCGCCGTGGCGAGTTGGTGCGCCTGTTCGGCGAGGTGCTGCGGGCGCACAAGGCCGAATTGGGCGAACTGGTGAGTATCGAGGCGGGCAAGATCACCCAGGAAGGCTTGGGCGAAGTGCAGGAGATGATCGACATCTGCGATTTCGCCGTCGGCCTGTCGCGTCAACTGTACGGCCTGACCATCGCCTCGGAGCGCCCCGGCCACCACATGCGTGAATCCTGGCACCCGTTGGGTGTGGTGGGGGTGATCAGCGCGTTCAACTTCCCGGTGGCGGTGTGGGCGTGGAACACCACGCTGGCGCTGGTGGCGGGCAACGCCGTGGTATGGAAGCCTTCGGAGAAGACCCCGCTGACTGCCTTGGCCTGCCAGGCGCTGCTGGGCCAGGCGCTGGACGCCTTCGCCGATGCGCCCCAGGGACTGACCCAACTGGTGATCGGCGCCCGTGAAGCCGGCGAGGCCTTGGTCGACGACCCGCGTGTCGCGTTGATCAGCGCCACGGGCAGCACCCGCATGGGCCGCGAAGTGGCGCCACGGGTGGCCGCGCGCTTCGGCCGCTGCATCCTGGAACTCGGTGGCAACAATGCCATGATCCTCGCCCCCAGCGCCGACCTGGACCTGGCCGTGCGCGGCATCCTGTTCTCTGCCGTGGGCACCGCAGGTCAGCGCTGCACCACCCTGCGCCGGCTGATCGTCCACCGTTCGATCAAGGACGAAGTGCTCACTCGCCTCAAGGCCGCTTACGCCAAGGTACGTATCGGTGATCCCCGCCAGGACAACCTGGTCGGTCCGCTGATCGACCAGCAGTCGTTCGACGCCATGCAGGGCGCGTTGGCCCAGGCCCGTGACGAGGGGGGTGCCGTGTTCGGCGGCGAGCGGCAACTGGCCGAGCGCTATCCGAATGCCTACTACGTGGCGCCGGCCATCGTCGAGATGCCGACCCAGAGCGCGGTGGTGCGTCACGAAACCTTCGCGCCGATTCTCTACGTGCTGGCCTACGACGATTTCGACCAGGCCTTGCACCTGAACAACGCCGTGCCGCAGGGCCTGTCGTCGTGTATCTTCACCACCGACGTGCGCGAGGCCGAGCGCTTCCAGAGCGCCTCCGGCAGCGATTGCGGCATCGCCAACGTCAACATCGGCACCAGCGGCGCCGAGATCGGCGGCGCCTTCGGCGGTGAGAAGGAAACCGGTGGTGGACGCGAGTCCGGCTCGGATGCCTGGAAAGGCTACATGCGCCGGCAGACCAACACCGTGAACTACTCCCGCGAGTTGCCGCTGGCGCAGGGCATCGTCTTCGACTGAGCGATCTGAATACGGGGCCCGGCGTCGGTCCGCGCCCCTGCAAGGCTACGACAAGAACAACATTGCAGGAGCCGGGCCATGTCCGATCTGCGTCAAGCCTGTCTGTGGGAAACGATCACCCGGCCAAGCGTCGCCGTCCAGCCTCTGGCCGGCGAGCGGCGGGCCGATGTCTGCGTGATCGGCGCTGGCATCACCGGGTTGTCAGCGGCGTTGCACGTGCTCGAGCAAGGCCGTTCGGTGGTGGTGCTGGAAGCGCACGAAGTCGGGCGTGGCGGCTCCGGGCGCAATGTCGGCCTGGTCAACGCGGGCACGTGGATTCGTCCCGACGATGTCGAGGCGACCCTGGGGGCCGAACGTGGCGGGCGGCTGAACCAGGTGCTCGGCCAGGCGCCGGCCGAGGTCTTCGCCCTGATCCAGCGCCTGGGCATCGAGTGCCAGGCCAGGCACCAGGGCACCCTGCACATGGCGCACAACGCGGCCGGCATTGCCGATCTGCAAGCGCGCCAGGCGCAATGGCAGCGACGTGGCGCCGATGTGCAACTGCTGACCGGCGCCGCCTGCCGCGAGTACTGCGGCACCGAGCAGATTGCCGCCGCGCTGCTCGACCGCCGCGCCGGCACCCTCAATCCCATGGCCTACACCCAAGGGCTGGCCGACGCCGTGCAGCGGCTGGGCGGCGTGCTGTTGCAGCAGTCGCCGGTGCAGGCGCTGGTGCGTGACGGCGACGGCTGGCAGGTGACGACTGCCGGCGGTAGCGTGCGGGCGCAGCAGGTGGTGATCTCGACCGGCGCCTACACCGAAGGCGACTGGACCGTGCTGCGCAAGCAGTTCTTTCGCGGCTACTACTACCAGATCGCCTCGAAACCGCTGCAGGGGGCGGCGGCGGACCAGATCCTGCCCCACGGTCAGGGTTCGTGGGACACCCGCACCGTGCTCAGCAGCATCCGTCGCGACGACCAGGGCCGCCTGCTGCTCGGCAGCCTCGGGCGGGTCGACAACAAGCCGGCCTGGTTCGTGCGCCGCTGGGCCGACCGCATCCAGCGTCACTACTTCCCGGAACTGGGCCAGGTGCCTTGGGAGATGCACTGGACCGGCTGCATCGACTTCACTCCCGATCACCTGATGCGCCTATTCGAGCCGGCGCCGGGGGTGGTGGCGGTGACCGGCTACAACGGCCGGGGCAACACCACGGGCACGGTGATCGGGCGCGCCTTCGCCGAGTTTCTGCTCAAGGGCGACCACCAACACCTGCCCATTCCCTTCTCGCCGATGAAGCCGGTCAGCGTGCCGTCGTTGCGTACGTTGTTCTACGAATCAGGCTTCTCGCTGTATCACGCGGGGCAGTGTCTGCGGGTCGTGCTGTAGGTGAATAATGATTTTGGTTATTAATAAATAGCTTCTTATTCCTTTGAGAATATAACCGTCTCTTTATACTGGTGCCCCAAGACACCCCAGTTCCAAGGAGGCGACCCCATGCGCAGTGCATCCATTCGTTACCTGATTGTGCCGGGCTGGCAAGGATCGCCAGACAATCACTGGCAGAGCCATTGGCAGCGCAGCCTGCCCAACAGCGTCAGGGTCGAGCAACTGGATTGGCTGACGCCGCAGCGCGGCGATTGGGTGGCGGCGCTCGACCAGGCCATCGTCGCCGAGCGTTCGCCGGTGATCCTGATCGCCCACAGCCTGGGTTGCATCACCGTGGCCCATTGGGCGGCGCAGGCCAGCCCGAGCGCGCTACGTCAGGTTCACGGCGCCCTGCTGGTCGCACCGGCGGATGTGGAGCGGCCGACCTGCGCGGCGGCGTTGCGCAATTTCGCACCCATTTCCACGCAGCCGTTGCCGTTCCCCAGCCAGGTGGTCAGCTCGGACAACGACCCGGCCGTGAGTGTGCCGCGCGCACTCGCCTTGGCCAGCGCCTGGGGCGCGGAGGTCGGGCTGCTGAGCAATGCCGGGCACATCAACGTCAAGTCCGGCCACGAACGCTGGGAGCAGGGCTTCGCCTATCTTTTCCGGCTGCAAGGGCGTATCGACCAGCAGGCCCTGCGTCGCGCCTGAACACGCTTTTCACCGTTGCACCGCGCGCTGCGGGGCGGGAGTCTGCCATGAGTTTCAATCACCCTTTTGGCCAGCCGTTGCTGACCTTTCCCGAGCTGGACAAGAGCCCACTGAGCATCCGCGCCAAGGCGCTGGTGTTCGTCGATCCGCGCTCGCAGCAGCTGCGTGAGGCGCTGGAGCGCCTGGCGCCGCAGCCGCTGCCGGTGTTGATCCGCGGTGAGACCGGCACCGGCAAGGAGTTGTTGGCGCGGCAGATTCACCGCGCCAGCGACCGTGCCGGGCTGTTCGTTTCGGTCAACTGCGCAGGCATCAGCCACACCTACGCCGACGCCGAGCTGTTCGGCTACAGCGCCGGCATTCATGGCGGCAGCGCCAGCAGCCGTGCCGGCTGGTTCGGCTCGGCCAACGGCGGCACCTTGTACCTGGACGAGATCGGCGATTTGCCACTGACGATCCAGGGCAAGCTGCTGGCCGCCTTGGAGAATCGCGAGGTGACGCGGGTCGGCGCGCAGCAGCCGCAGGCGGTGGACGTGCGCCTGGTCGCCGCCTCCAGCATCGACCTGGCCCAAGCGGTACGCGCCGGGCGCTTCAATGAACGGCTGTACCTCTACCTGCACGAGGGTGAGCTCGAGCTGCCGCCGCTGCGCGATCGGGTCGGTGACATCCTGCCGTTGGCCGAGTATTTCGTCGGTATCTACAGCGCCCGCCTGGAGCGTGGCGTAGCGCTGATCAGCGAGGCCGCGCAGCAGGCGCTGGAGGCGCACAGTTGGCCGGGCAATACCCGCGAGCTGGAGAACGTCATTCACTTCGCCTTGCTGCAGGCCGAGGGTGAGGAAATCCTGCCGCAGCACCTGGACCTGCCGGACCGTTCGCCTCTGGCCAGCCTGGAGACGCGGCTGGCCCAGTTGGGCCGCAGCCGCGAGCCGCAGACGCTCGCCGCACTGCGTGCACTGCTGCAGAAATATCTGACCGAGCTCAAGCCTGGCGCGGGCTAGAGGGCATTCAGAGTGCTCAGAAGCGAAAGCCATGATGGCTTTTTGTTTTTGGAATAAGCATTGAATTAAAAGATATTGTTAGGGCATAAAAATTACCGGTATTGTCCGCTCCACGCCCGCCGCTTGCGGTGCGGCACCTGAATTCGCCATCGTCGATGGCCTAGGCTCAAGAACAAGGATCACCATGAAGAAGACCCTGCTGACCACGGCGTTCGCCGCTGCGCTGTCCCTGTCCGGCCTGTCCCAGGCGGCCGAGAAACTGGTGGTGGCGGCCACGCCCGTGCCCCACGCCGAAATCCTCGAGCTGATCAAGCCGACCCTGGCCAAGGAAGGGGTGGATCTGGAGATCAAGGTCTTCACCGACTATGTGCAGCCGAACGTACAGGTGGACCAGAAGCGCCTGGATGCCAACTACTTCCAGACCCTGCCGTACCTGAAGAACTTCAACGAAGGCAAAGGCACCCATCTGGAAACCGTGGTCGGTGTGCACGTCGAGCCCTTCGGCGGTTACTCGAAAAAGGTCAAGAGCCTCTCCGAGCTGAAAGACGGCGCCACCGTCGCCATCCCCAACGAGGGCAGCAACAGTGGCCGCGCCTTGCTGCTGCTGCAGAAGGCCGGGCTGATCACCTTGAAAGACCCGAGCAACGCCCTGGCCACACCGAAGGACATTGCCCAGAACCCGAAGAAGCTCAAGTTCCGCGAGCTCGAATCGGCCATGCTGCCGCGTGTGCTGGATCAGGTCGACCTGGACATGATCAACACCAACTATGCACTGGAAGCGGGCTTGAATCCGGCCAAGGACGCCCTGGTGATCGAGGGCAGCGACTCGCCTTACGTCAACTTCCTGGTCGCCCGTCCTGACAACAAGGACAGCGATGCCATGCAGAAGCTGGCCAAGGCCCTGACCAGCCCGGAAGTGAAAGCCTTCATCGAGAAGAAGTACCAAGGCGCAGTGCTGCCAGCGTTCTGATTCGCCGCTTCAGCGCTCCACCGGAAAACGCCGACGCTTTTGCGTCGGCGTTTTCGTTTGTGGAAACACAGGGCGGGTGATACTCAGCGCGCGCCGTTCAGCGCCTTGTACAGGGCCAGCAGCCATTGCAGTTGTTCAGGGGTGGCAGGGGGAGTGGTGTGGGGCATGGGGTCATCGCTCAAGGCCGAGGTGCCTGTCGTGCGGGAGCTGTTTGAGGGCTTGGGACGAGGAAAGATCCGGAGAGGGGAGATGAAATTTCCAAGCCGGTAAGTGGGTGATATCAATATGCAATAAAGGTATTTAGAGAAAATTTCTTATGCCTTTAGAGTCTACCCATGGTGCCCACCGGCGCCCTCCACGATGACCCGCGCCGCTGAGCGAACCTCGCGCCGCACAGGGAATGTTCGCCATGTCGTACCCCGTAGAGCCTGCACCGAGACGTCGTCCGTGACGTTCGATACCGCCTTCTTGCTCAGCACCTTGCCCGCTTTCGTCAGCGCCGTCGGCGTGACCCTTCAGGTCGGGTTGATCGCCATCGCCACGTCGCTGCTGGTGGCCCTGTTCAACGCCGCACTTCTGGTGCTGCGCACGCCCTACCTGTGGCGCATGGTCAAGGGCTACGTGGAATTGGCTCGCAACACGCCGTTGCTCATCCAACTGTTCTTCGTCTACTTCGCACTGCCGAGCCTGGGCCTGAAGGTTTCCGGCTTCGCGGCGGCGATCATCACCCTGACCTTCATGGGCGGCGCTTACCTCACCGAGGTGCTGCGTGCCGGCGTCGAAGCGGTGCCGCGTGCGCAACTGGAATCCGGACGCGCCATCGGCTTGTCCGAGGGCCAGTTGCTGCGCCATGTGATCCTGCCCCAGGCCAGCATTCTCAGCCTGCCGGCACTGTTCGCCAACTTCATCTTCCTGCTCAAGGAGACCACCGTGGTGTCGGCGGTGGCGGTGCCGGAAATCCTCTACACCACCAAGAACTACATCGCTTTGTACTACAAGACCTACGAGATGCTCACGGTGCTGACGCTGCTGTGCGTGCTGCTGTTCCTGCCCCTGTCGTTGCTGCTACGGGCACTGGAAAGGAGGCTGCAACATGGCCAGTTCGGCAATTGAGCTGTTGCTGGTGTCCTTGCCGCAACTGACCAGGGGCGCGGCGCAGACCTTGGCCATCTCGGGGCTGGGCATCGTTTTCGCGACCGTGGGCGGGGTGTTGTATGGCGTGCTGGCCACGCTCGGTAGACGTACGCTGAACATCGCCCTGCAGGTCTACCTGGAGCTGTTTCGCGCCATTCCGGTACTGGTCTGGCTGTACTTGGTGTTCTTCGGTCTGCCGATCGTCTTTTCCGTAAGCATTCCCAGCTTCTGGTGCGCCGTCCTGGTGCTGGGACTGTGGGGCGCCAGCGAGATCGGCGAGGTGGTGCGCGGTGCGCTTACCTCGCTGCCGCGCGGACAGCGTGAGGCAGGGCTGTCGATCGGCCTGTCCGGGCTGCAGCTGTATGGCTACGTGTTGCTGCCCCAGGCGCTCAAGCGCATGACGCCGCCGACCATCAACCTCTACACCCGCATCGTCAAGACCAGTTCGCTGGCCGTGCTGATCGGCGTGGTCGAGGTGATCAAGGCCGGGCAGCAGATCATCGAGCGCACCTACGAATCGGTGTTGATCTATGGCGCCCTGTTCCTGTTCTTCTTCTTCGTCTGCTATCCGCTTTCGGCCGCCTCGCGCGCGCTGGAGCGCCGCTGGGCACATTCATGAATGCATTGATCGAATTCCAGGGTTTCAACAAGTTTTTCGGCGAGCACCAAGTGCTCAAGGACATCGACCTGCAGGTTCAGGCCGGCGAAGTGGTGGTGATTCTCGGCCCCAGCGGCTGCGGCAAAAGCACGCTGCTGCGTTGCCTGAATGGTCTTGAAGCTGCGCACAGTGGCAGTTTGCGCCTGGACGGGAAGGAGTTGTTGCAGCCCGGCACCGACTGGCGCCAAGTGCGTCAGCGGGTCGGCATGGTGTTTCAGAGTTACCACCTGTTCGGTCACATGAGCGTGATCGACAACCTGTTGCTCGGCCCGCTCAAGGTGCAGAAACGTCCGCGCGCCGAAGCCCAGGCGCAGGCCGAGACGCTGCTGGCGCGGGTCGGCTTGCTGGACAAGCGCGATGCCTTCGCGCGCCAGCTCTCAGGCGGCCAGCAGCAGCGTATCGCCATCGTTCGCGCGCTGTGCATGAATCCCCAGGTGATGCTGTTCGACGAGGTCACCGCTGCCCTCGACCCGGAAATGGTCAAGGAAGTGCTGCAAGTGATCCAGGGCCTGGCCCGCGACGGCATGACCCTGCTCATCGTCACCCACGAAATGGCCTTCGCCCGCGCGGTGGCCGATCGCATCCTGTTCATGGAGGCCGGCAGGATCCTTGAACAGAACGACCCCGAGAGTTTTTTCAGTCGACCGCAAACCGCACGCGCGCAGCAGTTCCTGGACAAGTTCTCCTTCGTCGAAAGCCTGCCGAAGACAACGCACAAGGAGCTGTCATGAAAACTGCCCACCTCACCAAGCTGCTGGCACCGCTGTTCGGCCTGGCGCTGCTGGCCGGCTGCGACAAGCCGACCGATTCCTCGGCGGCAGCCAAACCCGCTGCCTCGGCCAGCTACCTGGACACCATCAAGGCCCGCGACAAACTGATCGTCGGGGTCTTCACCGACAAGCCGCCGTTCGGCTTCGTCGATGAAAAAGGCCGCTATGTGGGCTTCGATACCGACATCGGCCGCCGCTTCGCCAAGGACCTGCTCGGTGACGAGAACAAGGTCGAGTTCGTGGCCGTGGAGCCAGCTAGCCGCATTCCATTTCTGCAGAGCGATAAAGTCGACCTGATCCTGGCCAACATGACCGTCACCCCGGAGCGCAAGGAAGCGGTGGATTTCACCAACCCCAACCTGCGGGTGGCGGTGCAGGCCATCGTCGCCGACGGCAGCCCGGTAAAGGCCCTCGACGACCTGGCGGACAAGACCATCATCGTCACCACCGGTACCACTGCCGATATCTGGCTGAGCAAAAACCACCCCGACTGGAAGCTGCTCAAGTTCGAGAAAAACAGCGAATCGCTGCAGGCCTTGGCCAATGGGCGCGGCGATGCCTATGCCCAGGACAACCTGATCCTGTTCAGCTGGGCCAAGCAGAACCCCGGCTATCGCGTGTTGCCGCAATTGCTGGGCGAGGAAGCGCCCATCGCGCCGGCGGTGAAGAAGGGCAACACCGAGCTGCGCGACTGGGTCAATGCCGAGCTGGCCAGGCTCGGCGAGGAGAAATTCCTGCTCAAGCTCTATGACCAGTACGTGCGCAAGGAGCTGAGCGACGATACCCCACCTGAAAGCGTGATCGTCGAAGGCGGCAAGTGGCAGGGCTGATCGCCCATTCAAGCCCCTAGCGCGCCGGCACCAGGCGCAAGGTGCTCTGCGCCGGTATCACGCCCATCTGCACCTTGCGGTAGCGCCCTTGCACGTAATCCTCGGCCTGGTCGGCGTAGTGCCGGTCGAACGGTACGCCGCTCTGGCCCACGGGGTTGATGGTCAGGGCCTGGGCCGGGTCGGCGAAGTCGATCAGGCGCCGGGTCGAAGGTCCGTAGTTCACTGGCCAGGGCGCCGGGCCGATCTTCGCCGAGAGGTTGTTCGGCACTTCATGGCTGCCGGGCGCGGCGAAGGGGCCGACGTTGAACAGCAGGTTCAACGGCTTCTGCTGCCCCAGCGGGTGATTGTGGCTGAGGGTGTGGGCCTTGCCCCATTGCCAGAGGCCCGGATCGTCGCCGTACAGCTCGCGCAGATGCGCCAGGCTGCGCTGCCAAGCCAGGCGTACGATGGCGGTGCGGTCGGTGGGTTGCGGGCTACCGCGCAGCGTCCACCAGGGCGAGTCCACCTCGGCGGCCAGGCGCGGTAGCGCGGCATCGATGGCGCGGGTGTTGATCAGTGCCTGGAACCAGGTATCGCCCAGTTCGTCGTGCAGCGCAGCGTAGGCCAGCTCGTAGAGGAACTGGTTGAACAGCGTGGCGCTGGTGGACTCCAGCGGATAGTCGCCACCCCAAGCGGCCAGTTGCTCGACCAACTCCTGTTGCTCGACGCCTTCGGCCACCTGCCGCAGGGTGTTCAGCAGCGGCGCGAGGGTGCGTGGGCCGTAGTCGGTACTTGTATCGAGCTGCAGGGCCTGGCTGTTGTCCAGATCCCATTTGACGTGCGCAGCGGACAGTTGGCGGTCCAACTGCCGACCACGGTCGGGCAGGTTGTAGTAGCCGGGAATGGGCATCGCTGCCGGAGGCTGATAGTTGGCCGAGACGATGTAGCCGCTGGCCGGATTCTCTTGCTGGGGGTTGGCGCTGAAGGGATAGAAGCCAAGCTTGTCGGCCTGGGCGCTGCTGCCGTCGAGGATGAACGTGGGGTTGACGCCCTGTGGACGGATCGGCAATTGCGCGGCCGCCCACCAGCCGATGTCGCCCGCGGCGTTGGCCCACACCAGGTTCAAGCCCGGTGCGTGGATCTGCGCGGCGGCGGCGCGCATCTTGTCCAGGCTGTCGGCGCGATTGATCTGGTAGAAGGCCTCCAGAATCGGATTATCGGTCTCCAGGAAGGCCCACCACAGGGCGACCGGCGTAGCGCCGGCGGTATCGCCGAGCACGTCGTTGACGATCGGACCATGGGGCGAGCGGCGCAGGGTGATGCTCACCGGCGCCTCGCCCTTGACCGCGATCTGCTGCTCGGTGCGTTCGAGTCTGTGCCACTGGCCATCGACCAGCACCTGATTGGCGTCGTCCGGATGGGTCTTTTCGGCGATCAGGTCGACGTCGTCGTTCTGGAACATGGTCAGGCTCCAGCCGAAGTCGCGGTTGTGCCCCAGCAGGGCGAACGGGTTCAGCGCCTGGAAGTGACCGTACAGGTTGAAGCCGGGGGCTGACAGTTCGGCCTCGTACCACACCGCCGGCACCGCGAAGCCAATGTGCGGGTCGCCGGCCAACAGCGCTCGGCCGCTGCGCGTGCGGCTGCCGGCCACGGCCCAGGCGTTGCTGCCTTCGAACTGGGCCACACCCGCATCGCCCAATGCTTCGTGGCTCAGCCGCGCCAGGTTTTCCAGGCTGCGCCAGTCGCTGGCGGCCAGGGCCGGGCGCAGCGCGCCGTCCGGATGCCAGTCGAGGTCGAAGATTTTCAGGTAGTCGGGGCCGAGTTGGTCGCGGATGTAGGTCAATGCCGGTTCGGTGCGGAATGCGGCGGCGAAGCTGTAGGCCAGGTAGCCGGCGACGCTCAGGGTGTCTTCGGCGGTGAAGGGGCGTTCGGCGATGCCCAGCAGGTCGAACTCCACTGGCCGCGGATGGCTGCTTTGCCAGCTGTTCACACCGTCGAGGTAAGCCTGCAACGCCTGCCAGGAGCGCGATTGAGGGTCTGCGCGTGCGGCCATGCGGGCCGCCTGCTCGCGAATGCGCAGACTGCGAAACAGCGTGTCGGTGCGCACCAGCTTGCTGCCCAGCACCTCGGCCAGCTCGCCACGGGCCAGGCGCCGTATCAGTTCCATCTGGAACAGTCGGTCCTGGGCGTGTACGTAGCCCAGGGCGCGATACAGGTCGGTTTCGTTGGCGGCCTGCAGGTGCGGCACGCCGCGTGCGTCGTAGCGCACGGCCACCGGTGCGCTCAGGCCGGGCACGGTCGCTTCGCCGGCACGTTGCGGCAGCTTGGCGTGCACGTACCAGTAGCCGGCGCCCGCGGCGCTGGCCACGACCACCGTCAGCAGTATCAGACGACGTTTCATGGGACTCCCTGTGATTTTGCGCGGTGCGCGAGGTCAGATGATCAGCGCAAAGGCGCCTCGAAGAACAGACCCCTGCAGGAGTTTCCATGTCCCTGAGCGAAAAACAGAAAATGCTGGCCGGGCAGCTCTATCACGCTGGCTGCCCCGAGCTTCAGGCCGAGCAGATGGCCAACAAGCGCTGGATGCAGCGCTACAGCGAAAGCGCCTTGCTGTCCAAGGAGGCGCGTCATGCCTTGCTGCAAGCGCATTTCGCCGAGGTCGGCGAGGGCGTGGTGATCCGCCCGCCGTTCTATTGCGACTACGGCTACAACATCAGCGTGGGCAGCAACACGTTCATCAACTTCAGCGTGGTGATCCTCGACGTGCTGCCGGTGCGCATCGGCGACGACTGCCAGATCGCGCCCTCGGTGCAGATCTATACCGCTGACCATCCGCTGGATCCGGCCATGCGCCGCACGGGCCTGGAAAGCGGGCGGCCGGTGACGATCGGCAACAACGTGTGGATCGGCGGTGGGGCGATCATCCTGCCGGGCGTCACCATCGGCGACGACGCCGTGGTCGGCGCCGGTAGCGTGGTCACCCGCGATGTGCCGGCCGGTGCGGTGGTGGTGGGCAATCCGGCGCGGGTGCGCGATTGATCAGGACCGCCAGGGGCAGTAGCAGCCGCTGGCCAGGGCGTTGGAGGCATCGACGTGGCGGCCTTGGAGCAGCGCGCGCAGTACCGGTTCGATGAAGCTGTTGCTCGAATTGCACACCGCCCCTGCACTGTAGGGGCCGAAGTAGGCGAGCCGGCCTTCGCGGTCCCAGATGGCCACGGCAGGCGAGGCGGGGAGCTGTTCGCTGCCGGGCAGCTCGGCCAGGGATTGCAGGGCGTCGAGGTTGGCCGGAAGCTGGCCATCGCTGCCGGGCTTGCGCAGCACATGGAAGGTCACGCCCTGGGGCGCGAAGTGCTCGACCAGCTCGGCCAGGTGCTGCTGGTTACCGACGTTGCACGGGCAGGCCGGGTCCCAGAAGTGCACCACCCGGATCGCTCCCGGCCCGGCGAGCCCGGCCGGCAGGCGTAGTGTGCCGCCCTCGAACAGCGTGGCGGAATCGTCGAAGGTGCGCAGGTAGCGAGACTGGAAGCTGTCGTAGGCCCACCACAGGGCGGCGGCGCAGAGCAGGGCGGCAAGCAGGGTACTGAGGGTCTTCATGGAGTGTCCGCGATGGGGCGGCGGCACTCTGGATCGAGCACCGGACGAAGTCGTCAGCTTGCCATGGCCGGACGCAGAGCTGAATATCGCAGATCAATACTTGCGCGACTGCGGACTTTTCGATGCTGCCGACCTTTCACCCCGACCTGCTGCGCGCCAGCTTCGCCCCCTTGTCCACTCGCCCGCCGCTGTCGCCGCAGGCCCAGGACTACCAGCGCTTCTACGGACTCGACCTGCCGGTGATGTCATGGCTGGGCGGCTTCAGCGTGGCGGGCTTCGACCTGGCAGGGCAGGTGTGGGTGCCGCAGGCGCCGGTGGCGACGCTGTTCCTGCTGCATGGCTACTACGACCACATGGGCCTGTACCGCCACGTGATCGACTGGGCGCTGGGCCAAGGCTTCGCAGTGATCGCCTGCGACCTGCCCGGGCACGGCCTGTCCAGCGGCGCACGCGCCAGCATCGCCGACTTCGCCGTGTATCAGCAGGTGCTCCACGCGCTGTTCGAGCAGGCGCGTCTGCTCGACCTGCCGCGGCCCTGGCATCTCTGTGGACAGAGCACTGGCGGCGCCATCGTGATCGATCACCTGCTGCATTGCGCCGAGCAGAGCCCGGCCGACGGCCAGGTGATCCTGCTGGCACCTTTGGTGCGGCCACGGGCCTGGGGCTGGTCGAAGTTGAGCTACCGGGTGCTGCGTCATTTCGTCGATGGCATCGAGCGGCGCTTCACCGCCAACACCAACGATCCGGCGTTTCTCGCCTTCCTGCAGGACGACCCGCTACAGCCCCGGCGTTTGCCCACGGCGTGGGTCGGCGCCTTGATGGCCTGGGTCCGGCGCATCGAGGCGGCGCCGCACAGTGGGCGTCGGCTGCTGGTCGTGCAGGGCGAGGCCGACGGCACGGTGGACTGGCCGTACAACCTCAAGGTGCTCAAGGACAAGTTCGACGAACCGGACATCCTGCTGCTGCCCCAGGCTCGGCATCACCTGGCCAATGAGCTGCCGGACATCCGCCAGTGCTACTTCGCCTTCCTCGACCAGCGCCTGCTCAGTTGAGCTCGGCGCTGCTCTGACCCACGGCCAGGCCCGCGCGCACGGCGGCCAGGGCGGCTTGATAGTAGGCCTTGCCTGGCGCCGACTCGGCGAATTCGACGAAGCGCTCCAGCTCGTCGTCGCTCAGGTCGCGGTAGACGTACAGCAGCGTGTTGTTGAGGTCTTCACCGATTTCGTTCATCAGGCGCTGGCGCTGGCCGTCGAGCAAACCTTGGGCCTGACCGTTGCCGAGCAGGCCGGGAATCATCGAGCTGAGGCTGTCGGCGGCGACCCCGGCGATGGCCAGGCTCACTTCCGCGCCGGCTTCGCGGGCCGGAAGCGCCTGGGCCAGGTGACCGATGGCCAGCAGGCGGTTGTCGCTGGCTTCGATCCTGGGCAGGCCCTTGGCGTTCTTGGCCAACTGATCCTTGCGGGTGGCCAGCAACTCGGCGGCGACCACCTTGCGCCCGACCGAGGACTGGAAGAACGCCAGCGCGGGCGCCGGGTTCTTCAGCTTGGCGCGCAGTTGGGCCTGGGCGCGGGTGTCCATGGCCTGGGCCTGGAAGCGCTGATTGCTGTTGTTGACCAGGGCCTGGAACAGCGCTGGAGGCAGGCTGTTGCGGTAGCGCAACTGGGCGGCGCCGAGGGCGTCGTTGAAATGGGCGCGTTGCTCAGGCCAACCCGCGGCCTTGTACAACTGGTCGAGGCTGTCTGCCCAGACAGGCATGGTGCAGATCATCAGCAGAAGCAGGGAAAACAGACGGCGCATTCAGGACTCCTGTCGGCAGGTCGCCATTGTCCGTGGGGCGGCAGGCCTTGTCGAGATATCCGCGCGCTTCTCGGCCAAGCGGCGCTGTGCGCGCTCGGGGCGAATGGATATGATGCGCGCCATGCCTAATCCCCTTGAACATCCCCTGCTGTCGGCCGTGGTCGACGACCTGGCCACCCGTGGCTGGTCGCAACAGCCGCTTTTCCTGCCCGACGCGCTGGCCCGTGCGCTGGCGGCCGAATGCCGTCGCCGTCATGCCGAGGGCGAGCTCAATCCCGCCGGCGTCGGCAGGGGCGCGAGCCAGGAAGTGCGCGAAGCGATTCGCGGCGACCAGATCCAGTGGATCGATCCCGGCCAGGCCGAGCCGTGCGACCGCTACCTGGAACTGATGGACACCCTGCGCCTGGCGATCAATCGCGGCCTGTTCCTCGGGCTCGAGGATTTCGAGTGCCATTTCGCCCTGTATCCGCCCGGGGCGTTCTACCTCAAGCACCTGGACCGCTTTCGCGACGACGATCGGCGCATGGTCTCGGCGGTGCTCTACCTCAACCACGACTGGCAACCGACCGAGGGCGGGCAGTTGCGCATGTTCCTCGCCGATGGCGTCGAGCGTGACGTGCAGCCGCAAGCGGGCAGCCTGGTGGTGTTCCTGTCCGGCGATATACCCCACGAAGTGCTGCCAGCGACGCGCGAACGCCTGTCGCTGACCGGCTGGTTCAGGCGGCGTGGCAATGATCCGTTCTGATTTGCCGAAGGTCCTGGTCAGCGCCTGCCTGCTGGGCCAGCCGGTGCGCTACGACGGGCGCGCCAGTGGCCATCCGCAGGTGCTCAGGCGCTGGCAGGCCGAAGGCCGGGTGGTGCCGCTGTGTCCGGAAGTGGCTGGCGGGCTGCCCACGCCACGTCCGGCGGCGGAGATTCGCGGCGGGCAAGGTGGCCAGGTGCTCGACGGGCAGACCCAGGTGATCACGGTCAGCGGCGAGGATGTCAGCGCAGCGTTTCTCGGCGGCGCCCAACAGGCGCTGGCGCTGGTGCGACGGCATGCGATCAAGGTAGCGGTGCTCAAGTCCGGCAGCCCGTCCTGTGGCAACCAACTGACCTACGATGGCACCTTCAGCGGTGTGAAGGTGCCGGGCGAAGGGGTGGTGGCTGCACTGTTGCGCCGTGAGGGCGTGCGGGTGTTCAGTGAGCTGGAGCTGGAGGAGGCTCGGCAGGCGCTGGAGTGACGGACGGCGCCGTCTCGGCCTTCGTCTCGGGGTCGAGCCACTTGTGTTCCAGCTCGGCGGTTCGTCCGCTGTCCTCGAGCCGCTGCAATGCATTGTTCAGCGCGCTCTCGAATGCAGGGTTGTCTTTCTGGAAGGGGATGACCAAGGTCTTTTCGGCGAACGGCTGACTCAGGTCGAGCGCGCCTTGGCTGGCGGGTTGACCTGCTACCGGTGTCAGGGCGATATCGTACATGCCGCTTTGCACGCCGGGCAGCACCTCGTTGGCCGGCGCTTCGACGAACTGCGCGCGCACGTCGAGTTCACGCGCCAGTTCCTGGCCGAACTCGATATCGAAGCCGGTCAACTGCTCGTCTTTCTTGAACGCGTAAGGGGCGTTGTCGGTCTGCACGGCGATGCGCAGCTCGCCCCGGTCGTTGATTTCGTCGATCAGCTCGGCCTGGGCCAGTGGGCTGATGAGGGCTGCCAGCAGCAGGCCAGTGGTCAAACGCATGGAATTCCCTTCTGATTCTCGGCAGATGAAGTCAGCTCGCCAAGGCTTTTGGGTCGGCCAGGGTCGAACGCTGCCTATGACCCCGATATCGGGCGTATGTTTGAGGCAGGCGGGGAATTTTTCAGTAGGGATATTTCTGAACAGGCGGTAGGCGAGTGCGCAGCCTGTTTGCGACCGGTCCGGTTTCCCGGACCGGTCTTATCGATCAGAACAGTACGCGCGAGCGGATGGTGCCTTTGACCTGTTGCAGCTTCTCTTGCGCCAGGTCCGAGTACTCGGCGTCGACGTCGATCACCACATAGCCGACTTTCTCGTCGGTCTGCAGGAACTGGCCGGAGATGTTGATACCGTTTTCGGCGAACACCTTGTTGATCTCGCTGAGCACGCCCGGAATGTTCTCGTGGATGTGCAGCAGACGGTGCTTGCCCGGGTGCGCCGGCAGGGCCACTTCAGGGAAGTTGACCGAGGACACCGAGGTGCCGTTGTCGCTGTACTTGACCAGCTTCTCGGCCACTTCCAGGCCGATGTTGGCCTGCGCCTCGGCGGTGGAGCCGCCGATGTGCGGGGTCAGGATCACGTTGTCCAGGCCACGCAGCGGGCTTTCGAATTCTTCGTCGTTGGAGCGCGGCTCCACCGGGAAGACGTCGATGGCGGCGCCGATCAGGTGCTTGTCCTTGATCGCGTTGGCCAAGTGGTCGAGCTCGACCACGGTGCCGCGCGCGGCGTTGATCAGGATCGAGCCCTTCTTCATCGCGCGGATTTCTTTCTCGCCGATCATCCACTGGGTGGAGGGCAGCTCAGGCACGTGCAGCGACACGATGTCGGCCAGGCCGAGCAATTCGTTCAGGCTGGTGACCTGGGTGGCGTTGCCCAGCGGCAATTTGGTCAGCGGGTCGTAGAAGTACACCTGCATGCCCACGCTCTCGGCCAGGACCGACAACTGGGTGCCGATCGAGCCGTAGCCGACGATGCCCAGCTTCTTGCCACGGATCTCGAAGGAGTTGGCCGCGCTCTTGATCCAGCCACCACGGTGACAGGAGGCATTCTTCTCGGGGATGCCGCGCAGCAGCAGGATGGCTTCGGCCAGCACCAGTTCGGCCACCGACCGGGTGTTGGAGTACGGCGCGTTGAATACCGCGATGCCGCGCTCGCGCGCCGCGCCCAGGTCGACCTGGTTGGTGCCGATGCAGAAGCAACCGACCGCGACCAGTTTCTTCGCACAGTCGAAGACCTCTTCGGTCAGCTGGGTGCGCGAGCGGATGCCGATGAAGTGGGCATCGGCGATCTTTTCCTTCAGTTCGGCATCCGGCAGCGAGCCCGTGAGGTACTCGATGTTGGTGTAGCCAGCAGCTTTCAAGGTGTCCACGGCGTTCTGATGGACACCTTCGAGAAGAAGGAACCTGATCTTGCTCTTGTCGAGAGAAGTCTTGCTCATCTGCGTAAACCTGTATCCCGGAGAAAAAATGGCGAAGAGGGGCAAAGCGGCGCGGCGACGGGCTTTGGACGGGCCTTAGCACGATCGGCGGGGGCGCTATGCTAGCATACGCGACACCGTCTGAGCTTATCCCGACAGGTGAAGAGTGCTCAGGGTGACCATGAATCGTTCGAGAGTTCTGCCGATGACCGACCACGCGGTAATTGATGAGCTGAAGACCCTGGTAGACCCTGGCAAGGTCCTCACCGACCCCGCCTCGCTGGAGGCCTACGGCAAGGACTGGACCCAGCACTACCCGCCCGCGCCCACGGCCATCGTGCTGCCCAAGACCGTCGAGCAGGTCCAGGCCATCGTCCGTTGGGCCAATCGCCATCAGGTCGCGCTGGTGCCTTCGGGCGGCCGCACCGGGCTGTCCGGCGCTGCCGTGGCGGCCAATGGCGAGGTGGTGGTGGCGTTCGACGGCATGAACCGCATTCTCGACTTCAACCCCTTCGACCGCACCGTGCGTTGTGAGCCGGGCGTGATCACCCGCCAGCTCCAGCAGTTCGCCGAAGAGCAGGGTTTGTACTACCCGGTGGACTTCGCCTCCAGTGGGTCGAGTCAGATCGGCGGCAACATCGGCACCAACGCCGGCGGCATCAAAGTCATCCGCTATGGCATGACGCGCAACTGGGTGGCGGGACTGAAGGTGGTGACCGGCACCGGCGAGTTGCTGGAGCTCAACCGCGACCTGATCAAGAACGCCACCGGCTACGACCTGCGCCACCTGTTCATCGGCGCCGAGGGCACCCTGGGCTTCGTGGTCGAGGCCACCATGCGCCTGGACCGCGCCCCGCGCAACCTCACGGCGATGGTGCTGGGCACGCCGGATTTCGACTCGATCATGCCGGTGCTGCATGCCTTCCAGGGCAAGCTCGACCTCACCGCCTTCGAATTCTTTTCCGACAAGGGCCTGGCCAGAATCCTCGAGCGCGGCGACGTGCCTGCACCGTTCGAGACGCCGTGCCCGTTCTATGCCTTGCTGGAATTCGAAGCCAGCACCGATGAGGTGGCCAACGAAGCACTGGCCACGTTCGAGCACTGCGTGGAACAGGGCTGGGTGCTCGACGGAGTGATGAGCCAGAGCGAGACGCAGTTGAAGAACCTGTGGAAGCTGCGCGAGTACCGGTCCGAGACCATCTCCCACTGGACCCCGTACAAGAACGACATTTCGGTGACCGTGTCCAAGGTGCCCGCGTTTCTGCGCGACATCGATGCGGTGGTGGCCGAGCACTATCCGCACTACGAAGTGGTCTGGTATGGCCATATCGGCGATGGCAACCTGCACCTGAACATCCTCAAGCCCGAACACATGAGCAAGGACGCGTTCTTCGCCTCCTGCGCCACGGTCAACAAATGGGTATTCGAGATCGTCGAGCGTTACCACGGCTCGATCTCCGCCGAGCATGGCGTGGGCATGACCAAGCGCGATTACCTGGGCTACAGCCGCTCGGCGGCGGAAATCGCCTGCATGAAAGCGATAAAGGCGGTGTTCGATCCGAACGGCATCATGAATCCGGGTAAGATCTTCGCTCCCGAATAAAAGCAGTTCCAGAGGAGTCGGCCATGAGTTACCAGCACCAGTACGTAGACGGTACGCGCATTCATTTCCCGCTGGGCAAGGTGGTGTGCATCGGCCGCAACTACGCCGAGCACGCCAAGGAACTGGACAACCCCATCCCCAGCGAGCCGCTGCTGTTCATCAAGCCGGGCAGTTGCGTGGTGCCTCTGGAAGGCGGCTTCAAGATTCCCTCCGAGCGCGGTTCGGTGCACTACGAGGCCGAGATCGCGGTGCTGCTGGGCAAGCCGCTCTCCACCCAGCCCACCGTCGAGGAGGTGCTCGATGCCATTTCCGGCTATGCCCCGGCGCTGGACCTGACCCTGCGCGACCTGCAGGCCAAGCTCAAGGAAAAGGGCCTGCCGTGGGAGTTGGCCAAGAGTTTCGACGGTGGCTGCGTGCTGGCGCCCTTCGTGGCGGCGTCGAGTTTCGCCGACGTGACCGACATCCCCGTGCGCCTGACCATCAACGGCGAGGTGCGCCAGGACGGCAGCAGCGCGATGATGCTCAACCCCATCGTGCCGATCATCCAGCACATCGCCGCGCATTTCTCGCTCCAGGCCGGCGACGTGATCCTCACCGGCACCCCGGCTGGCGTCGGGCCGCTGAACGTCGGTGACGAACTGGTGCTGGAACTGCCAGGCGCGAGCCGTTTCGAAAGCCGCGTGCTCTGAACGGACCCATCCAGGCGGGCTGCGCACGCGTTTGCGGCTGCAGCCAGCCTGGGCGATTGACCATTTTTTCACACCCCGTGCGGATAATGCGCGCGTCCTCGCCCGCATCAGGAACCGCGCATGCCCGCTGCCTCCCACGCTTCCGCCCGCCGCAAACGCCCGTTCTACCGACGCTGGTCGTTCGCCTTCGCCGCGATGGCGGTCATCGCCTATGGCGTGGCGATCGCCATGCACTGGGACGACCGCGCGGTGCTGTGGATCAAGGAGCGCTTCGAGAGCAAGGCCGAACGCCAGCAGAGCGTGTGGCTGCCGGACTACCGGGTGGACATCGACGCCAAGCACTTGCCAGGCATGGCGGACGACGAGGCCTCGGACCTGTCCTTCAACCCGCAGACGCGCACGCTGTTCGCGGTCATGGGCAAGAACCCCTTCCTGGTCGAGCTCACCCTCGAGGGTGATGTGTTGCGCCAGATCCCGCTGTTGGGCTGGGCCAACCCTGAGGGCGTGGCCGTGCTCGATAACGGCCAGATCGCCATCGTCGATGAGCGCAACCATGACCTGACCGTGGTCAAGGTCGATCCGGGCACCACCTCGCTCACCCGCGCCGACTTCCCGAATTACGACCTGGGTGAATCAGAAGAGCGCAACAAAGGCTTCGAGGCCATTGCCTGGGACCCGCAACGCCAGCGTCTGGTAATCGGCGAAGAGCGCCCGCCGCGTCTCTATACCTGGAACACCGATGGACGTGGCCCACTGGTGGGCAGCAAGCAGCCGTTGCCCAACGATCAACTGGACCTGCGCAACCTTTCGGCACTGGCGGTCGATCCGCGCACCGGTCATCTGCTGGTGCTCTCGGCGGACTCTCACTTGCTGCTGGAGCTGGACGAGAAGGGCAAGCAGGTCAGCTTCATCAGCCTGCTGGGGGCTTTCAACGGGCTGAAAAGTCGCATTCCACGCGCCGAAGGCGTGACCATGGACGACCAGGGGAACCTGTACATCATCAGTGAGCCGGCGCTGTTCTACCGCTTCAAGAAGTCCTGAAAGCGCGCGTCTGGCGATGATGGCATTAAGCTTTGTTTCAGCTGGACGTGATTAGATTCGCCACCTTTCGTCGAGCCCTGAGCATGCGCCGTCATCTGCGTCTTCCCTTGATTTTCGTGGCTTTCCTATCCGTGGCCCTGCTGGCGGCGGCGGCCCATGAGTTTCGCCTGTTCGAGCGTGGCTGGTTCAACCTGCGCACCTGGTGGCAGCCCAGCGACCAGGGGATGGGCCTGGATCGCTATCGCGCGGTGATTCAAGCTCAGCCTATCGATGGCCTGGACGACGACGTGTCCGCGCTGACCTTCGATCCCGAGCGCAAGACCCTGTTCACCGTCACCAACGCCCGCTCCGAGCTGATCGAGTTGTCGCTGGCGGGGCGCATCCTGCGGCGCGTGACGCTGGTCGGCTTCGGTGATCCGGAGGCGGTGGAGTACGTCGGCCCCAACAGCTACGTGATCACCGATGAGCGCCAGCAGCGCCTGATCCGCGTGCGCCTGGACGATGACACGCGCACGCTCGACGCCAGCCAGGCCGAGCAATTGACCCTGGGGATCGGCCTGAACGGCAACAAGGGCTTCGAGGGCCTGGCCTACGACTCGGCCGGCAAGCGGCTGTTCGTGGCCAAGGAGCGCGACCCGATGCTGATCTACGAAGTCCGCGGTTTTCCCCACGACCAGCCCGACCAACCCTACGCCGTGCAGGTGGTGCAGGACCGTAAACGGGATCGGCGGCTGTTCGTGCGCGACCTGTCCAGCTTGCAGTTCGACGAGCGCAGCGGTCACCTGCTGGCGCTGTCCGACGAGTCGCGTTTGGTGCTGGAGCTGGACGTGGAGGGGCGGCCGCTGAGTACCTTGTCGTTGCGCAAGGGTTATCAAGGGCTTGAGCGCACGGTGCCGCAGGCCGAGGGCATCGCCATGGACGATGCCGGGACGCTGTACCTGGTCAGCGAGCCTAACCTGTTCTACGTGTTCAAGCCGGCCGCCGACTGAGCAGGGGCTGCTTACTCCGCCTTCAGGCTCTTGACGCCTTCAGGGGTGCCCAGCAGCAGCAGGTCGGCGGGCCGCGCCGCGAACAGGCCGTTGGTGACCACGCCGACGATGGCGTTGATTTGCGCTTCGAGCTGCACCGGGTTGGTGATCTGCAAGTTGTGCACGTCGAGAATGACGTTGCCGTTGTCGGTCAGCACGCCCTCGCGGTAGACCGGGTCGCCGCCCAGCTTGACCAGTTGGCGCGCGACATGGCTGCGGGCCATGGGAATGACTTCCACCGGCAGCGGGAAGGCGCCGAGCACCGGCACCAGCTTGCTGGCGTCGGCGATGCAGATGAAGGTGCGGGCCACCGCCGCGACGATCTTCTCGCGGGTCAGCGCGGCACCGCCGCCCTTGATCAGGTTCAGGTGCGCATCGCTCTCGTCGGCACCGTCGACGTAGAACTCCAGTTCGCCCACGCTGTTCAGCTCATAGACCGGGATGCCATGGCCCTTGAGGCGCTCGGCGGTGGCCTCGGAGCTGGCGACCGCACCGTCGAAGGCGCCTTTGTGCTGGGCCAGGGCGTCGATGAAGCAGTTGGCGGTCGAGCCGGTGCCGACGCCGACGATGCTCTTGTCATCCAGCCGCGGCAGAATGAAGTCGACGGCGGCCTGGGCGACGGCCTGTTTGAGTTGGTCCTGGGTCATGCGGGCTCCGGAGGGGCGGGAGGTTTTCTGAAGGGCGCTAGTATAGCCACTCCACAGGCTTTGCTGTGGTCGCCCGACCGGGCGCTGGGGTAGACTTCCAGCCCCTGTCCCGCGGCCCAGTGATGTGTTCAACATGCTCGAACAGTACGTCAAGAAGATCCTCACCTCGCGCGTCTACGACGTCGCGGTCGAAACCCCGCTGCACAGCGCCGGGCAACTGAGCAAGCGCCTGGGCAACCAGGTCCTGCTCAAGCGCGAAGACCTGCAGCCGGTGTTTTCCTTCAAGATCCGCGGGGCGTACAACAAGCTGGCGCAGTTGAGCGCCGAGGAACTGGCCCGTGGCGTGGTCACCGCCTCGGCGGGCAACCATGCCCAGGGCCTGGCATTGGCGGCCCGCGAGCTGGGCATCAAAGCGACCATCGTGATGCCCAAGACCACCCCGGAAATCAAGATCGAGGGCGTGCGTTCGCGCGGCGGCAAGGTGGTGCTGCATGGCGATTCCTTCCCCGAAGCCCTGGCCTACTCGCTGAAGCTGGTCGACGAAAAGGGCTTCGTCTATATCCACCCCTATGACGACCCCCACACCATCGCCGGGCAGGGCACCGTGGCCATGGAGATCCTGCGCCAGCACCCTGGGCGACTCGATGCGATCTTCGTGCCGGTCGGCGGCGGCGGCCTGATCGCCGGCATCGCCGCCTACGTGAAGTACCTGCGTCCCGAGATCAAGGTCATCGGCGTGGAGCCAGACGACTCCAATTGCCTGCAGGCGGCCATGGCCGCTGGCGAGCGCGTGGTGCTGCCACAGGTCGGGCTGTTCGCCGATGGGGTGGCCGTGGCGCAGATCGGCCAGCACACCTTCGACATCTGCCGGCACCACGTGGACGAGGTGATCACCGTCAGCACCGACGAAATCTGTGCGGCCATCAAGGATATCTACGACGATACCCGCTCGATCACCGAACCTGCTGGCGCCTTGGGCGTGGCGGGCATCAAGCGCTACGTGGAGCTGACCGGCGTCAGCGGGCAGACGCTGGTGGCCATCGACTCCGGCGCCAACGTCAACTTCGACCGCCTGCGGCATGTGGCCGAGCGCGCCGAACTGGGCGAGAAGCGCGAGGCGATCATCGCCGTGACCATCCCGGAGCGCCCGGGCAGCTTCAAGGCCTTCTGCGAGGCCATCGGCAAGCGCCAGATCACCGAATTCAACTATCGCTACCACGCCGACAAGCAGGCGCACATCTTCGTCGGCGTGCAGACCCACCCGGAGACCGACCCGCGCGCAGCGCTGGTGCAGCACCTGACCGACCAAGGTTTCCCGGTCACCGACCTCACCGACAACGAACTGGCCAAGCTGCACATCCGCCATATGGTCGGTGGCCACTCGGCAGCCGCCAGCGACGAGCGGGTGCTGCGCTTCGAATTCCCCGAGCGTCCCGGCGCGCTGTTCAATTTCCTCGACAAGCTGGGCGGTCGCTGGAACATCTCGATGTTCCACTACCGCAATCACGGGGCGGCCGATGGTCGGGTGGTGGCGGGTTTGCAGGTGCCGGAAGACGAGCGTCACCTGCTGCCCGATGCCTTGGCCAAGATCGGCTACCCCTACTGGGACGAAACCGATAACCCGGCGTACACGCTGTTCCTGGGCTGAGCGGCTACGCTTGGTTGCAGAACGCGCCTGATCGCGGCGGCGGATCGCTGCCGCCACACGGACTCCAGTGCCCGAAGGACATGACATGGAACACCTGACCGCCCTCAAGACCTTGCACGTCCTCGCCACTGCACTGCTGCTGCTCGGTGCACTGGGGCTGGCGATCCTGACCTGGCGTGCCCGTCGCCAGGGCGATGCCCAGGCTTACGCCAAGCTGCTGCGTCGTCCGCTAGTGTTCGTCTGGTTGGTGATGGGCCTGTGCCTGCTGAGCATGCCGTTCACGGGTTGGTGGCTGGTGCACCTGGTGGGCTGGCCGCTGGGGCAGACCTGGGTGCTGGCCTCGAGCATCCTCTACACCTTGGGGGCGCTGGCCGTCTGGTGGCTGCTGGTGCGCCTGAACCGCCTGCGCAAGGCCGAGCCTGTGGGGCTGCGGCTGACCTTGGCGCTGGCGGTGTTCAGTGGCGTGTGCTTTCTGTCGATCGCCGGCTTGATGGGTGCCAAGCCGGTCTGAGGGCTCGTCAGTCGCGCAGCGAAATCACCGGCCAGCCACGGCGTTCGGCTTCTGCCTTGAGCTTGGGATCGGGGTCCACTGCCACCGGGTGGGTGACTTGCTCGAGCAGCGGCAGGTCGTTGAGCGAGTCGCTGTAGAAGTAGCTGTCCTGCAGGTCGTAGCCGTTCTCCAGCATCCAGCGCTGCAGGCGCGTCACCTTGCCTTCACGGAAACAGGGTATATCGGTGCTACGCCCGGTGTAGCGCTCGCCGTCGCGCTCGCATTCGGTGGCCAGCAGGGTGCGCACGCCCAGGCGGCGAGCGATGGGTGCGGTGACGAAGCGGTTGGTGGCGGTGATGATCACCAGGTGATCGCCGGCGTCGCGGTGCTGTTGCAGCAGGGCCAGGGCCTTGGGCTGGATCAGCGCTTCGACGCAGTCGCGCATGAACTCGCGGTGCCATTGATCGAGCTGGGCCGGCTCGGTGGCGGCGAAGATTTCCATGGAGAAGGCCAGGTAGGCCTGCAGGTCCAGGGTGCCGTTCAGGTAGTCCTGATAGAACGCGTCGTTGCGGTCTTTGTAGGCGACGGGGTCGAGAATGCCCCGTTCACACAGGTAGTCGCCCCAGGCGTGATCGCTGTCACCGCCGAGGAGGGTATTGTCCAGGTCGAATAAAGCCAAACGCATGGGGTTTTCTCGCAGAAGCCTCCGGGAAGAAGTCCCGCAGAATACGGAGTTTTTAGCGCGCTGCCCATAAGCGATGGCGGGCGCGTTGCTGCGCTCGCAAGCTTTGTGGAACAATGCGGCGACATGCGTTTTCGAGGTTGCTGCCGTGATCGACCCGGATGGTTTTCGCCCCAATGTCGGGATCATTCTCACGAATGATGCCGGACAGGTGCTATGGGCTCGGCGGATCAACCAGGATGCCTGGCAGTTTCCCCAGGGCGGCATCAACCCTGACGAAACCCCAGAAGATGCCCTGTACCGCGAGCTGAACGAAGAAGTTGGCCTGGAACGCGAGGATGTGGAAATACTTGCCTGCACCCGCGGCTGGTTGCGTTATCGTCTGCCTCAGCGCCTGGTGCGTACGCACAGCCAGCCGCTGTGCATCGGCCAGAAGCAGAAGTGGTTCCTGCTGCGCCTGGTGAGCAACGAACAGCGGGTAAGAATGGACCTGACCGGAAAACCGGAGTTCGATGGCTGGCGATGGGTCAGCTACTGGTATCCGCTGGGCCAGGTGGTGACATTCAAGCGCGAGGTGTATCGCCGCGCGCTGAAAGAGCTAGCCCCGCGCCTGCTGACGCGCGACTGACGACGGAGTTCGACCCCGAGCCATGCTCAATACGCTGCGCAAGATCGTCCAGGAAGTGAACTCCGCCAAAGATCTCAAGACGGCGTTGGGGATCATTGTCTTGCGCGTCAAGGAAGCCATGGGCAGCCAGGTCTGCTCGGTCTACCTGCTCGACCCGGAGAGCAACCGCTTCGTGCTGATGGCCACCGAAGGCCTGAACAAGCGCTCCATCGGCAAGGTCAGCATGGCGCCCAACGAGGGCCTGGTGGGCCTGGTCGGCACCCGCGAGGAACCACTGAACCTGGAAAACGCCGCCGATCACCCGCGCTACCGCTACTTCGCCGAGACCGGCGAGGAGCGCTTCGCCTCCTTCCTCGGCGCACCGATCATCCACCACCGTCGCGTGGTCGGGGTGCTGGTCATCCAGCAGAAGGAACGGCGTCAGTTCGACGAAGGCGAGGAAGCCTTCCTGGTGACCATGAGCGCGCAGCTCGCCGGGGTCATCGCCCACGCCGAGGCCACCGGCTCCATTCGTGGCCTGGGCCGTCAGGGCAAGGGTATCCAGGAAGCGCGTTTCGTCGGTGTGCCGGGCTCGCCCGGTGCCGCTGTCGGGCGTGCGGTGGTCATGTTGCCGCCCGCCGACCTGGAAGTGGTGCCGGACAAGACCGTCGACGACATCGACGGCGAATTGAAACTGTTCGAGAACGCCCTCGAAGGCGTGCGCGCCGACATGCGCAAGCTGTCGGCCAAGCTGGCGACCCAGTTGCGCCCCGAAGAACGGGCGCTGTTCGATGTGTACCTGATGATGCTCGAAGATGCCGCGCTCGGCGGCGAAGTGGCCGAGGTCATCAAGACCGGTCAGTGGGCCCAGGGCGCACTGCGCCAAGTGGTCGGCGAGCACGTCAACCGCTTCGAGCTGATGGACGACGATTACCTGCGCGAGCGCGCCTCCGACGTCAAGGACCTCGGCCGGCGCCTGTTGGCGTATCTGCAGCAAGCGCGCTCGCAGACCCTGGTCTACCCCGACAACACCATTCTGGTGAGCGAGGAACTCACCCCGGCGATGCTCGGCGAAGTGCCGGAAGGCAAGCTGGTGGGCCTGGTTTCGGTGCTGGGCTCGGGCAACTCGCATGTGGCCATTCTGGCCCGGGCCATGGGCATCCCGACGGTGATGGGCCTGGTCGACCTGCCGTATTCGAAGGTCGATGGCATCGAGATGATTCTCGACGGCTACAAGGGCGAGGCCTACACCAACCCCAGCGAAGTGCTGCGCAAGCAGTACAGCGACGTGGTCGAGGAAGAACGCCAGTTGGCCCGCGGCCTGGATGCCCTGCGCGAGTTGCCTTGCGTCACCCCCGATGGCCATCGCATGCCGCTGTGGGTCAACACTGGGCTGCTGGCCGACGTCGCCCGGGCTCAGCAGCGCGGCGCCGAGGGCGTGGGCCTGTATCGCACCGAAGTGCCGTTCATGATCAACCAGCGCTTTCCCAGCGAAAAGGAACAGCTGGCGATCTACCGCGAGCAACTGGCCGCCTTCCATCCACTGCCGGTGACCATGCGCACGCTGGACATCGGTGGCGACAAGGCACTGTCCTACTTCCCGATCAAGGAAGAGAACCCCTTCCTCGGCTGGCGCGGTATCCGCGTCACCCTCGACCACCCGGAAATCTTCCTGGTGCAGACCCGCGCCATGCTCAAGGCCAGCGAAGGCCTGAACAACCTGCGCATCCTGCTGCCGATGATCTCCGGCATCCATGAGTTGGAAGAGGCGCTGCACCTGATCCACCGCGCCTGGGGCGAGGTGCGTGACGAGGGCACCGATGTCCCGATGCCACCGGTCGGGGTGATGGTTGAAATTCCGGCCGCGGTCTACCAGACCCGCGAACTGGCCCGGCAGGTCGATTTCCTCTCGGTCGGCTCGAACGACCTTACCCAGTACCTGCTGGCGGTGGACCGCAACAACCCACGGGTCGCCGACCTCTATGACTACCTGCACCCGGCAGTGCTGCAAGCCTTGCAGACGGTGGTGCGCGATGCCCATGCCGAAGGGCGACCGGTGAGCATTTGCGGCGAGATGGCCGGTGATCCGGCAGCCGCCATCTTGCTGATGGCCATGGGCTTCGACAGCCTGTCGATGAACGCCACCAACCTGCCGAAGGTGAAATGGATGCTGCGCCAGGTGAACTTGAGCAAGGCCAGCGAACTGCTCAGCGAAGCCATGAGCCACGACAACCCGCAGGTCATCCACAGCTCGTTGCAGTTGGCGTTGAAGAATCTCGGTCTGGCGCGGATGATCGGGCCGAACAAGACCCTGTGAGCGAAAAGCGCCCTGATAGCGCGGCCTGGCGCCGATGCGTCAGGCGCAGACTTCGACTTCGCCCAAGTGCCCGCCGAACGGCCCATAGCTGCGCTCGATCATCCGTCTTCTGCCCTGATCGTCGACGATCAACACGGTGCTCGCCCGTGTCCCGTAGTTCTGGCTGGCAATGAACACGCTCGACAGCAGCCGCTCGGTCGCGAGGCCAACGCCCGTCTCCGGCAACGCCTCGTCGGGTGCCGTCGCGTCATCGGCCAACATCGCCAAAAAATACTGCGCGCTGGGCGTCTCCAACGCCGCCGCGAACGCCTGCCGTGCCTTCAGCAGCTTCGGCCACGGCGTATCCAGCGCAGCGTTGGAAAGCCCATAGACGCCCGGCTGCAATAGCCGTGGTAGCGCCTCGTGCGCGTTCATGTAGCCCAGCACCTGGCCGTCGCCGGCCAGCAGGTTGAACCCTGAATAGTGGCTGCTGCGTTCGGCGACCTGCTGCAGGTACGTCGTCACTGCCATCTCGCCACGCAGAAACGCCGCCACCAACTCGCCACGCGAGCGCGCCCCCTGCGGCTGACGCGGATCGCGAATATTGGTCAGCGCCGCAAAGCGCCCACCCGGGCCGATGCCCAACCACGTGCCGCCGGCCTCCAGGTCGCGACCGGCATACACGCCCGGGGCGTCTTCCCAGGCGCTCAGAGACTGGGCAGGGCGGGCGTAGAACTCGTCACGGTTGGCCGCGACGATCAGCGGCTGGGCATGACCCGGCCGCCAGGCGAATAGAATCAGGCACATGCTGAGGCCTCTGGCTGAGTCTGCCACTGTAGCGGCTGCCTGGCGCTCGCGCATCAACCTGACGCAGAGTTCACTAGAGCCGTGGCCCCGGCTTCCGTTACCATGCCGGATCGCATTCTCTGGGCCTGCGAATGGAATTCGTACTCTATCTGCTGTTGGGCGCCTGCGCCGGTGTGCTCGCCGGCCTTTTCGGCGTGGGCGGCGGTATCATCATCGTGCCGGTGCTGGTGTTCAGTTTCACCCTGCAAGGCTTCGATGCGTCGATCCTCACCCATCTGGCCGTCGGCACCTCCTTGGCCACCATCGTCTTCACTTCGATCAACGCCGTGCTCGAGCATCATCGCAAGGGCGCCGTGCAGTGGCCGGTGTTCCTGTGGATGACGGTCGGCATCCTCATCGGTGCCGCGATCGGCGCCAAGACTGCCTCGTTGATCCAGGGCCCGCTGCTGCAGAAGATCATCGGCGTGTTCGCCTTGCTAGTGGCGCTGCAGATGACGCTCGACCTCAAGCCCAAGGGCCGTGGCGGTGTCCCCGGCAAACCTGGACTGATCGGTGCGGGCGGAGTGATCGGCTGGGCCTCGGCGATCTTCGGCATCGGCGGCGGCTCGCTGACTGTACCCTTCCTCACCTGGCGCAGCCTGTCCATGCAACAGGCCGTGGCCACCTCGTCGGCCTGCGGTCTGCCGATCGCCCTGGCCAGCACCCTGAGCTTCATGGTGCTGGGCTGGAGCGAACCGCACCTGCCCGCGCACAGTCTGGGTTATGTGTATCTGCCTGCGCTGATGGGTATCGCCGTCACCAGCATGTTTTTCGCCCGCTTCGGCGCACGTCTGGCGCATCGGTTGTCGCCGCGTCTGCTCAAGCGTCTGTTCGCCGCGTTGCTGTTCTGCGTCGGCTTAAGTTTTCTGATCTAGAGGAACCTCCATGCTGCCTTACCCGCAGATCGACCCCGTGGCCCTGTCACTCGGGCCGCTGAAAATCCACTGGTACGGCCTGATGTACCTGATCGGCATTGGCGGCGCCTGGCTGCTCGCCACCCGCCGACTCAACCGCTTCGATCCCACCTGGAGCCGGGAAAAGCTGTCCGACCTGGTGTTCTGGCTGTCGATGGGGGTGATCGTCGGTGGGCGCCTGGGCTATGTGCTGTTCTACGACTTGCACCAGTACTTGGCCAACCCGACCCTGATCTTCGAGGTGTGGAAGGGCGGCATGTCGTTCCACGGCGGCTTCATCGGCGTGATGTTGGCGGCCTTGTGGTTCGGCAAGCGCAACAACAAGTCGTTCTTCGAACTGATGGACTTCGTCGCGCCGCTGGTGCCTATCGGCCTGGGGGCCGGGCGCATCGGCAACTTCATCAACGCCGAGCTGTGGGGCAAGCCCACCGACGTGCCGTGGGCGATGATCTTCCCGCCGTTCAGCGACCCGGCGCAGTTGCCGCGCCACCCGTCGCAGTTGTACCAGTTCGCCCTCGAAGGCGTGGCGCTGTTCGCGATCCTCTGGCTGTTCTCGCGCAAGCCGCGTCCGACCATGGCGGTCTCCGGCATGTTCGCGCTGTTCTACGGGATCTTCCGCTTCATCGTCGAATTCGTCCGCGTGCCGGACGCCCAGCTCGGCTACCTGGCCTGGGGCTGGCTGACCATGGGTCAGATTCTCTGCGTGCCGATGATCGTCGCTGGCCTCGGCCTGATCTGGTGGGCTTATAATCGCAAACCCACGGCGACACCCGCCCACTGAAATCCCACGGCAGGGGCGATCCCCCTGCCGTGCTTGCCACAGGTAGGCCATGAAACAGTATCTAGACCTGGTCCGCGACGTCATCGACAACGGCACGCTGCAGGGCAATCGCACCGGCATCCGCACCATCAGCCTGCCCGGCGCCATGCTGCGCTTCGATCTGCAGAAAGGCTTTCCGGCCATCACCACGCGCAAGCTGGCGTTCAAGTCGGCGATCGGCGAAATGGTCGGTTTCCTGCGCGGCGTGAGGAACGCCGGCGAGTTCCGCGAGCTGGGCTGCAAGGTCTGGGATCAGAACGCCAACGAAAACGTCCAGTGGTTGGCCAACCCGTTTCGTCAGGGCCATGACGATCTCGGCGAAATCTACGGTGCGCAATGGCGCCAGTGGCCGGGTTACAAGCGCATCGCGCTGAGCAACCCGGCCGCCATCGAAAAGGCGCAGCAGGCCGGATTCCGTCAGATCGCCCAGGACGAAGAAGACGGCCAGGCGTTCGTCATCCTGTACAAGGCCATCGACCAGGTGCGTCAGTGCCTGGATACCATCGCCAACGATCCGGGCAGCCGACGCATCCTGTTCCACGGCTGGAACTGCGCCCAGCTCGACGAAATGGCCTTGCCGCCGTGCCACCTGCTGTACCAGTTCCACCCCAATGTCGAGACCCGGGAAATCTCCCTGACGCTGTACATCCGCTCCAACGACCTGGGCCTGGGCACCCCGTTCAACCTCACCGAGGGCGCGGCGCTGCTTTCGCTGTTCGGGCGTCTCACCGGCTATACCCCACGCTGGTTCACCTACTTCATCGGCGACGCCCATGTGTACGAAAACCACCTGGAGATGCTCAACGAGCAGATGAAGCGTGAGCCGCTGGCAGCGCCGAAGCTGATGATCAGCGAGCGCGTACCGGAGTTCGCCAAGACGGGCAAGTACGAACCCGAATGGCTGGAGAAGATCGAGCCGAGCGACTTCTGGCTCGAAGGCTATGAGCACCATGCACCGATGACCGCGCCCATGGCGGTCTGATTCCTACCGCGCTGCCGGGGCGCACCGATCCCCGGCAACGCTGCGACTTCCTACATCCCGACTCCAGTCCGATCAATGCCCGTGGCTACGCCCCACGTGCGAATGCTCGACCTCCGGCGCCGTCACCGCGCCATTGACCTCCAACTGCTGCAAAATCGCGCATTCCTCCCCCTGCACATTGCACTGCCGGCGCAACTCCACCAGTTGCTGTTGCAGCGCCACCAGCCCGTCGATCCTCGCCTGTACGTGCTCGATATGCTCGTCGATCAGCGCATTGACGCTGCCGCAGGCCCCCTCGGGACTGTCGCGCAGGCGCAACAGACTGCGGATTTCGTCGAGGGTCATGTCCAGGGTGCGGCAGTTGCGAATGAAGGTCAGGCGCTCCACGTGCGCCTGGGTATACAGCCGGTAATTGCCTTCGCTACGGGCCGGTTCGGGCAGCAAGGCCTCACGCTCGTAGTAGCGAATGGTCTCCACGGCGCAGTCGGTCACCTTGGCCAATTCTCCGATCTTCATCGCGCGTTCCCCCTTGAGTGCTTGACCCTATAGTGGCTACAGGGTGTTCACTTGGCAACAACCCCCCGTCAGGGGGCACTCTCGATCAGGGCGAACCTATGAACCAGCCGGTCAGTCACCACCCTACGCATGAGCACGATCACGATCATGGACACGATCACCAGGGGCTCGATCACGGCGGCCATGGCCCCTCCCATGCCAGCCCCGGCGGCAGTTGCTGCAGCACCCGCGCTACTGCGCCTGCCTTCGTGCAACTGACCGACAAAGCCAGTGACGGCGCGCACCTGAGCCGCTTCCGCATCGACGCCATGGACTGCCCCACCGAGCAGACGCTGATCCAGGACAAACTGGGCAAGCTCGCCGGCATCGAGCAACTGGAATTCAACCTGATCAACCGTATCCTCGGCGTGCGCCATACCCTCGACGACACCGCGTCCATCGTGCGAGCCATCGACAGCCTGGGCATGAAGGCCGAACCCCTGGCCGACGCAGACGACGGCAGCGCCAGCGCGCCGGGCGCGCACAAGACCCGCTGGCGGCCGCTGGTGCTCTCCGGATTGGCCGCCATCGCTGCAGAAGTCGTGCACTTTTCCGGCCTGGCGCCGGAGTGGCTGGTGGCCGCGCTGGCGCTGGCCGCTATCCTCGGCTGTGGCCTGGGCACCTACAAGAAAGGCTGGATCGCCCTGAAGAACCGCAACCTCAACATCAACGCGCTGATGAGCATTGCCGTCACCGGTGCGGTGCTGATCGGTCAGTGGCCGGAAGCGGCCATGGTCATGGTGCTGTTTACCCTCGCCGAGGTGATCGAGGCGCGCTCGTTGGATCGCGCGCGCAACGCCATCAGCGGCCTCATGCAACTCGCCCCGGACATGGCCACCGTGCAGCAGGCCGATGGCCAGTGGCGTGAAGTGGAGGTGCGCGAGGTGGCGATCGGTGCGCGGGTGCGGGTGCGTCCCGGTGAGCGCATCGGGCTGGACGGCGAGGTGGTCGAGGGTCAGTCCAGCGTCGATCAGGCGCCGATCACCGGCGAAAGTCTGCCCGTGGAGAAGGGCCTGGGCGACAAGCTGTTCGCAGGCACCATCAACCAGGCCGGGGCGCTCGAGTACCGTGTCACGGCTGGCGCTGGGCAATCGACCCTGGCGCGCATCATCAAGGCCGTGGAGCAGGCACAGGGCGCGCGGGCACCGACCCAGCGCTTCGTCGACCAGTTCTCGCAGGTCTACACGCCGGCCGTGTTCGCCATCGCCCTGGCCGTGGCGTTGATTCCGCCGCTGTTGATGGCCGGCGCCTGGTTCGACTGGGTCTATCGCGCGTTGGTGCTGCTGGTGGTGGCGTGCCCCTGTGCCTTGGTGATTTCCACGCCGGTGACCATCGTCAGCGGCCTGGCGGCGGCGGCGCGCAAGGGCATTCTGATCAAGGGCGGCATCTACCTTGAAGGCGGTCGCAAGCTCGATTACCTGGCGTTGGACAAGACCGGCACCATCACCCATGGCAAGCCGGTGCAGACCGACTTCACCCTGCTCGACCCGCGTTTCGACAGCCGTGCACAGGCGCTCGCCGCCAGCCTCGGTGAGCGCTCCGACCATCCGGTGTCGCGCGCCATCGCCCAGTATGGCCGCGAACAGAACATTGCCCTGAGCCCGGTCAGCGAGTTCGCGGCGCTGGCCGGGCGCGGCGTGCGCGGCGAGATCGACGGTGAGGTCTATCACTTGGGCAACCATCGCCTGGTGGAGGAACTGGGCCTGTGCTCTCCTGCGCTGGAAGCACAATTGGACCGGCTGGAGCGTCAGGGCAAGACCGTGGTGCTGCTGCTCGACCGCTCCGGTCCGCTGGCGCTGTTCGCCGTGGCCGACACGGTCAAGGACAGCAGCCGCCAGGCCATTGCCGAGCTGCATGAACTGGGTATCAAGACGCTGATGCTGACCGGCGATAACCCGCACACGGCCCAGGCCATCGCCGCCCAGGTCGGCATCGACCGCGCCGAAGGCAATCTGCTGCCGGCCGATAAGCTCAAGAGCATCGAACACCTGTACGCCCAAGGGCATCGGGTCGGCATGGTCGGCGACGGCATCAATGACGCCCCGGCCCTGGCCCGCGCCGAGATCGGTTTCGCCATGGCCGCCGCCGGCACCGACACCGCCATCGAGACCGCCGATGTGGCGCTGATGGACGACGACTTGCGCAAAATTCCGGCGTTCGTCAGGCTGTCACGCCAGAGCGCGGCCATTCTGATCCAGAACATCGTGCTGGCCCTGGGGGTCAAGGCAATCTTCCTGGCCGTGACCTTCGCCGGCCTGGCCACCCTATGGATGGCAGTGTTCGCCGACATGGGCGTGAGCCTGCTGGTGGTCTTCAACGGCTTGCGACTTCTACGTAAGTAGCAGCTGCAAGTTTTGAGCGGCAAGCGGCAAGCTGATCGAGGGGAATGTGCGATTGATGAAGCGACGCCGCACCGCAGTGACTTGCCGCTTGTAGCTCGAAGCTTGCGGCTCGAGCTTCAAGCTTCAAGCTGATCGAGGGGAGTGTGCGATTGATGAAACGACGCCCGACCGCTGTGACTTGCCGCTTGTAGCTCGAAACTTGCGGCTCAAGCTTCAAGCTTCAAGCTGATCGAGGGGAATGTGCGATTGATGAGACGACGCCTGACCGCTGTGACTTGCCGCTTGCCGCTCGAAGCTTGCGGCTGGCCGCCTCTCTGGGGCGGCCCCCTATGCTGAGCGCCGAGCTGAGGGCGTTCTATATGGTGGCGCGTCTGGGCAGCATCACTCAGGCGGCGAAGAAGCTTGGGCTGAGTCAGCCGACGGTGACCACGCAGGTGCGCAACCTAGAAAGCCAGTACGGCATCGAGCTGTTCTACAGGGGCGGGCGGCGGCTGGTGCTCAGCGACGAAGGCGTGCGCTTGCTGCCACGAGTCAAGGCGCTGCTGCAGCAGGAAGCGGAGATCGAGTTCGAGCTGCGCAATGGCGCCCAGGGGCAGGGCAGCCTGCGTCTGGCGGCTACGGCGCCGTACTACATGCTCGACCTGGTGAAGGTCTTTCGTGAGCGGCTGCCGCAGGTCGAGGTGACTGTCGAGATCGGCAACTCTCAGCAGGTGCTGGAGATGCTCGAAGACTACCGCGTGGATGTCGCTGCCTCGTCGCAGTGTGTCGAGGATGCGCGCTTGGTTCGGCGGCTGTTGGGCAGCGATCCGCTGGTGGTGGCGGTGCACCGTAGCCATCCGTTGGCGCAGCGCCAGCACGTGACCATCGAGGCGCTCGCCGGGCACTGCCTGCTGATGCGCGAACGCGGCTCGACCACGCGCCAGCTTACCGAACGGCTGCTCGACGAGGCTGGCGTCAAGGCGGGCGCATTGCTGGAGATCGGCAGTCGCGAGTCGATCCGTGAAGGGGTGCTGCGCAATATCGGCGTCAGTGTCATCGCCCGCCATGAAGTGCCCCTGACCCCGGAACTGCGCGTGCTCACCCTGGAGCATGCGCCGGTGATGCACGAGTACCTGTACTGCCTGAAGGAGCGTCGACAGGCGCGCTTGCCGGCCGCGTTTCTGGGCGTTGCCCAGGAAGTGGCGGGAGTCGGGTTCTAGACGCGGTGTGAAAAGCCCGCGCCAACCCAAATCTGCCAATACCACCATCGCTCACTTTGCCCCAACCGCCACGCAACCTTCGCACGGCATTCCTAGCATGGCTCCATCTCTTCGATGAGGCCTTGCCATGAACCTCGCAACTCCCGGCACGCACCTGCACGTGCGCGGCATTCACAAGCGCTTCGGCGCATTCACCGCGCTGAACGACGTGAGCCTGGACGTCGCCGCCGGCGAACTGGTGTGCCTGCTCGGCCCCTCCGGATGCGGCAAGACCACGCTGCTGCGCTGCATCGCCGGGTTGGAACACCAGGACCAGGGCACCTTGTCCATTGGCGAGCGGGACATCTCCGAACTGCCGCCCCAGGCGCGCGACTACGGCATCCTGTTTCAGTCCTATGCGCTGTTTCCCAATCTCACCGTCGAAGCCAACATCGCCTATGGCCTGAACGGTTGCGGTCGGGGCGCGTCACGCCACCGGGTGGGGGAGATGCTCGCGCTGGTCGGCTTGACCGGTAGCGAGAAGAAGTACCCCAGCCAGTTGTCAGGCGGCCAGCAGCAGCGGGTGGCGCTGGCCCGCGCCCTGGCGCCGGCCCCCTCGCTGTTGCTGCTCGACGAGCCGATGTCGGCGCTCGACGCTCGGGTGCGTGAGCACCTGTGCGGTGAACTGCGCCAACTGCAACGTCAGCTCGGCATCACCACGCTGATGGTCACCCACAACCAGGATGAAGCCATGCTGATGGCCGACCGTATTGCGGTGATGAACAACGGCCAGGTCGAGCAGTACGCCACTGCGCAGGCCATCTACGACCGACCCGCCACACCCTTCGTCGCCGAGTTCGTCGGCCAGGGCAACTGGCTGCCGTTCCAGCGCCACGACGACCAGCACGCCCGGGTCGCAGGCCTGAACCTGCGCCTGGCGCCGGGCGCGGGCAAGGCTCGTAGCGGCAGGCTGTTCTGCCGTCCGGAAACGATCACGGTCAACCCCGTCGTGCATGAAGAAAACCTGTTCCCGGCCAAGGTCCGCGAAATCACCTTCCTCGGTAATCGCTGCCGCCTGAGCTTCGAGTTGCAGGCGTTGCCTGGCCATGCCTTGCTCGCCGAGCTGGCACCTGAGGTCATGCCTCGGCTGCGCTCGCAGGACATCTGGGTGGCATTGCCGCCTCAGAGCCTGCAGGTGTTCGCCTGAGATGGGCCTGTCAATATCGGTGTCCTCGCCGTCTGCCAAGGCTGGAGCACGCGCGGGTGTCGCGCTCGGTGACCGGGTCTTCGTGGTCGGTGGCAAGGCTCTGCTGCTGGTGCTTCTGCTGCTGGCGGTGCTGCTGCCGCTGCTGGCGATCTTCTGGCGCGGCTTCAGTGGCGACGCGGGCCAGGGCGGTGGCCTGCAGGCGGCGGGTGAATTATTTGCCAGCGCCCACTTCCGCTGGCTGATCGGCAACAGCCTGACGGTCGGCCTGAGTGTGGCGCTGATCGTGGTGCCACTGGCCTACCTGTTCGCCTACGCCTTGCAACGCACGCTCATTCCGGCCAAGGGCCTGTGGCGGGGCATCTCCCTGTTGCCGCTGTTGGCCCCTTCGATGCTGCCGGCCATCGCGCTGGTCTATCTGTTCGGCAACCAGGGCCTGCTGCGCGGGCTGCTGAACGACAACATCTACGGCTTCTGGGGCATCGTGCTGGGCGAAGCCATCTACACCTTCCCGCATGCGCTGATGATTCTGCTGTCGGCCTTGTCGCTGGCCGACGCGCGGCTGTTCGATGCCGCTTCGAGCATGGGCGCAGGGCCCTGGCGGACGTTTCGCAGCATTACCTGGCCCGCGACGCGGCAAGCGGTGTTCGCCGCATTCTGCCTGGTCTTCACCCTGACCATCACTGATTTTGGCGTGCCCGTGGTGGTCGGCGGCGACTATCAGGTGCTGGCCTTGGAGGCCTACAAGGCGGTGGTCGGCCAACAGCAGTTCGGCCGCGGCGCGCTGATCGGCATGGTCCTGCTGGTGCCCGCGCTGCTCAGTTTTGCCGTCGATGCCTGGCTGCGTCGGCGGCAGAGCCAGGCCATGAGCGGGAGGGCCGAGGCCTTCGTGCCGTCACCGTCGCGGGCGCGCGATGCCGTCTTCCTGGTGCTGGTACTGGTGGTCTGCGCGGCGCTGTTGGCGGTGATCGGCATGGCCGTGTACGCCTCGCTGGTCACCTTCTGGCCCTACAACCTGACCCTGTCGTTCAAGCACTACCTGTTCGAGGACACCGCTGGCGGTGGCTGGCTGGCCTACCGCAACAGCGTGACACTGGCGCTGTGCAGCGCGCTGATCGGCAGCCTGGTGATCTTCACCGGCGCCTACCTCATGGAAAAGACCCATGGCCAGCGCCTACTCACCCAGAGCCTGCGCCTGCTCAGCTTCATCCCCATGGCGGTGCCGGGGCTGGTGCTGGGGCTGGGCTACGTTTTCTTCTTCAATCTGCCTGGCAATCCACTGCATGTGTTCTACGGCAGCTTGTCGCTGCTGGTGTTGTGCACCATCGCTCACTACCTGACCACCGCGCAGATGACCGCCAGCACCGCCCTGCGTCAGCTCGACGGTGAGTTCGAGGCCGCCGCGCTGTCGCTCAAGGCGCCGCTGTACCGGCACTTCCTGCGGGTCAGCGTGCCGATCTGCCTGCCGGCGTTGCTGGACATCGTGCGCTACCTGTTCGTCTCGGCGATGACCACGGTGTCGGCGGCGATCTTCCTCTATAGCCCGGACACCATTCTGGCTGCCGTCGCCGTGCTGAACATGGACGATGCCGGCAATGTCGGCGGCGCTGCCGCCATGTCCACTTTAATCCTGCTGACCAGCGCCAGCGCCTCGCTGCTGCTGGCCGCCGCCTCACGGGGGTTGCTGCGCCGCTCCCAGGCCTGGCGTCAGCGCACCCCCATGCCCTGATCCGACTGCCCACTCCAAGGAACCGACTCATGTTCAAGCCACTCGCTCTTGTCGCTGTCGTCTGCGCCGTGTTCAGCCTGCAGGCCCAGGCGGCGACCACTCAACTGACCGTCTACACCGCGCTGGAGGCCGAGCAGCTCAAGCGCTACAAGCAAGCCTTCGAACAGGCCAACCCGGATATCCAGATCAAATGGGTGCGGGACTCCACCGGGATCATCACCGCCAAGCTGCTGGCCGAAAAGGATCGCCCCCAGGCCGACGCGGTGTGGGGCCTGGCGGCGTCCAGCCTGGCCATTCTCGACCAGCACGGCATGCTCGAACCCTATGCGCCCAAGGACCTGGACAAGATTGCGCCGAACTACCGCGATGCCGCCAACCCTCCGGCCTGGGTGGGCATGGACGTCTGGGCTGCAACTGTATGCTTCAACACCGTTGAGGCCGAAAAGCAGGGCCTGAGCAAACCGGTGAGTTGGCAGGATCTGACCAAGCCTGAGTACAAGGGCAAGATCGTCATGCCCAATCCAGCCTCCTCAGGAACCGGCTTTCTCGATGTCAGCGCCTGGCTGCAGACCTTCGGCGAGGCGCAGGGCTGGGCGTACATGGACGCGCTGCACCAGAACATCGGGCAGTACGTTCATTCCGGCTCAAAGCCATGCAAGCTGGCGGCAGCAGGAGAATTCCCCATCGGCATCTCGTTCGAGTACCCGGCCGTGCAGCTCAAGCGCCAGGGCGCGCCGCTGGATATCGTGCTGCCCAAGGAAGGCCTGGGCTGGGAGATCGAAGCCACCGCGCTGATCAAGGGCACGCCCCAGGCCGACGCGGCGCGGCGCCTGGCGGACTTCTCGGCGAGCCCGGTGGCGATGGCGCTGTACAAGGAAAACTTCGCCGTACTCGCCGCGCCGGGTATCGCCAAGCCACAGACCGAATTGCCAGCGGACTATGAGCAGCGTTTGATCAAGAACGACTTTGTCTGGGCGTCGACGCACCGCGACCAGATCCTGGCCGAATGGCGCAAGCGTTATGACGGCAAGTCGGAGAAGGTGGCTCAGCCCTAGACGTCTTCAGCGGCGTTTATCCACGCGGGTCACAACTGAGTCACCAGCGACTCCACCTGCTCCTGGCGTTCCGCCTGATTGACCCGCGCCCCGGGGTTGAGCGTCGACCACTGCGGATGCGCCCGCGCTCGGCGCAGGGCCTCTGGCAGCTTGCCTTCACGCCAGGCCTTCTCGTCCAGTTCGGCCAGGTGCACCCGCTCTTGGGCCGCATGGCCGCGGCTGTCCAGCGCCTGCATCAGTTGCTGCTGACGCAGGGCCAGCAGGCGCAGCACGCTGTCGTCGACCGTCAGTTCGCGGCGGCCCTTGAACTTGCCCATCAGGCGCGAGCCGTAGCTACGCGCTGTTTGCAAGGCGCCGCCCGCAATCGCGCCGGCCAGGGCGGCTGCGCCCAGGGTCAGACCGCCAACCAGCAGATCGACGCCGGCACCGGCGGCGGCGCCAGCGGCTACCCCGCTGCCCAGGCGCACCCCCAGCAGCTTGAGGGTTTCCGGGTTGAACAGGTCGTCGCCCCAGCGGCCGTCGAGCAGCGGCAGGTCGCTGGCGTGGGCATCATCGCGGCGGAAGGCATACAGCTTGAGCAGCGCCTCGACGCAGCGCTGTTCGCGCTGGCGCACATCCTGGCGCAGGGTTTCCATGGCCCTGGCTTCGGCGGCCGGCTCGGCTTCGACGCTGCGTCGGCAGGCGGCGCAGTCGAGCAGCAGTTCAGCGACCAAGCGCTTGCCGCTGTGCTGGCGGGCCACACGCTGGGCCTGCTGGTCGTCGATCAGACGCTGCAAGGCCGGACGCGCATCCTCCAGCATCAAGGCCAGACTTTCGTACAGACGTCGCTCGCCGTCCTCCGGCGGAGCCACGCTGTCGAACCGTACCAGCGCGTGCAGCCCCAGGCGGGCCAAGGCTTCACGCCACTGTGGCTCGCGGTGCGTCTCGCTGGCGACGAAATTGAGTACCGGCAGCAGCGGTTTTCCGCAGCCAGCCAGCACTTCCAGTTCGTCGCGGTACTTGGCCAGGACCGGTTCGCGGGCGTCGATCACATACAGCCCGGCCGTGCTCGCCTGCAACTGGCGCAGCACCTTGGCCTCCTGCTCGAAGCGCTGGCGCGCCTCGGCGCCTTGCAGAAAACGCTCCAGCCGCGCCGGGCCGTCGAGGCGTTCGCCCGGACGTTCGAGGCGCTCCAGGTAATCGAGCAGGGCGATGGCATCTTCCAGGCCCGGGGTGTCGTAGAGCTCCAGCAGCGGCTCGCCCTCCACCGACAGCCGCGCACCTTCCACATGGCGTGTGGTACTGGGCCGATGGCTCACCTCGCCGAAGCCGACATCGCGGGTGAGCGTGCGCAGCAGCGAGGTCTTGCCGACGTTGGTATGGCCGACCACGGCCAGTTTCAGCGGCTCAGTCATGGCCATGCTCCAGCCAGGTCAAAGGGGAGGTGTCGGTATGGGACAGGCCGAGACGATCCAGGGCCTCGTGCCAGTTGGCCAGGCGCGCGGCGTCCGGGGTTTGTCCGGCAAGCGTTGGCAGCAGCCAGATACGTGTGCTGCCGGCGTTGCGGGCCAGTTCAGCGAGCAGCGCCAGGCTGCCGCGGTCAGGCGAACGTTGCGGGTCGCAGGCGATCAGCAGGCGCGCGGGCGGGAAGCGGCTCAACTGCTCCAGGAGCTTGTGGCGCGAGGCTCGGGAGTCGAGCACGCCGGCATCGGTGATCGCTGCCGGCAGCGTCGGTGGCCAGGTGCGTTGTTCGTCCAGCTCCAGGCCCACCAGCAGGGCGCCACTGCTGCCGGCTTCCAGTTGGCCGGCGGCGAACTGCTGCAACTGTTCTGGCGCTGCGTCCTGTACGCCAAGCCGCTCGCTGTGCGGCATCAGCGCGTCGCGCAAGTGCGCATGGCCGGGCAGGTCGAGGTCCAGCGTCAGCCGTTGGCGACCCTGATGCCAGCGCCACAGACACAGGCTGGCCAGCAGCAGACGCGGCAGCAAGCCATACACCAGCACCACGCCGAGCAGCCAACTGGCCCAGGCCTGCCGGGCGAGGTCCAGACTCGGCGACGTCGCGCCGCTGGCGCGGATCATGGCCTCGTCTGGCACGCTGAAGCCCAGCAGCGAGGGCAGGGCGCCAAGGGTTTGGGTGAGGGCGATGAAAGGCTCGGGGGCGAGCAGGGTGGTTTCCCAGACGAAGCCGTAGCGCCGCGCCGTCAGCAGCGCCAGCAGCATGCCCAGGGCCGCGCTCATGGCCAGCAGCCACAGGCCATGCACCAGCAGGCCCAGCAGCCAGCGGCTCAGGCGTTGGCGCTGCAATAGCACCAGCAGGGCGGGCGCCAGGTGTGCAGCCTTGGCATCGCGGGCGAAGCGTTCGCTGAGCCACAGCCATAGCCGCCCGAGCGCGGCGCCCTGCTCGCCGGCGAAGAAAAAGCCCAAGGCCCAGCCAAGCAGCAGTGCCAGGTTCAGCCCCAGCAGGCTGCCCAACGCCCAGAACACGTTCACCGGTCGTTGGCCGTCGCCCAGGGCGGCCAGGCCAAGGCCGGCACCGCTGAGCACGGCGATGAGCGTGAGCGCCAGCAGGGCCAGGCGCGCGCCTTGTTTCCAGTGGCGCAGGGCCTGGCTGATGCCGTCGCGCTCGGCCAGCCACAGGGCACGGGTCTCGATGCGCGTGGCCAGGTCACCGCCCTGTTGGCGGGCGCGGCGGTTGGCCTCCTGGTCTTCCAGGGGGCCGGCCTGTTCTTCGCGCAGGCGCACGGCTTCGGTGAGCCAGCGGCGGTCCAGTTCGGTGGGTGCAGTCACGGGGTCTTCCAGTACACAGGTCGGGCTCAAGCATAACCCAGGCGCCGGGTGCTATCCTCGCCGACATGAAGACATCACTCCCCCTCAGCCTGATCGCGGCGCTCGCCGAGAACCGTGTGATCGGTATCGACAACTCCATGCCCTGGCACCTGCCGGGGGATTTCAAGTATTTCAAGGCCACCACGCTGGGCAAGCCGATCATCATGGGCCGCAAGACCTGGGACTCGCTGGGCCGACCACTGCCGGGCCGGCTGAACCTGGTGGTCAGTCGTCAGCCGGGGCTGACCTTGCCGGGCGCCGAGGTGTTCGCCTCGCTGGAAGCGGCCGTGCAACGGGCCGAGCAGTGGGCGCGCGAGCAGGGCGTCGCAGAGCTGATGCTGATCGGCGGGGCGCAGCTGTACGGGCAGGCGCTGGAAAAGGGTTTGGTGAGTCGCATGTACCTGACCCGGGTGGAGCTGGCGCCGCCAGGCGATGCCTGGTTCCCGGCGTTCGAGCCGGCGCAGTGGACGCTCGCCTCGACCGCGCGGCAGGTCGAGGAAGGCAAGCCGGTGTACCACTTTGAGGTGTGGGACAAGCGCTAGGAACGGCGCATGGCCGTCCCTAGGCTCACGCTCAGGAATGGCTCAGTTCGGCGTGTTCATCGTCCGCCAGCACGGCTTTGTCGGTCTGCTTGAGCAACTGACTGGTGACCACACCGGCGGTCATCGAACCGTTCACGTTCAATGCCGTGCGGCCCATGTCGATCAACGGCTCGACCGAAATCAGCAGCGCCACCAGCTCGACGGGCAGGCCCATTGCCGGCAACACGATCAGCGCGGCGAAGGTGGCGCCGCCGCCGACCCCGGCGACACCGGCCGAACTCAGGGTGACGATGGCCACCAGGGTGGCGATCCACAGCGGATCGAAGGTGTCGATGCCCACCGCCGGCGCGACCATCACCGCCAGCATCGCCGGATACAGCCCCGCGCAGCCGTTCTGGCCGATGGTGGCGCCGAACGAGGCGCTGAAGCTGGCGATCGACGGCGGCACGCCTAGGCGCTGGGTCTGCGCCTCGATGTTCAGCGGAATGCTGGCGGCGCTGGAGCGGCTGGTGAAGGCGAAGGTGAGCACCGGCCAGACCTTGCGCAGGAAACGCAGCGGGCTGACGCCGGTCAGCGCCAGGATCACCCCGTGCACCACGAACATCAGTCCCAGGCCCAGGTAGGACACCACCACGAAGCTGCCCAGCTTGAGGATGTCCTCCAGGTTGGAGCTGGCCACCACCTTGGTCATCAATGCCAGCACGCCGTAGGGCGTGAGCTTCATCACCAGGCGCACCAGGCGCATGACCCAGGCCTGCAGCACGTCGATGGCCGACAGCGCGCGCTGGCCCTTGTCCTGGTCATCCTTGATCAGTTGCAACGCTGCCAGGCCGAGGAACACGGCGAAGATCACCACGCTGATGATCGAGGTGGGCTTGGCCCGGGCCAGGTCGCCCACCGGATTGCTGGGAATGAACGACAGCAGCAGGCGCGGGATGTCGAGGTCGGCGACCTTGCCGGCATAGTCGCTGTTGATGGTCTGCAAGCGCGCGGTTTCCTGCACGCCGGCCACCAGGCCCTCGGCGCTCAGGCCGAACAGGTTGGTCAGGGCGATGCCGATCAGCGCGGCGATGGCGGTGGTCAGCAGCAGCGTGCCGATGCTCAGGACGCTGATCCGCCCCAGCGCCGAGGCGTTATGCAAGCGCGCCACGGCGCTGAGGATCGACGCGAAGATCAGCGGCATGACGATCATCTGCAGCAGGCCGACGTAGCCGTTGCCGACCAGGTCCAGCCAGCCGAGGGTGGCCTTGAGCACCGGGTGCCCGGCGCCGTACAGCGTATGCAGCACCAGGCCGAACAGCACGCCCAGCACCAGGCCGAGGAGGACCTTCTTGGCCAGGCTCCAGTCGGTACGGCGGGTTTGCGCCAGACCCAGCAGCAAGGCCAGGAATGCCAGCAGGTTGAGAGAAAGTGGCAGGTTCATCGAAGCTCCGTGAAGCACAAGTAGGGATCGCCTCTGTGAGCGATTGCGAACGGAAATGCTAACAGTCTGAAAACAAACGAATTTATACCTAAAGGTAATGTGCATAGTCGCGTATGGAATAACGCGGTGTCGCTCATGGACAATCAACGTGGCGTTTGCAGCCTTTCAAAGGTCGGTGTCAGACGCCTGCCTGTCATCAATCCGCACTAGGCTTCGGCGGTCCCGTCTCAGGAGAACGTAGCTCATGACCGTATCCCGACTGCTTACCGGTAGCCTCGCCCTGCTGCTCAGCGCCAGCACCTGGGCCGCCACCGAGCTCAAGCACTGGCCTGCCGAGGCCGCCAAACAGCTCGACGCGATGATCGCCGCCAACGCCAACCAGGGCAACTACGCGGTGTTCGACATGGACAACACCAGCTACCGCTACGATCTGGAAGAAGCGCTGCTGCCGTTCATGGAAAACAAGGGCCTGCTGACCCGCGACACGCTCGACCCCGCCTTGAAGCTGATTCCGTTCAAGGACACCGCCGAGCACAAGGAGAGCCTGTTCAGTTACTACTACCGCCTGTGCGAAATCGACGACATGGTCTGCTACCCCTGGGTGGCGCAGGTGTTCTCTGGCTTCACGCTCAAAGAGCTGAAGGTCCAGGTGGACGAGCTGATGGCGTCGAAGACGCCGATCCCGGCCACCTATTTCGAAGGCGATCAGCGCAAGACCACCGAGGTGCAGCCGCCCAAGGTGTTCGCGGGTCAGGCTGAGCTGTACAACAAGCTGATGGAGAACGGCATCGAGGTCTACGTGATTTCGGCGGCGTCCGAAGAGCTGGTGCGCATGGTCGCCTCCGATCCCCAGTACGGCTACAACGTCAAACCGCAGAATGTCATCGGCGTCAGCCTGCTACTCAAGGACCGCGCCAGCGGCGCGCTGACCACGGCGCGCAAGCAGATCAGCGCCGGTCACTACGACGCCAAGGCCAACGAAGGACTGGAGTTGACCCCGTACCTGTGGACCCCGGCGACCTGGATGGCCGGTAAACAGGCGGCGATCCTCACCTACATCGACGAGTGGAAGCGCCCGGTGCTGGTGGGCGGCGATACCCCGACCAGCGATGGCTACATGCAGTTTCATGGCGTTGACGTGGACAAGGGCGGCATCCACTTGTGGATCAACCGCAAGGCCAAGTACATGGATCAGTTGAACGGCATGATTGCCAAGAACGCGGCGGCGCAGGCCAAAGAGGGGTTGCCGGTGACGGCGGACAAGAACTGGGTGATCGTCACGCCGGAGCAGATCCAGTAAAGGATCTGCCCCGAAGGCGGGGGGCTCAGGCCTTGAGCAGATGCTTCCAGGCGCGGCTCTGCTCGATGGCGCGGGCCTGTTCGATGCGCGCTTCGAGCAGGGTCAGGGCAGGCGCGTCTTCGGCCCCTTGATCCTGCGCCTCGGGCTCCGTTTCGCCCAGCGGCTGTTCGGCCAGCTCGTGCAGCTTCTTCAGGTCGCCGTACAGGCGATCCAGTTGCGGGGCTTCGAGCACCTGCCGCGCATGGCGCAGCCAGGCCAGCAGTTGTTCCAGGCGCGGCAACTGCTCGCCAAGGTCTTCCGGGCGCTGGATGTACAGCGGCAGCTTCAGCGCGCGGCCTTCCTCGCCCAGCTCATGCTGCAGCCAGCTGGCCAACTGCGCCAAACCCTGACGCTCGCCGCGGCCCTTGCGCTCGCTGGTCCAGGCACGGGCCAGCAGCCAGCGCGAGGTTTCCAGGGAGAACTGGCCCCAGCGGGTGTCTTCGAGCTCTTCGGCGAACTGCTCGGGCGCGGCGCGACGAATGTCTTCGTCGTGATTGCCGGCCTGCACCAGCGGCCGCCAGTCTTCCAGCAGCGCGTCCAGGCGGCTGCGCAGGTCGCGGGTGCTGGCGCGGGGTGCGGCCTGACCCAGGCTGCTGGTCAGCGCCCGCAGTTCGGCCAGGCACTGCACCCAGTCCTGCAGCAGGCGCCAGTGGCCGTTGTGGCGGTATTGCTCGGCCAGACGCTGGCTGCTGCCCAGCAGTTGCCAGGCCAACGCGGCGTAGGCGTCGTCCACGCTCATCTCGGCATCCAGTTCCACCTGCGGCAGGCCGAGCACGTAGCTGTCCGGCTCCATCAGGCGATAGCCGCGCTCGGCCTTGCTGATGTCGCAAGGCATCAGCGGCAGGCTGGCGGATAGCTCGGCCGCCAGCTCCAGCAGGGCTTCGGGGGCGCCTTCGCGCAGCTCCAGCTCCAGCTCGCAGATGGCTTCCTTGCGCTTGCCGGCGATCACGAAGCCTTGGTCCAAGGCGGCTTCGATCACCACCTTGGCCTTGCCGCGACCCCAGGAGATTTCTGCGTATTCACGGGTGAAGTCGGTGGTGAACAGCGGCTTGATGGTCTTCTTGTCCAGCTCGGCCAACTGCTCGGGCCAGCAGGTGGCGTCGAGCTTCTTCAGGTCCAGCTTGACCTTGTCCAGGTGCCACTCGTACTCGTTGCGCTCCGACAACCCCGCGACGCTCTGGCCGCGGCACTTGAGGGTCTGGATGATGACCTCGCCGTCGCGGCGCAGGCGCAGGGCCACGCGCGCGGCCGCCAGGTCGCGCTCGGGGGTGTCGAAGTACTGGTTGAGCAGCTCGCGGGTCTGCCAGCCGGACTTGTTGCGCTTCTTCAGCAAGGGGTGCTCGCGCAGGGCGGCAAGGGTCTCGCGGCTGGCGCGGAGCTTGAGTTCGGTTTCTGTGTGCATCGCTGGCTCGAAGGAAGGCGTGGTTGGCGCAGAGTCTACAGGAGTTGCCCTGTCAAGGGACGGCATTGCTATGATGGCCGCCATGCTTCCGAGGATTCCGCGCATGCCGTTGCCATCGCTCAAAGACCAGTTCGCCGCGCTGATCGCCGCGCCATCGGTGAGTTGCACCCAGGAGGCGCTGGATCAGTCCAACCGCCCGGTCATCGACCTGCTGGCCGGTTGGCTGGGCGACCTGGGCTTTCGCTGCGAGATCCAGCAGGTCACCCCGGGCAAGTTCAACCTGCTGGCCAGCCGCGGCAGCGGGCCGGGCGGCCTGGTGCTGGCGGGGCACAGCGATACCGTGCCGTTCGACGAGCAACTGTGGAAAACCGATCCGCTCACGCTCACGGAAGTGGACGGGCGTTGGGTAGGGCTGGGCAGTTGCGACATGAAAGGCTTCTTCGCCCTGGTCATCGAAGCGGTGCTGCCGTTGCTGGAGCACGACTTCAAGCAGCCGCTGCTGATCCTCGCCACCTGCGACGAGGAAAGCTCCATGTCCGGCGCTCGCGCCCTGGCCGACGCCGGGCAGCCGCTCGGGCGGGCGGCGGTGATCGGCGAGCCCACCGGGCTCAAACCGATCCGCATGCACAAGGGCATCCTCATGGACCGCATCGACATTCTCGGGCGCAGCGGCCATTCGTCGGATCCCAGCCTGGGTCATAGCGCGCTGGAGGCCATGCACGCGGTGATGGGCGAACTGATGGGCCTGCGCCAGCAGTGGCAGCAGACCTTCCGCAACCCTCAGTTCAGCGTGCCCACCCCGACCTTGAACCTGGGCTGCATCCATGGCGGCGACAACCCCAACCGCATCTGCGGCCAGTGCGCCCTGGAGTTCGACCTGCGCCCGCTGCCGGGCATGGACGTCGAGCAACTGCGCGCGGCCATTCGCGAAAAGCTGGTGCCGCTGGCCGAGCGGCATGAGGTGCGCATCGATTACGCGCCGCTGTTCCCCGAGGTGCCGCCGTTCGAGCAGGCCGCTGACACCGAACTGGTGCAACTGGCCGAACGCCTCACCGGCCACCGTGCCGAGGCCGTGGCCTTCGGCACCGAAGCGCCGTATCTTCAGCAGCTCGGGTGCCAGACCATCGTGCTCGGCCCTGGCGACATCGCCTGCGCCCACCAGCCCGGCGAGTACCTTGAAATGTCACGTATCGAGCCTACCGTGCGTGTATTGCGCGACCTGATCCGGCACTATTGCCTGAGCTGAATATCCAACGCCCAGATTCGTCCTGCCCAGAGGAGACCGCGCGTGACCGCAAGCCTGTTCCGACGATGACTTTCCACCGTTGTGCGCCTTCACCCGTCTCGTTCACTTAGCCACAGGCCCTGTCATGCCCGAATACGTCACCTGGCTGCGTCATGCATCCCCGTACATCAATGCCCACCGCGACTGCACCTTCGTGGTCATGCTGCCGGGCGATGGCGTCGAACACCCCAACTTCGGCAACATCGTCCACGACCTGGTGCTGCTGCACAGCCTCGGCGTGCGCCTGGTGCTGGTCCACGGCTCGCGCCCGCAAATCGAAAGCCGCCTGGCCGAGCGTGGTCTGGCCCCGCATTACCACCGCGGCCTGCGCATCACCGATGCACCGACCCTGGACTGTGTGATCGATGCCGTCGGCGCGCTGCGCCTGGCCATCGAGGCACGCTTGTCGATGGACATCTCCGCCTCGCCCATGCAGGGCTCGCGCCTGCGCGTGGCCAGCGGCAACCTGGTCACCGCACGGCCCATTGGTGTGCTCGAGGGCGTGGACTATCACCACACCGGCGAGGTGCGACGCATCGACCGCAAGGGCATCAGCCGCCTGCTGGACGAGCGCTCCATCGTGCTGCTGTCGCCGCTGGGCTATTCGCCGACCGGAGAAATCTTCAACCTGGCCTGTGAAGACGTCGCCACCCGCGCGGCCATCGAGCTGGGCGCCGACAAGCTGCTGCTGTTCGGTGCCGAGCCGGGCCTGCTCGACGAGCACGGCAAGCTGGTGCGCGAACTGCGCCCGCAACAGGTGCCGGCGCACCTGCAACGGCTGGGCAGCGACTACCAGGGCGAGCTGCTCGACGCCGCAGCCGAAGCCTGCAAGGGTGGTGTGGCGCGCAGCCATATCGTCAGCTATGCCGAGAACGGCGCGCTGCTCACCGAGCTGTTCACCCGCGACGGCGGCGGCACGCTGGTGGCCAAGGAGCAATTCGAGATCGTCCGCGAGGCGAGCATCGAGGACGTCGGCGGTTTGCTGGAACTGATCAGCCCACTGGAGGAGCAGGGCATTCTGGTGCGGCGCTCGCGCGAGGTGCTGGAGCGTGAGATCGAGCAGTTCAGCGTGGTCGAGCGCGACGGCATGATCATCGCCTGCGCGGCGCTGTACCCGATCGCCGAGTCCGACGCGGGTGAGCTGGCGTGTCTGGCGGTGAATCCCGAATACCGCCACGGCGGGCGCGGCGACGACCTGCTCGAACGCATCGAGACGCGGGCGCGGCAGGCAGGTCTGAAAACCTTGTTCGTGCTGACGACGCGCACGGCGCACTGGTTCCGCGAACGCGGCTTCCAGCCTAGTGGGGTGGAGCGGCTGCCGGCAGCGCGAGCTTCGCTGTACAACTTTCAGCGCAATTCGAAGATTTTCGAGAAGGCGTTGTAAGCCAAAAAAAACGCCGCCCTAGAGGGCTAATGCTGTTCACTTAAAGAGTGCTGGGGCCGCTTCGCGGCCCTTTCGCGGCACAAGGCCGCTCCCACAACGTCCGCGTGAACCCAGAAACATGGGTTTATACGGCTCCTGTGGGAGCGGCCTTGCGCCGCGATGGGCTGCGCAGCAGCCCCAATTCCAGCAATACAGATCTTAAGTGAACCGCGTTACGCCCCGGAGGGCGGCGTTTTCAGTTACACGGTGTGCAGATACCAGTTGTACTCGAGGTCGGAGATCGAGTGTTCGAACTCCTCCAGCTCGCTCTCCTTGCACGCGACGAAGATGTCGATGTACTTCGGATCGATGTACTTGTTCAGGATCTCGCTGTCGTCCAGCTCGCGCAGGGCATCGCGCAGGTTGTTCGGCAGGCTTTGCTCCAACTGCTCGTAGGAGTTGCCTTCGATCGGTTGGCCCGGTTCGATCTGGTGGGTCAGGCCGTGGTGCACACCGGCCAGGACCGCAGCCATCATCAGGTACGGGTTGGCGTCGGCACCGGCCACGCGGTGCTCGATGCGCACCGCATCCGGCGAGCCGGTCGGCACGCGCAGGGCCACGGTGCGGTTGTCCAGGCCCCAGCTCGGCGCGTTCGGCACGTAGAACTGTGCGCCGAAGCGGCGGTAGGAGTTGACGTTGGGGCACAGGAACGCCATGGAGGCGGGCAGGGTCTCGAGCACACCGCCGACCGCGTGACGAAGCGCGGCGTTCTGCTCGGGATCCTCGCTGGTGAAGATGTTGTTGCCATCCTTGTCCAGCACGGAAATGTGCACATGCAGGCCATTGCCCGCCTGGCCCGGGTAGGGCTTGGCCATGAAGGTGGTGTCCATTTCATGGTCGTAGGCGATGTTCTTGATCAGACGCTTGAGCAGCACAGCATAGTCGCAGGCCTTCAGCGGATCGGGCACATGGTGCAGGTTGACCTCGAATTGCGCCGGGGCGCTTTCCTTGACGATCGCGTCGGCTGGGATGCCCTGCTCTTTCGCGCCTTCGAGGATGTCCTGCAGGCAGTCGGCGTATTCGTCCAGGTCGTCGATCAGGTAGACCTGGGTCGACTGCGGACGCTTGCCGGAAATGGGTGAGCGCGGTGGCTGCGGACGGCCATTCACGTTCTCCTGGTCGATCAGGTAGAACTCCAGCTCGAACGCCGCGCAGATGGTCAGGCCCATGTCGGTGAACTTGCTCACCACCTGGCGCAACACTTCCCGTGGATCGGCGAAGAACGGCTCGCCTTCGAGTTCGTGCATGGTCATCAGCAGTTGCGCAGTGGGGCGCTTCTGCCAAGGTTCGTTGGAGAGGGTGTCCGGAATCGGATAGCAGATGCGGTCGGCATCGCCGATGTCCAGACCCAGGCCTGTGCTTTCGACGGTCGAACCGTTGATGTCCAGGGCGAAGAGGGAGGCAGGCAGGTTGATGCCTTTCTCGTAAACCTTGTGAAGGCTCGTGCGTTCGATCCGCTTGCCACGAACCACACCATTCATATCTGCAATCAGAAGGTCAACGTAGAGAACCTCAGGATGTTCCTTAAGGAACGCGTTCGCTTCGTTAAGCTGAACGGCACGCGGGGGTACCGACATGATGCAACACCTTTGTTGTTAAAAATATCAATCAAGGAGAGCTTGCAGACCCAGTCAATCGAAAAGCCAAACTGATGTCAAGCGGCGCTCCAGATGCCCTGAAATGGCACGTCAACGGCATTTTTGCTGCATTGGAGGGCGTGCCATTATCCGCCAAGTCCGTATGAAAGGGCTATGGCGATGTCGCTGTATTTTATTTTTTACGGGGGTGTTGTGAAAAAAAATGAACGAGGCTAAGCTCGATCGCAACCCATAACAGTAATAATACGAGGGTCACATGGTCCGCCAGCCGCGACCTGAAAGCGCTGTCTGCACGGTGCAGCCAGGTCTTTTCGACGCTTGCCGCCCGGTCCCTGCCCGCCAGTGCCGCACCCGCCGTGCACTGGCCGCAATAATTGACGACCGGCATGCTCGACCCTCGCTCCGTAGCAGTTTACTGCACGCCTTTCCCGCTTCCTGCCCTTTACCGTTTACACCGCTTGGCTGCCTGCGCCTGGGTTTTGCTTTGGTAACGTACTGCATCCAGAATCAATGCACGGGCCCGTTCGGGCTCGGCCGCGCCGTGCGTGCCGCCTTTGGGCCGCGCCAGGCGCCAGTAGCGCCCGGCCCGTTGGGCCTGGGTCAAACGACCTCCTGAGGTATTTATGAGCAACAACCTCGACCAGCTCACCGATTGGTTGAAAGAACACAAGATCACCGAAGTCGAATGCCTGATCAGCGACCTGACCGGCATCACCCGCGGCAAGATCTCGCCTACCAACAAATTCATCGCTGAAAAGGGCATGCGCTTGCCCGAAAGCGTTTTGTTGCAAACTGTGACTGGCGACTACGTCGACGACGACATCTATTACGACCTGCTCGACCCGGCCGACATCGACATGATCTGCCGCCCCGACCAGGACGCGGTCTATCTGGTGCCCTGGGCCATCGAGCCCACCGCCCAGGTCATCCACGACACCTACGACAAGAAGGGCAATCCGGTCGAGCTGTCGCCGCGCAACGTCCTGAAGAAAGTGCTCAAACTCTACGCCGACAAGGGCTGGCAGCCGATCGTCGCGCCGGAGATGGAGTTCTACCTGACCAAGCGCAGCGAAGACCCGGACTTCCCGTTGCAGCCGCCGGTAGGCCGTTCGGGCCGTCCGGAGACCGGTCGCCAGTCGTTCTCCATCGAGGCGGCCAACGAATTCGACCCATTGTTCGAGGACGTCTACGACTGGTGCGAACTGCAGCAACTCGACCTCGACACCTTGATTCACGAAGACGGCACTGCGCAGATGGAGATCAACTTCCGTCACGGCGACGCGCTGCACCTGGCCGACCAGATCCTGGTGTTCAAGCGCACCATGCGCGAGGCCGCCCTCAAGCACAACGTGGCCGCCACCTTCATGGCCAAGCCTATGACCGGCGAACCGGGCAGTGCCATGCACCTGCACCAGAGCGTGATCGACATCGCCACCGGCAAGAATATCTTCTCCCATGAAGACGACAGCATGAGCACGCTGTTCCTGCACCACATCGGTGGCCTGCAAAAGCTCATTCCTGAAGCGCTGCCGCTGTTCGCACCGAACGTCAACTCGTTCCGCCGCTTCCTGCCGGACACCTCGGCGCCGGTGAACGTGGAGTGGGGCGAAGAGAACCGCACCGTCGGCCTGCGCGTACCGGATGCCGGCCCGCAGAACCGTCGCGTGGAGAACCGCCTGCCGGGCGCCGATGCCAACCCCTACCTGGCCATCGCCGCCAGCCTGCTGTGCGGGTACATCGGCATGGTCGAAGGCATCGAGGCCAGTGCGCCGGTTCAAGGCCGAGGCTACGAGCGCCGCAACCTGCGCCTGCCGCTGACCATCGAGGACGCCCTGGAGCGCATGGAAAACAGCCAGGCGCTCGAGCCCTACCTGGGCAAGAAGTTCATCACCGGCTATGTCGCCACCAAGCGTGCCGAGCATGAAAACTTCAAGCGCGTGATCAGCTCCTGGGAACGTGAGTTCCTGCTGTTCGCCGTGTGATCAACCCTGCGGCCGCCGCCACGCGGCCCTCGGACCCTGGAGAAACCGATGAGCGTCAACAATCCGCAAACCCGTGAATGGCAGCAGTTGAGCGGCGAGCACCACCTGGCCCCGTTCAGCGACTACAAGCAGTTGAAGGAAAAGGGCCCGCGCATCATCACCAAGGCCAAGGGCGTGCATCTGTGGGACAGCGAAGGCCAGCAGATCCTCGACGGCATGGCCGGCCTGTGGTGCGTGGCGGTTGGCTACGGCCGTGAGGAACTGGTCCAGGCGGCCGAGCGGCAGATGCGCGAGCTGCCCTACTACAACCTGTTCTTCCAGACTGCCCATCCACCGGCGCTGGAGCTGGCCAAGGCGATCACCGACGTGGCGCCGGCGGGCATGAGCCATGTGTTCTTCACCGGCTCCGGCTCCGAGGGCAACGACACCGTGCTGCGCATGGTGCGTCATTACTGGGCGCTCAAGGGCAAGCCGCACAAGCAGACCCTCATCGGCCGGGTCAACGGCTATCACGGCTCCACCGTGGCCGGCGCCAGCCTGGGCGGCATGAGCGGCATGCATGAACAAGGCGGCTTGCCGATCCCGGGCATCGTCCACATCCCGCAGCCTTACTGGTTCGGCGAAGGCGGTGACATGACGCCCGACGCCTTCGGTGTGTGGGCGGCCGAGCAGTTGGAAAAGAAGATTCTCGAAGTCGGCGAGGACAACGTCGCGGCCTTCATCGCCGAGCCGATCCAGGGCGCTGGCGGGGTGATCATCCCGCCTGACACCTACTGGCCGAAGATCAAGGAGATCCTCGCCCGCTACGACATCCTGTTCGTCGCCGACGAAGTGATCTGCGGCTTCGGCCGCACCGGCCAGTGGTTCGGCAGCGACTACTACGACCTGGCGCCGGACCTGATGACCATCGCCAAGGGCCTGACCTCCGGCTACATCCCCATGGGCGGCGTGATCGTGCGCGACAAGGTGGCCCAGGTGCTCAGCGAAGGCGGTGACTTCAACCACGGCTTCACCTATTCCGGTCACCCGGTGGCAGCGGCGGTGGGGCTGGAAAACCTGCGCATCCTGCGCGAAGAAGGCATCGTCGAGCGTGCTCGCGACGAGGTGGCACCGTACTTGCAAAAACGACTGCGTGAGCTGCAGGACCACCCCCTGGTGGGCGAGGTGCGCGGCCTGGGTCTGCTCGGCGCGATCGAGTTGGTCAAGGACAAGGCGACCCGCAGCCGTTACGAGGGGCAGGGTGTGGGCATGATCTGCCGTAACTTCTGTTTCGACAACGGCCTGATCATGCGCGCGGTAGGCGACACCATGATCATCGCTCCGCCGCTGGTGATCAGCCATGCCGAAGTGGACGAACTGGTGGAAAAGGCGCGCAAGTGCCTGGACCTGACGCTGGAAGCCATCCGCTAGCCCTTTGCTAGGCTAGCGATGTGACATTAAGTGCTCGCCAGGCCTTGCCGTTGTTGAAACGGCGCCTGGTAACTTGCCAGACTAGCGGCTGTTTCAGTCGCCCGTCTTGCACCACGGGGACCTGGCCGCTGAACAGATGGCTACTAAGAACATTCTGGAGCACAACGCATGAAGAAAATGGGCAAGACGCTGCTGGCTGCCGCTCTGATGGGCGCCATGGCCACCGCTGTTCAGGCTGAAGACAAGGTGCTGAACGTCTACAACTGGTCGGACTACATCGCACCGGACACCATCGCCAAGTTCGAGAAGCAGACCGGCATCAAGGTCAAGTACGACGTCTTCGACAGCAACGAAACCCTCGAGGCCAAGCTGCTGGCCGGCAAGTCGGGCTACGACATCGTGGTGCCGTCGAACAACTTCCTGGCCAAGCAGATCAAGGCGGGCGTCTACCAGGAGTTGGACCGCTCCAAGCTGCCGAACTGGAAAAACCTCGACGAAGACCTGCTCAAGGCCGTCGGCGATGCCAGCGACCCGGGCAACAAATACGCCTTCCCCTACATGTGGGGCTCCATCGGCATCGGCTACAACCCTGAGAAGGTCAAGGCGGCGCTGGGCATCGACAAGATCGATTCGTGGGACGTGGTGTTCAAGCCCGAGAACATCGCCAAGCTCAAGAGCTGCGGCGTGAGCTTCCTGGATGCGCCGACCGAGATGCTGCCGGCCGCACTGCACTACTTGGGCCTGCCCACCAACAGCACCAAGAAGGAAGACTTGGCGGCGGCCGAGGACCTGTTCCTCAAGATTCGTCCGTCGATCACCTACTTCCACTCCTCCAAGTACATCGGTGACCTGGCCAACGGCAACATCTGCCTGGCCGTTGGCTACTCCGGTGACCTGGAGCAGTCCAAGGCCCGTGCCCATGAGGCGGGCGACAAGGTGAAACTGGACTACATCATTCCGAAAGAAGGCGCCGGTACCTTCTACGACATGGTGGCCATGCCCAAGGACGCGGATCACAAAGACGCGGCCTATCAGTTCATGAACTTCCTGCTGCAGCCGGAAATCATGGCCGAGATCACCAACGCCGTGCGCTTCCCCAACGGCAACAAGGCCGCTACTCAGTACGTGAGCAAGGACATCACCAGCGACCCGAGCATTTATCCGCCGGCCGAGGTGAAGAAACAGTTGTACGCGATCGCTGCGCCCGAGGCTGCGGCCCAGCGCGTGATCACCCGTATCTGGACCAAGATCAAGTCGGGCAAGTAACGCCGATGCGTCACCTCTGGGCCGCCGAAGCGCGGTCCAGAGCGCTTTGAACGCGATTGTCGATTGCGGCATCGACGCCACGCAGGTAAGTTGCGCGGCCGTTTCGCGTGTACGGCCACACCCCGACGCCACCGAAGGCTCTGATTGTGAGGACCCACCCCTTGTCTATCTCTGTAGTGCGCAAGGCCATGATGGCTGGAGCAGGTCTGACGCTGGCCCTCAGCGTTCAAGCGGCGCCCACGGTGCATATCTACAACTGGTCGGACTATATCGGCCCCAACACGCTGGCCGATTTCGAGAAAGAAACCGGCATCAAGCCGGTGCTGGACGTGTTCGATTCCAACGAAACCCTGGAAGGCAAACTGCTGGCCGGCAACACCGGCTATGACGTGGTGGTGCCGTCCAACCATTTCCTCGGCAAGCAGATCAAGGCGGGCGCTTTCCAGCCGCTCGACAAGCAGTTGCTGCCCAACTATTCCAATCTCGATCCGGCGCTGATGAAGCGTCTGACCAAGAACGATCCGGGCAACCAGTACGCGGTGCCTTACCTGTGGGGCACCAACGGCATCGGCTACAACGTCGACAAGGTCAAGGCCGCGCTGGGTGTGGAACGTATCGACTCCTGGGCGGTGCTGTTCGAACCGCAGAACATGAAGAAGCTCTCCAAATGCGGCGTCGCGTTCCTCGACTCGGCGGACGAAATGCTGCCAGCGGTGCTCAACTACCTGGGGCTGGACCCCAACAGCAGCAACCCCAAGGACTACCAGAAGGCCGAGCAGAAACTGCTGGCCGTGCGTCCCTACGTGACCTATTTCCACTCCTCCAAATACATCACCGACCTGGCCAACGGCGACATCTGCGTGGCCGCCGGTTTCTCCGGCGATGTGTTCCAGGCCAAGGCGCGCGCCGCCGAGGCCAAGAAGGGCGTGAACCTGGCCTACGCCATTCCCAAGGAAGGCGGCAATCTCTGGTTCGACGTGCTGGCCATCCCCAAGGACGCCAAGAACGTCGAGCAGGCGCATGCGTTCATCAACTATTTGCTGAAACCTGAGGTTATCGCCCAGGTCAGTGACTACGTCGGTTATGCCAACCCCAACCTCAAGGCTGGCGACCTGATGGATCAGGCTGTGAGAACTGACGCCGCGGTCTACCCACCGCAGGAAGTGCTGGACAAGATGTTCGTCAACGCGGAGTTGCCCCCCAAGGTGCAACGTCTGATGACCCGCAGCTGGACCAAGGTCAAGTCGGGCAAGTAACCATCCAGACCCGGCGCGGCCCTGCACACAGGCCGTCCGGGCATCAAAATCTTGTTGGGAGTTTCACTCATGGCAGTTGCCTCCGGTGCCTATAAGAAAGCCCTCGAGGGTGGCCAGCAACCCAAGCAGGTGCTGGTCAAGATCGACCGGGTCACGAAGAAGTTCGACGAAACCGTCGCCGTGGACGATGTGTCCCTGGAGATCCGCAAGGGCGAGATTTTCGCCCTGCTCGGCGGTTCCGGATCGGGCAAGTCCACCTTGCTGCGCATGCTCGCCGGCTTCGAACGTCCCACCGAAGGGCGGATATTCCTCGATGGCGTGGACATCACTGACATGCCGCCCTACGAGCGGCCGATCAACATGATGTTCCAGTCCTACGCGTTGTTCCCGCACATGACCGTGGCGCAGAACATCGCCTTCGGCCTGCAGCAGGACAAGATGCCCAAGGCCGATATCGAAGCCCGCGTGACCGAGATGCTCAAGCTGGTGCACATGACCCAGTACGCCAAGCGCAAGCCGCACCAGCTCTCCGGCGGCCAGCGTCAGCGCGTGGCCCTGGCCCGTTCGCTGGCCAAGCGCCCCAAGCTGCTGCTGCTCGACGAACCGATGGGCGCGCTGGACAAGAAGCTGCGCTCGCAGATGCAACTGGAACTGGTGGAGATCATCGAGCGGGTCGGCGTGACCTGCGTGATGGTCACCCACGACCAGGAAGAAGCCATGACCATGGCCCAGCGCATCGCCATCATGCACCTGGGCTGGATCGCCCAGATCGGCTCGCCTGTGGATATCTATGAGACCCCCACCAGCCGCCTGGTCTGCGAGTTCATCGGCAACGTCAACCTGTTCGAAGGTGAAGTGATCGACGACGCCGAAGGCCACGCGCTGATCGCCTCGCCGGAGCTGGAGCGCAAGATCTACGTCGGTCACGGCGTCAGCACCTCGGTCGAGGACAAGCACATCACCTACGCACTGCGTCCCGAGAAGCTGCTGGTCACCACCACCCAGCCCGATTTCGAGCACAACTGGTCGCGTGGCAAAGTCCATGACATCGCCTACCTGGGCGGTCACTCGGTGTTCTACGTGCAACTGCCCAGCGGCAAGATCGTCCAGTCCTTCGTCGCCAACGCCGAGCGTCAAGGCGCACGGCCGACCTGGGACGACGAAGTGTTCGTCTGGTGGGAAGACGACAGCGGCGTGGTACTGCGCTCATGAAACCACGAAAGCTCAAACGAGCCCTCAAGCGCATCGTCCCGGAGGGACGCCACCTGGTGATCGGCGTGCCGTTCATCTGGCTGTTCCTGTTCTTCATGCTGCCGTTCTTCATCGTGCTGAAGATCAGCTTTGCCGAAGCCGACGTGGCCATTCCGCCGTACACCGAGATCTACACCTACGTCGAGGACAAGATCCAACTGGTGCTGAACCTGGCCAACTACGGCCTGCTCACCGAAGACGACCTGTACATCTCGGCCTACCTGGGTTCGCTCAAGGTCGCCTTCTTCAGCACCCTGCTGTGCCTGCTGATCGGCTACCCCATGGCCTACGCCATCTCCAAGGCGCAGAAGGAGTACCAGACGGTGCTGCTGCTGCTGATCATGATGCCGACCTGGACCGCGATCCTGATCCGCGTCTATGCCTGGATGGGCATCCTCAGCAACAACGGGCTGCTCAACAGCTTCCTGCTGTGGACCGGGCTGATCGACCAGCCGCTGCAGATCCTCAACACCAACCTGGCGGTGTACATCGGCGTGGTCTATTCGTACCTGCCGTTCATGATCCTGCCGCTGTACGCGAACCTGGTGAAGCATGACCAGAGCCTGCTGGAAGCGGCCAGCGACCTGGGCTCGAGCACCTTCAACAGCTTCTGGAAGATCACCGTGCCGCTGTCGAAGAACGGCATCATCGCCGGCTGCATGCTGGTGTTCATCCCGGTGGTGGGCGAGTTCGTCATCCCGGAACTGCTCGGCGGCCCGGAAACCCTGATGATCGGTAAAGTGCTCTGGCAGGAATTCTTCAACAACCGCGACTGGCCGGTGGCCTCGGCATTGGCCGTGGTGATGCTGGCGATCCTGATCGTGCCGATCCTGCTGTTCAACCGCAGCCAGGCCAAGGAAATGGAGGGCAGGGCATGAAGCGCTTCGGTTTCTCCAAGCTGATGCTGGTGCTCGGCTTGCTGTTCATCTACTTGCCGATGCTGATCCTGGTGATCTACTCGTTCAACGCCTCGAAGCTGGTGACGGTGTGGGGCGGCTGGTCGGTGAAGTGGTACGTCGGCCTGCTCGACAACACCCAGTTGATGGGTTCGGTCATGCGCTCGCTGGAAATCGCCTGCTACACGGCGGTGGCCGCGGTGGCGTTGGGCACCTTGGCCGCCTTCGTGCTGACCCGGGTCACCCGCTTCAAGGGCCGCACCCTGTTCGGTGGCCTGGTCACCGCACCGTTGGTGATGCCCGAGGTGATCACCGGTCTGTCGCTGTTGCTGCTGTTCGTGGCCATGGCGCAGATGATCGGCTGGCCGCAGGAGCGCGGCATCGTCACCATCTGGATCGCCCACACCACGTTCTGCGCGGCCTATGTGGCGGTGGTGGTGTCGGCACGCTTGCGCGAGCTGGACCTGTCGATCGAGGAAGCGGCGATGGACCTGGGTGCCAAGCCGTGGAAGGTGTTCATCCTGATCACCATCCCGATGATCGCGCCGTCGCTGGCGGCCGGTGGCATGATGTCCTTCGCCCTGTCGCTGGATGACCTGGTGCTGGCCAGCTTCGTGTCCGGCCCCGGCTCGACCACCTTGCCGATGGAAGTGTTCTCGGCGGTGCGTCTGGGCGTGAAGCCTGAGATCAACGCCGTGGCGAGCCTGATCCTGCTCTCGGTGTCGTTGGTGACCTTCCTGGTGTGGTACTTCAGCCGTCGTGCCGAAGAGCGCCGCCGCAAGGCCATCCAGCAGGCCATCGAGGAAGGGGCTGCGGCGAACGTCGGCCAGCCCCAGGTCCGGCGTCCGGTGCAGACGGCTGCGTCGACCTGACCGGGCCTGTCGCGGGTAAGTCGCTGCTGCGATCTACCCGCGACCGATCCGCTCCACGCCGCACGATCACCCGATCGTGCACCGTCGGCTAATCGGGCCAGTTCCACATCGGTCGATCCAGCATGCCTTGGCCCACCAGCACGGTCTGGCCCAGGGCCTTGTCCAGTTGGATCGAATTGCACCGTTCATCCTGTTCCAGCGCCGCCACCAGACGCGGCGCGTGGGACACCACCCATACCTGGCAGTCGCGCGAGGCCCGCACGATCAGCCGCGCCAGCGCCGGCAGCAGGTCCGGGTGCAGGCTGGTTTCCGGCTCGTTGAGCACCATCATGCTCGGCGGCCTGGGCGTGAGCAGCGCCGCCACCAGCAACAGGTAGCGCAGCGTGCCGTCCGACAGCTCTGCAGCGCTGAGCGGGCGCAGCAGGCCGGGCTGGTAGAAGCGCAGGCTGAACAGCCCACCGGCCTCGGCGTCGACCTTGACCTGGGCGCCGGGAAAGGCGTCGCTGACCGCCGCGTTCAGCGCCTGCAGGTCGCCGATCTCGTCGATGGTCTGCAACGCCGCCGCCAGGTCGCGGCCGTCGTGATGCAGCACCGGGGTGCGGGTGCCCAGGCGCGACTGGCGTGCCGGGGCGTCGGGGTCGGTGCGGAAGTGGTCATAGAAGCGCCAACTGCGGATGCGCTCACGCAGGTGCAGCACCTCGGGCGAACCGTGCAGGCTGCCCACCTGGTCGAACAGGCTGTCGAACTCGCTCAGGTGTTGGTGCAGGACCTGCCACTGACGCCCGTCGCGCGCCTTGACCATCGCGGCCTTGCGCTGCACCAGCAGGCTGGCGGGTCGGCACACCGGTCCTGCCCACAACGCCTCATGCTTGATCTGCGGATCGAGGGCGAACTTGGAGCGGGTCGGTGGCGGTAAACCCAGGCTGATGGCATAGCCGAAGTCGTCCCCGGCGAAGCCCATTTTCAGGCGCTTGACCTCCTGACGCGGGCCACCCTCGACCGCGACCTCGCCCGACAGCATGCGCCGGGTGATGTGTTCCGGCCCGGCCCAGAACGTGGAGTCCAGACCGCCCTCGGCGGCCAGGGCATTGATCACCCCGCCGCGACCGGTTTCGGCCAGCAGGCGCAGGGCCTTGTACAAATTGGATTTACCACTGCCGTTGGCACCTGTGATCACATTCAGTGGTCCCAAGGGCATGACCAGTTCGTTGATCGAGCGGTAGTTGGCGATGGCCAATGTGGTGAGCATGTGCGGTCCTCGACGCGGGTGCGAGGGCGCAGTATGGTCCATGGGCAAGCTTGGCCGCTGTACGTCGTTACTGTTTGTGGAACCCTGAACTACCCTGAGCAGTCGCATCCCACGAATCATTTGCGCGCAAGCAAGGAGCCGGCATGTCGTTTACGCGTGCGCTGTCGATCGTCTTTCTGGGGGCGATGAGCGTGCTTTCAGGCTGCGAGGAAAAACCGCCCGCCGCGGAGCTGCCGCGTGTCGGTGTGACGCGCGTGGAATCGCGCGACTTCGCCGCCAACGTCACCCTCACCGGCGATATCCAGGCACGGGTGCAGACCGACCTGTCGTTCCGCGTGGGCGGCAAGATCATTGCCCGCAGCGTCGATGTGGGCGACCACGTCAAGGCCGGGCAGGTGCTCGCGCGCCTGGACCCCAAGGATCTGCAGAACAACGTGGACTCGGCCAAGGCTGCCGTGTTCGCCGAGCAGGCGCGGGTCACCCAGACCCGCGCCGCGTTCGTGCGCCAGCAGAAACTGCTGCCCAAGGGCTACACCAGCCAGAGCGAGTACGACTCGGCCGAGGCCGCCCTGCGCAGCAGCCAGAGCGCGCTCAAGGCTGCCCAGGCGCAACTGGCCACGGCCCGTGAGCAGTTGGGCTACACCGGGCTCGTGTCCGAGGCGGACGGGGTGATCACTGCGCGCCAGGCCGAGGTCGGGCAGGTGGTGCAGGCCACCATGCCGATCTTCTCCCTGGCTGCCGATGGCGACCGCGATGCCGTGTTCAACGTCTATGAATCACTGCTGGTGGCACCGTCCAGCGACGAAAGCATGACGGTGCGCTTGCTGGACAACCCCACAATCGAAGCCCAGGGGCGCATCCGCGAAGTCACGCCCACGGTGTCCGCCCAGAGCGGCACGGTGCAGGTCAAGGTCGCCCTGCGCGAGGTGCCACCGGCCATGCAGCTCGGCTCGCCGGTCACCGCCACTGCCCGTGCCCAGGCCCGGCCCAGCGTCGAGCTGCCCTGGTCGAGCCTGACCAAGGCCCTGCACGCGCCAGCGGTGTGGGTGGTCGGTGACGACGACAAGGTCGAGTTGCGCAAGGTTCAGGTGGCGCGTTATCTCACCGGGCGCGTGGTGATCGGCGAAGGCCTGAAAGGCGGCGAAGCCGTGGTGGTCAGCGGCGGGCAACTGCTGCATCCCGGCATGCAGGTCGAGACCGTCGATGCCAAGGCCCCGGAGGTACAGCCATGAAGGTGCTGCTGATGCTGCTGGGTGCCTTGGTGCTATTGGGCGGCTGCAAGGGCGACGACGATAAGCCCGAGCCGGTGCGGCCGGTGCTGTCCACCGTGGTGCAGCCTTTGTCCCAAGCGCAGTTGGGCCGCTTCGCCGGTAACATCGAGGCGCGTTATGAAAGCACGCTGGGCTTTCGCGTGTCCGGTCGCATCGCCCGGCGCTGGGTGGATGTCGGCGCGCAGGTCGAGGCAGGCCAGACCCTCGCCACCCTCGACCCCACCGATCAACAGAACCAACTGCGCGCTGCCGAGGGCGACCTGGCCAGGGTCCAGGCGCAGTGGATCAATGCCCAGGCCAACGCCCGCCGCCAGCAGCAACTGTATGACCGTGGCGTCGGCGCCCAGGCTCAACTGGACATCGCCCAGACCGACCTGAAGACCAGCAGCGCCTCGCTGGAGCAGGCGCGCGCGTCGGTCAGCCAGGCCCGTGACCAGTTGGGCTACAGCACGCTCAAGGCCGATCACGCCGCTGTGGTCACCGCTTGGCGCGCCGAGGCTGGGCAAACGGTGAGTGCCGGCCAGGAAGTGGTCACGCTGGCGCGTCCCGACGTCAAGGAGGCGGTGATCGACCTGCCGATCCCGGTTGCCGAGCAGCTCAGCCCATCGCTGGTGTTCACCGTCGCCTCGCAACTGGACCCGAGCATCGCCACCACCGCCACCCTGCGCGAGCTCGAGCCCCAGGCCGATGCCGCCACCCGTACCCGCCGCGCGCGGCTGACCCTGGCCAGCACGCCGCCGGCCTTCCACCTGGGCACTGCGGTGAGTGTCACCCTCAGCTCGGCCATCAGCCCACGTAGCGAGCTGCCGGCCACCGCGCTGATCGAGCGCGAGGGCAAGACCCTGGTGTGGGTGGTCGATCCGCAGCAGCACAGCGTAGCGACCCGCGAGGTCACGCTCATCGACCGCGACGCCAAGCGCATCGTGGTCGCCAGTGGCTTGCAGCCGGGCGAGCGCGTGGTCACTGCGGGCGTCAACAGCCTCAAACCGGGCCAGCCGGTCAAAGTCGACGAGGACGCACGATGAAAGGACGCTTCAACCTGTCGGACTGGGCGCTCAAGCACCAGTCCTTCGTGTGGTACCTGATGTTCGTCGCCTTGCTGATGGGCGTGTTCTCCTACATGAACCTGGGACGCGAAGAAGATCCGTCCTTCACCATCAAGACCATGGTCATCCAGACCCGCTGGCCGGGCGCGACCCAGGACGAAACCCTGTACCAGGTCACCGACCGCATCGAGAAAAAGCTCGAGGAGCTGGATTCGCTCGACTACGTCAAGAGCTACACCCGCCCCGGCGAGTCGACCGTGTTCGTGTACCTGCGCGACACCACCCAGGCCGAGGACATTCCGCAGATCTGGTACCAGGTGCGCAAGAAGATCCAGGACATCCGTGGCGAGTTTCCGCAAGGCTTGCAGGGCCCGGCCTTCAACGACGAGTTCGGCGACGTGTTCGGGTCGATCTACGCCTTCACCACCGATGGTTTGGACCTGCGCCAGTTGCGCGACTATGTCGAGCAGGTGCGCGCCGAGGTGCGCGAAGTGCCGAACATCGGCAAGGTCGAGACCATCGGTGTGCAGAACGAGGTGCTCTACCTGAACTTCTCCACGCGCAAGCTGGCGGCGCTGGGCATCGATCAACGCCAGGTCATGCAGGCCCTGCAAGCGCAGAACGCGGTGACCCCGGCTGGGGTGATCGAGGCCGGTCCCGAGCGCATCTCGGTGCGCACTACTGGCCAGTTCGCCTCGGAGAAAGACCTGCAAGTGGTCAACCTGCGCATCAACGATCGTTTCTTCCGCCTGGCCGACATCGCCGACATCGAGCGCGGCTTCCAGGATCCGCCGGCGCCGATGTTCCGCTACAACGGCCAGACCGCCATCGGCCTGGCGATCGGCATGAAGAAGGGCGGCAACATTCAGGAATTCGGCAAGGTCCTGCGCGAGAAGATGGACGCCATCACCGCCGAGTTGCCGGTCGGGGTGGGCGTGCATACCGTGTCGAACCAGGCGCGGGTGGTCGAGGACGCCGTCGGCGGCTTCACCAGCGCGTTGTTCGAGGCGGTGATCATCGTGCTGGTGGTCAGCTTCATCAGCCTGGGCATCCGTGCCGGGCTGGTGGTGGCCTGCTCGATCCCGCTGGTGCTGGCGATGGTCTTCGTGTTCATGGAGTACAGCGGCATCACCATGCAGCGCATTTCCCTGGGCGCGCTGATCATCGCCCTGGGCCTGCTGGTGGACGATGCGATGATCACCGTGGAGATGATGGTCACGCGCCTGGAAATGGGCGAGAGCAAGCAGGAGGCGGCCACGTACGCCTATACCTCGACCGCCTTCCCGATGCTCACCGGCACCTTGGTCACGGTGGCCGGCTTCGTGCCCATCGGCCTCAACGCCAGCTCGGCGGGCGAGTACACCTTCACCTTGTTCGCGGTGATCGCGGTGGCGCTGCTGGTGTCCTGGGTGGTGGCGGTGTTTTTCGCCCCGGTGCTCGGGGTGCACATCCTCAGCAGCAAGGTCAAACCCCATGACGAAGAACCGGGGCGCATTGGCCGCGCCTTCGAGGGCAGCCTGCTGTGGTGCATGCGCCATCGCTGGCTGACCATCATCGGCACTGTGCTGCTGTTCGCCCTGGCGCTGTTGAGCATGCGCTTCGTGCAGAACCAGTTCTTCCCGTCCTCGGACCGGCCGGAAATCCTGCTCGACCTGAACCTGCCGCAGAATGCCTCGATCCAGGAAACCCGACGCGTGGTCGATCGCCTCGAAGCGACGCTCAAGGACGATCCGGACATCGACCACTGGAGCACCTACATCGGCCAGGGCGCGGTGCGCTTCTACCTGCCGCTGGACCAGCAATTGCAGAACCCGTATTACGCCCAGTTGGTGATCGTCAGCACGGGCCTGGAGCAGCGCAACGCGCTGATCGCCAAGTTGCAGGAGCGTCTGCGCAAGGACTTCGTCGGCATCGGCACCAACGTGCAATCGCTGGAAATGGGGCCACCGGTGGGCCGGCCGATCCAGTACCGCGTGAGTGGCAAGGACATCGACGAGGTGCGCAAGCACGCCATCGACCTGGCCACCCTGCTCGACAAGAATCCCAACATCGGCGAGATGATGTACGACTGGAACGAGCCGGGCAAAGTGCTGCGCGTCGAGATCGCCCAGGACAAGGCGCGGCAGTTGGGGCTGTCGTCCGAGGACGTGGCCAATGTGATGAACAGCATCGTCAGCGGCGCGCCCGTCACCCAGGTCAACGACGAGATCTACTTGATCGACGTGGTGGCGCGCGCCAAGGACAGCGAGCGTGGCTCGCCGGACACCCTGCAGGACCTGCAGATCGTCAGCCCCAGCGGCGTGTCGATTCCGCTGCTGTCGTTCGCCACGGTGCGCTACGAACTGGAGCAGCCGCTGGTGTGGCGCCGCGATCGCAAGCCGACCATCACCATCAAGGCCTCGGTCAACGGCGACATCCAGCCCACCGACCTGGTGGCCCAGCTCAAGCCGAAGATCGACGAGTTCGCCGGTTCCCTGCCGGTCGGCTACGAAGTGGCCACCGGCGGCACGGTGGAGGAAAGCGGCAAGGCCCAGGGTCCGATCGCCAAAGTGCTGCCGCTGATGCTGTTCCTCATGGCGACCTTCCTGATGATCCAGTTGCACAGCGTGCAGAAGCTGTTCCTGGTGGCCAGCGTGGCGCCGCTGGGGTTGATCGGCGTGGTCCTGGCACTGGTACCGACCGGTACGCCGATGGGCTTCGTGGCGATACTGGGGATCCTCGCGCTGATCGGCATCATCATCCGCAACTCGGTGATCCTGGTGACCCAGATCGATGCCTTCGAGGCCGATGGCTACTCGCCGTGGGATGCCGTGGTGGAGGCTACCAATCACCGCCGCCGACCGATCCTGCTCACCGCCGCGGCGGCCAGCCTGGGCATGATCCCCATTGCCCGCGAGGTGTTCTGGGGGCCGATGGCCTACGCCATGATCGGCGGCATCATCAGCGCAACGCTGTTGACCCTGCTGTTCCTGCCGGCGCTGTACGTGGCCTGGTACAAGATCCGCGAGCCGCAGGAAAAACACTGAGGCCGCTGGCTGCACGCTCCTGTAGGCGCACTGGCGCCGCGCCTACAGGGATGGCAGGGTCAGGCTTGGATGTGACCTTGCTAAAAGTTATATAAACATTCTTAAACATTATTTTTAAGAATATCCCGCCCTCACTACTATTGCCCTCAAGCCAGGCGCAATTCCTCCCCTCTGCCCGGCACCCCGACTCAACGGAGAACGAGCATGAGTGCATCGCTGCGCAGCATCGACGGACAGGACGAAGCCACCATTCTGCGTGAGATCCAGAGCGCCCTGCGCGACCTGCGCTATGGCGCGGTGGAGATCACCGTGCACAACGCCCAGGTGGTGCAGATCGAGCGCAAGGAGAAGTTTCGCCTGCAGCAGCCAGGGCAGAAGTCCGGCTGATCGCCAACACCTCTAATTAGAAAACACCCTTTTCAGGAGCTTCAGCATGTCCATCCGCCGTTACGCGCTCGCCGCCCTGGCCAGCGCTGTGTTTGCCGGTTCCGCGATCGCCAAGGACTACGAACTGCTCAACGTGTCCTACGACCCGACCCGCGAGCTGTACCAGCAGTACAACGCCGAGTTCATCAAGCACTGGCAACAGGCGCATCCGGACGACAAGGTGAAGATCCAGCAGTCCCATGGCGGTTCGGGCAAGCAGGGCCGGGCAGTGATCGACGGCCTGCGCGCCGACGTGGTGACCTTGGCGCTGGCGGGCGACATCGACGAAATCGCCAAGCTCGGCAAGACCTTGCCCGAGAACTGGCAGACCCGCCTACCGGACGCCAGCACCCCCTACACCTCGACCATTGTGTTCCTGGTGCGAAAGGGCAACCCCAAGGGCATCAAGGATTGGGGCGACCTGATCAAGAAGGACGTTTCGGTCATTACCCCGAACCCGAAGACCTCCGGCGGTGCCCGCTGGAACTTCCTGGCCGCCTGGGCCTACGGCCTGAAGAGCGGCGGCAGCGAGGACAAGGCCAAGGCCTACGTGCAGGAGCTGTTCAAGCATGTGCCGGTGCTCGATACCGGTGCGCGCGGCTCGACCATCACCTTCGTCAACAACGGTCAGGGTGACGTGCTGCTGGCCTGGGAAAACGAAGCCTTCCTGGCGCTCAAGGAAGACGGTGGCAGCGACAAGTTCGAGATCGTCGTGCCGTCGCTGTCGATCCTGGCCGAGCCGCCGGTGGCGGTGGTGGACAAGAACGCCGAGAAGAAAGGCAATACCGCGATCGCCACCGAATACCTCAAGTACCTGTACAGCCCGGCCGGGCAGAAGATCGCTGCCGAGAACTTCTACCGTCCGCGTGACGAGAAAGTGGCTGCCGAGTTTGGCAAGCAGTTCCCGAAACTGGACCTGGTGACCATCGACAAGGACTTCGGCGGCTGGAAAACTGCACAGCCGAAGTTCTTCAACGATGGCGGTGTGTTCGACCAGATCTACCAGGCGCAATGAGTCATCGGGGCTGCGTTGCGGCCCCGAATGCAACACCCTTCAGTAGCCTGCAGCGGCCCGGGAGCGCTCCCGGGCTGCGTGCGTTCAACCAGGGATTCCTATGTCACGTCGCATTTCCCCCGTCATACCCGGCTTCGGGCTGACGCTGGGCTACACACTGGTGTACCTCAGCCTGATCGTGCTGATACCGCTGGCCGCCATGTTCATTCATGCCGCCCAGCTCACCTGGGAGCAGTTCTGGACCATCGTCAGCGCACCGCGTGTGCTCGCTGCGCTGAAGCTGAGTTTCGGCACTGCCCTGTGCGCCGCGCTCATCAATGGGGTGATCGGCACCCTGTTGGCCTGGGTGCTGGTGCGCTACACCTTTCCCGGCCGCAAGATCATCGACGCGATGATCGACCTGCCGTTCGCTCTGCCCACCGCCGTGGCCGGCATCGCCCTGACCGCGCTGTATGCGCCGTCCGGCTGGGTCGGGCAGTTCGCCACCGACCTGGGCCTGAAGATCGCCTACACGCCGCTGGGCATCACCCTGGCGCTGACCTTCGTCACCCTGCCGTTCGTGGTGCGCACGGTACAGCCGGTGCTCGCCGACATCCCGCGTGAAGTCGAGGAAGCCGCCGCGTGCCTGGGCGCCAAACCGCTGCAAGTGTTCCGTCATGTGCTGGCGCCGGCGCTGCTGCCGGCCTGGCTCACCGGTTTCGCCCTGGCCTTCGCCCGAGGCGTGGGCGAGTACGGTTCGGTGATCTTCATCGCCGGCAACATGCCGATGAAGACCGAGATCCTGCCGCTGCTGATCATGGTCAAGCTCGACCAATACGACTACACCGGCGCCACCGCCATCGGCGTGCTGATGCTGGTGGTTTCCTTCATCCTGCTGCTGCTGATCAACCTGCTTCAGCGGCGCATCGAAACCCCTTGAAGGAGGCCCGGTCATGTCTTCATCCACTCTGAACGCAAGCGCTGCCGCCAATGCCGCCCGCCGTGGCAGCGCCACCTCGCGGCGCGTGCTGATCGGCCTCGGTTGGCTGGTGTTCGCGCTGTTCCTGCTGCTGCCGCTGGTGATCGTGGTGTCGCAGGCGCTGAAAAACGGCTTCGGTACCTTCTTCGAGGCGATCTTCGAGGCCGACGCGCTGGCGGCGCTCGAACTCACGTTGCTCGCCGTGGTGATCTCGGTGCCCTTGAACCTGGTGTTCGGTGTCAGCGCTGCGTGGTGCGTGAGCAAGTACAGCTTCCGTGGCAAGAGCGTGCTGGTCACCCTGATCGACCTGCCGTTCTCGGTCTCGCCGGTGATCGCCGGCCTGGTCTACGTGCTGATGTTCGGCGCCCAGGGCCTGTTCGGGCCGTGGTTGCAGGACCACGATATCCAGATCGTCTTCGCCCTGCCGGGCATCGTCCTGGCGACCATCTTCGTCACCGTGCCCTTCGTCGCTCGCGAACTGATCCCGCTGATGCAGGAGCAGGGCACCCAGGAGGAGGAGGCCGCGCGCCTGCTGGGCGCCAACGGCTGGCAGATGTTCTGGCACGTCACCTTGCCGAACATCAAGTGGGGCCTGATCTACGGCGTGGTGCTGTGCACCGCCCGGGCCATGGGCGAATTCGGCGCGGTGTCGGTGGTGTCCGGGCACATTCGCGGCGTCACCAACACCTTGCCGCTGCACGTGGAGATCCTCTACAACGAGTACAACCACGTGGCGGCCTTCAGCGTGGCCAGCCTGCTGCTGATCCTGGCGCTCTTCATCCTGCTGCTCAAGCAGTGGAGCGAGAACCGAATTAACCGCCTGCGCCACAGCGCCGCGGAGGAATGAGTCATGTCGATCGAAGTTCGTAACGTCAGCAAGCGCTTCAACAGTTTCCAGGCCCTGAACGCCATCAACCTGGATATCCACAGCGGTGAGCTGGTGGCGTTGCTCGGCCCGTCCGGCTGCGGCAAGACCACCCTGCTGCGCATCATCGCTGGTCTGGAAACCCCGGACGATGGCAGCATCGTGTTCCATGGCGAGGATGTATCCGGCCACGACGTGCGCGATCGCAACGTCGGCTTCGTGTTCCAGCACTACGCCCTGTTCCGTCACATGAGCGTGTTCGACAACGTCGCCTTCGGTCTGCGCATGAAGCCCAAGGGCGAGCGGCCGAGCGAAAGCCGCATCGCCGAGAAGGTTCATGAGCTGCTGAACATGGTGCAGCTCGACTGGCTCGCCGACCGCTACCCCGAGCAGTTGTCTGGCGGGCAGCGTCAGCGCATCGCCCTGGCCCGCGCCCTGGCGGTGGAGCCCAAGGTGCTGCTGCTCGACGAGCCGTTCGGCGCCCTGGATGCCAAGGTGCGCAAGGAGCTGCGCCGCTGGCTGGCGCGTTTGCACGAGGACATCAACCTGACCTCGGTGTTCGTCACCCACGACCAGGAGGAGGCCATGGAAGTGGCCGACCGCATCGTGGTGATGAACAAGGGCGTGATCGAGCAGATCGGTTCGCCGGGCGAGGTGTACGAGCAGCCGGCCAACGACTTCGTCTATCACTTCCTGGGCGACTCCAATCGCCTGGCCCTGAGCGAAGGCAACCACGTGCTGTTCCGTCCGCACGAAGTGTCGCTGTCGCGCCACGAGACCGAAGGCCATCACGCCGCCGAGGTGCGCGACATCCGCCCGCTGGGCGCGACCACGCGGGTGACCTTGAAGGTCGAAGGGCAGAGCGAGCTGATCGAGGCCGAAGTGGTCAAGGACCATGACAGCCTCACCGGTCTGGCGCGCGGCGAGACGTTGTTCTTCCGGCCCAAGGTCTGGCAGAAGGTGACGGACGTTTGAGTCCGCTTGCCGCTCATGAGGGCTGCCGAGCAGCCCTCTGAGGTTCAGTCGTTGTCGGACTCGAACAAGCGCTGCAGCTCGACCCGGGCTTCCTGCGCGGTCTGCATCACCTTGGCGCGGTCGTCACGCACACGCCCCTGGGCCTCCAGCACCTGCTGGTCGTGCTCGGTGAAGCGCTGGATGCGATCGGCCGCCTGGGCCTCGCTCAGGCCCAGGCCGATCAGGGTCAGGCGGGTCATCTCCAGGCTCGAGTAATACGTCTCGCGAATCGGCTCGGCACCCACGTCCACCAGCTTGTGCACATGCTGGCGGTTACGCGCCCGGGCGATGACTTTCAGGTGCGGGTATTCCTGTTTTACCCGTTCGGCGATGCGCACGGCGGCCTCGGCATCGTCGATGGTGATCACGAAATACTCCGCCTGGCCGACCTTGGCCGCATGCAGCACCTCCGGGCGCAGCGGATCGCCATAGAACACCGGCGCCTGCTCGAAGGAGCGGGTCATTTCGATCGCATCCACCGAGGTGTCCAGCGCGATGAATGGCACCTTCTGCGCGCGCAGGATCCGCGCCACGATCTGGCCCATGCGGCCCATGCCGATGATCACCACCCGTGGCGTATCGGCCTGGATGCTGCGGTAATGCTCGGGCACCTCGCGGGCCGGCGCCGGGCGTTTGATCAGCCGCGCGCTGGCCAGCAGCAACAGCGGCGTGAGGGCCATCGACAGGGTGATGGTCATCAGCAGCAGGTCGTAGGTGTAGGCGTCGAACAGGCCCTCGTCCTTGCCCAGCTTGAACACCACGAAGGCGAATTCGCCGCCAGCGGCCAGCACCAGTCCCAGGCGTAGCGCGCTGACTCGGCTCAGCCCGCCGACCGCGCGTCCCACCAGCATCAGCAGCGGCAGTTTCACCGCTACCAGCAACAGCGTCAGGCCCAGCAGCAGGACAGGTGCGTCGAGCAGCAGACCGAGGTTGGCGCCCATGCCCACGCTGATGAAGAACAGCCCCAGCAGCAGCCCCTTGAAGGGTTCGATCTGCGACTCCAGTTCGTGCCGGTACTCCGAGTCCGCCAGCAGCAGGCCGGCGAGGAAGGCGCCCAGGGCCATGGAAATGCCGGCCTCTTCCATCAACCAGGCGGTGCCGATCACCACCAGCAGCGCTGTGGCGGTGGACACTTCCGGCAGCCCGGTGCGAGCGACGATGCGAAACAGCGGGCGCAGCAGGTAGCGCCCGCCGACGATAACGATGGCGATGCTGCCGACGATGCGCAGGCCATGTTCGAGGTTATCGCCGTGGCTGTTGTCCGGTCCGCTGGCCAGCAGCGGCACCAAGGCGATCAACGGAATGGCTGCGATGTCCTGGAACAGCAGGATGGCGAAGGCCAGACGGCCATGCGGGGCGTTCAATTGCCGGCTTTCGGCCAGGCTCTGCAGGCCCAGCGCGGTGGACGACAGCGCCAGGCCGAGGCCCAGCACCACCGCAGCAGACAGCGTCTGGCCGAAGCCGAACCAGGCGATGGCGCCGATCAGGCAGCCGGTCAGCAGCACCTGCGCCAGGCCTGCGCCGAATACCGCCTTGCGCATCAGCCACAGGCGCCGCGGCGAGAGTTCGAGGCCGATGATGAACAGCAGCAGGACCACGCCCAGCTCGGAGATGTGCGCCACGCTTTCGGTATCGCGAATCAGGCCCAGTGCCTGCGGGCCGATGGCGACCCCCGCCAGCAGGTAACCGATTACCGCGCCCAGTTGCAGGCGTTTGGCCAAGGGCACGGCGACCACGGCGGCGAGCAGGAAGATGACGGCGGTCTGCAGCAGGCTGCCTTCTGGGGGCATGGGGAAACTCCGGGAAAAGAGGCGGTTCATGATGCCATTAGACAAAAGGGCACGCTTGCCAACCACGCGCTAATTTCCTGCGTGAAGCGCTCCCTTGCGCGCTCAGGTCAAGGTGCCCACGCAGGCGGGCGCTATCAGTGCCTGGAGCGTCGGCTTGACCAATGGCCTGCCGCTAACTACCCGGCCGATACTGCAGAGCCTCGGCCAGGTGCGTGCGTTCGATACGCTCGGCCTGTTCGAGGTCGGCCAGGGTTCGCGCCACCTTGAGCAGCCGGTGGGCCGCGCGCAGCGACAGGTTGAGCCGTTCGCAAGCGTTCTCCAGCCAGGTCATGTCGGCGCTGTTCAATGCACAGTGCTGACGCAGGCCCGACAAGGTGAGAAACGCATTGGCGCAGCCCTGGCGCCGCTGCTGGCGTTCGCGGCATTCGGCGACCACGGCGGCGACGCTGGCGCTGCCTTCGCCGCTGGCCTGGTGGCTGAGGGTGGTGCTCTCGCGCGCCACGGTCAGGTGCAGGTCGATACGGTCGAGCAGGGGACCAGAGAGTTTGTTGCGGTAGCGCTGGATCTGTTCCGGGCTGCAACGACAGCGCGCTGCCGGGTCGCCCAGATAGCCACAGGGGCAGGGATTCATCGCTGCCACCAGTTGAAAGCGTGCTGGAAAGCGCACCCGGTCTCTGGCCCGCGATACCACGATCTCTCCAGACTCCAACGGCTCGCGCAGCACTTCCAGCACCCGCCGCTCGAATTCCGGCAACTCGTCGAGAAACAGCACCCCATGGTGGGCCAGGGTGATTTCGCCGGGCTGTGGCCTGCTGCCTCCGCCCACTAGCGCCGGGCCGGACGCCGAGTGGTGCGGATGGCGAAAGGGTCTTTGCGGCCAGCAGTCCAGCGGCGCCTTGCCGCTGACCGACTGGATCGCCGCCACCTCGAGCGCCTCGTGCTCGTCCAGGGGCGGCAGCAAACCGGGCAGGCGACTGGCCAGAAGCGTCTTGCCGGTGCCGGGCGGGCCGGTGAACAGCAGGTTGTGCGCTCCGGCGGCGGCCACCAGCAGGGCGCGCTTGGCAGCGACCTGCCCCTGCACTTCGCTGAGGTCTGGGTAGGGCCGCGTGCGCAGGGTCAGCCCGTTGGCCGCATAGGTCGGCAGCGGCACCTGGCCGTTGAGGTGCGCGACCAGTTCCTGCAGATGCCCGACGGCATACACCATCAGACCGCCCGCCAGGCTCGCTTCCTCGGCGTTCTCACGCGGCACCACCAGCGCCCGCCCGGCTTCGCGCGCGGCCAGCGCCGCCGGCAACACGCCCTGGACCGGCCGCAGCGCCCCTGAAAGCGCCAACTCGCCCAGGCATTCGAAGTCGGCCAGGGTGGCTACCGGCACCTGCCCGTTGGCGGCGAGAATGCCCAGGGCGATGGCCAGGTCGTAGCGCCCGCCGTCCTTGGGCAGATCGGCCGGGGCAAGACTCTGGGTGATGCGCCGCGCGGGATACTCCAGCCCGGAGTTGACGATGGCGCTGCGCACCCGGTCCTTGCTTTCCTTGACCGTGGCCTCGGGCAAGCCCACCAGGGTGAGGTTGGGCAGGCCGTTGGCCAGATGGGTTTCGACGCTGACCGCCGGCGCCAGCACCCCGACCTGGGCGCGGCTGTGGACGAGGGCGAGGGACATGGACACTCCTTGATCGCTGGGGACGCCGCGTCCTGCGGCTGGGGGCAAGGATAGTGGTGGGATTGGGTGTGGGCAGGGAAAGAGTGAGACGGGGTTTTGCCGCAGCAGCGGGGGGGGGATGCCCTGATCGTTTGAGGGCAGCCGACGCCACCGCCAGCCTTCTTGACCTACAGTGACAGCATCCTCGATTTTCTCCTCCGGATAAGGATGTCGACATGAATGGCTTGGCAGTGGTGACGGGCGGCAGCCGCGGGATCGGTGCGGCGATCGCCCGCCAGCTCGGGCAACAAGGGTACGAGGTCTGCCTGACCTACGAGCAGAACAACGACGCGGCACAGCAGGTGGTGGATGCGATTGGCGCTGCGGGTGGTCGAGCCTGGCGTTTCCCGTTGAACCTCGCCTCGCCGGAGGCCGTGATGGCGTTGTTCGACGCCGTGGACCGACGCGGCACGCCGCTGTCGTTGCTGGTCAACAATGCGGGCATCACCGAAGGCTTTTCCAGACTTGAGGCGCTGTCCTACGAACGGCTGGAACACGTCTTTCAGGTCAACGTCTTCGGTGCCTTCCTGTGCGCCCGCGAGGCGGTGCGGCGCATGGGGTATTCCCATGGCGGCGCGGCCGGGGTCATCGTCAACGTGTCATCGCGTGCCGCCGAGTTGGGCGGGGCGGGCGAGTGGATTCACTACGCGGCGAGCAAAGGGGCTATCGATAGCCTGACCCGTGGCCTGGCCAAGGAGGTCGCCGGCGACGGGATCCGGGTCAATGCGGTCGCTCCGGGGTTGATCGAGACCGAGTTGCACGCGGCGGCCGGCAAGCCCGAGCGGCTGGCCGAGATGTCCAGTGGCGTGCCAGCCGGTCGCGCCGGTTTACCCCAGGAAGTGGCCGATTGCGTGTGCTGGCTGGCCTCGGAGGCAGCCAGCTATGTCACAGGGACCATCGTGCCGGTGGCCGGGGGCCGCTAAAAGTGGCCAGTACCCGCCAGCGCCTGCCGGCGGGCAACCGGTTCAGTCCAGTGGCTTGCGCATCAGGATGTCGATGGCGAAAGCACCGAGCACCCCACCGGATACCCAGCGCTGGGCACGCATGGCTTTCGGCCGCGCGGTCAGGAAGCGGCTGACCCGCGCCGCCGCCAGCACGATCAGGCCATTGACGGTCACGGCGATGCTGATCTGTACCAGCCCCAACTGCATGTACTGCTGCAGGGTCGACCCAGCAGCGGGATTGATGAACTGAGGGATCAGGGCCGAGTACATCAAGGCGATCTTGGGATTGAGCAGGTTGGTCACCAGGCCCATGGTGAACAGCTTGCGCGGTGAATGAGGGGGCAGTTCGCGCGCTTCGAAGGGCGAGGAGCCGCGGATCATGTTCCACGCCAGGTAGCCCAGGTAGAAGGCCCCGGCGATGCGTACCACGTCGTAGGCCATCGGCACGGCCTTGAACAACGCGGACAGGCCAAGCCCGGAGGCGACCAGATAGCAGATGAAGCCGAGCGCTACGCCGGCGAGCGAGATCATGCCGGCCAGGCGTCCTTGGGAGATCGCTCTGGAGGTGAGGTAGACCATGTTAGGGCCAGGCGTCAGGACCATGCCCAAGGCGATGATCGCCACGCCTATCAAGTTTTCCACTGGCATCGGAATTGCTCCTGCAAAAGTTAAGCGTGCGCTAGGGCCGGTCTTGCGCCGGCCACCAGCGTCCACGGGCTGTCCCTGCCAGCGCCCGACCGAGGACGGGCGCCTTTGAGACGTCGATAGTGACATGCGCCGAGTCGCCAGCGACAGTGGCGCTCATCTGCACGCTGACAGTGCCGGTGTGCGGCATGCCGCGAGCGGTCATGCCGAGGCACTCCAGGTCTGTGCCAGATGCTCGAAGATGCGCTCCACATCCCGCACCAGCGCCGGACGGTCGAAGCTGCGCAGCCGCAGACGAGTGCGGGCGCCCTCGTAGACCCCGCTGGGCACACCGGCGGGCAGCGCCTCCTGCGCCCAGTACAGCGTACCCAACTCGGTGCGCAAGGGGCTTTCCCGGCGGCCGATCACCCAGGCACCGCGCTCGCCGTGCAGCGGTCGCCCGTCGCGGCTGCGGGTGCGGGCATGATCGCGCTGACGGCTACAGGCCTCGGTCTGCAGCTCCCAGGCAATGCCGACCAAGTCGATGTCACGCACCTCGCGCCACAGAAATGGAATCTCCGCGCCGCCGACGCGTGCGCCGATCTCCAGGAAACGCAAGGTCTGACCATCGTCGAACAATTCGAGGTGGAAGACGATCTCGCGTTGGCCTGCGAAGACCGCGAGCAGCGCCGCCACCTGCTCGGCGATAGCGCGCTCGTGTTCGTCCGCGTCCAGTTCGATGCTGCCTAGCGCGCTGTCCGGCCCGAAGTCGGCACAGCTGTTGACGTATCGCGAGGCGGTCAGGACGACGATCCGCTCGCCGTCCCACCAACCATCCACGTGCAGGATCGGCGCTGCGCAGAACGCCTGAACCATCATTGGCTCGGCGTGCGGCGCTTGCAGCAGCCTCAGGTCTTGCGCTTGGCGCAGGATCCGCACACCGCGGCTGGCGGTACCGCATCGTGGCTTGAGCACCAATGGATAGCCGTGCTCGGCCAGCAACCGCTGTACCGCCTGCGGGTCCTCGGCGCTCACCGCGGGCAGGATCGCGATCGCCGCCTGTCGGGCGGCGACCTCGAGCATGGTCAGCTTGTCGCGAAAGCGCTCGATCCAGGCGCAGGGGTCGCCTGGCACGCCCCATCGTTCGCGGATCGCCGCAGCGTTGAGCAGGTCGCCTTCGTTGAGCGCAACCACCCGATGCGGGACACCGTGCAGCTCGATCAGCCGCTGCGCCTCGGCAATCACCGCAGTGGCATCGTCCAGCGATTCCAGCGTCGAGATCGAGGCCAGCCGATCCTCGGGCAGCGACTGCGCGGATTCGGCCGTGCAGATCGCGCGGATCTGCATGCCCGGCTCAAGGCCATAACGCTCGTAGAGTGCCTGGCGCCCCACCCACCGGTGCAGGCAGAGCACGTAGCTCATGCCTTGGGCTCCATGATGAAGTGCACCGCCTGCACCAATTCATCGCCGATGCGCACGGCATCCTCGCGTGAGCTGCCGGTGGCCAGCACATAGCCCGACACGCAGTCGGCGACCGTATCCAGGGCCGGTATCGTGTCGCCTTCGTGTTTCTGAATGACCACCGCCTGTTGCGCCTCGCCCAGCTCGAACAGGAAGGGCAGGAAGACGCGTGGGGTCTCGCCGGGGCGGGTGTGACGGACATCGACATCGGGTTTGAGGTCGAGCTCGACCTTGCGCACCGTGCCCGGAGTCGGCACGAAGAACTGGATCGCAGCGCCGGCTTTGGGCTGGGGCGATTGCAGTGGCAGTTCGTCGATGCCCAGCGGCACGGTCAGGAACATCCGGTTCAGGTCCAGGCCGAATGCGCGGCGCACCAGTTCCGGGGCCCCGGAACCGGCCAGACGTGCGTGCGACTCCAGCACCCGTGGGCCTTTGTCGGTGAGCACGAACTCGCTGTGCGACGGACCTTCCACCAGTTCCACGGCATCGAGCAGGCGGCAGGTCATGTCCATGAGCTCCGGCAGCCATTTCGCGGCGTCGGTGCTGGGGGTGCTGACTTCCCACTCCACGTATTTGTCATTCATGCGGTACTGCGAGTAGCCGATGGGCAGGTGACGCCCGGCGAAGGAGAACGAGTCGACGCTGACCACTGGGCCATCGAGGTACTCCTCGATGATGATGTGTCGCACCTCGGCGTGCTTGAGCGCTTGCCAGGCCTGGGTAGCAGTGTCGGCGTCGAAGCAGGGGTGGATGTGCAGGCTGGCGACGCCTTCGGCAGGCTTGAGCACCGACCGGCCGTGCTCGGCCACGAAGTCGATGGCGTCCTGCGCGCAGGTCACATGACGGTAGGCGACCGGGCTGAGGTCATGCTCGGCCAGCAGCTTGCGCATGGCCACCTTGTCCTTGAGCAGGTGGGCCGTCTTGTACGACACGCCGGTGAGCTGGAAATGATCGACGACCTTGCCGGTCGACTCACCCGCCACTTCGGTGGTGGTGATGATGCGCGCGAAGGGGCGCTCGCGGTGCAGCGGCTCGAGCACCTTGATGATCGCTGCCGCGTCGTCCAGCGGCGCGTGCACCACCTGTTCGCAGTGGCTGAGGATGTCGTCTCCGTAATCGCCTGGCTGGTGCACCAGCACGACATCGATACCCAGGGCCTTGGCGCCGTGAATCGGGGCAGGACGACCACCAATGACTGCAATACGCTTGTTCATGCAAACTTCCTGTTCGAGTGAGGATGGAGTGGGATCAGTTGCCGTAGACCCGGCGCAACCAGCGCGCCTGGCCATCGGGCAGAGGTTTGAAAGCCCTGCGCCGATGCAGCACACGGGTGTTCTTGAAGATGAAGAAATCTCCGGGCTGCAGCACCAGTTCGATGCCGCGAACCTGGCCGAGCACCGCGCGCAATTGCGCCAGCGCGGTCTCTGCGTGGGGGCTCTGGGCGCTGACGATGCCGTCGTCGAAGCGCAGTCGATAGCCCTCGGCACTGCGTTCCAGAATCGGCATCACGCGGTGTTCGCCGTCGAACCCTTCGTTCGAGGCCGGTGCACCGAAGACGTAGCTCGATTCGCTCAGGTGCTCGATGGCCAAGCTCGGCAGTTGCGCCAGTACATGGTCGATGCAGACGATGTCGGTCGACGCCTGCTCCTGGTTGCGCACCGCTGTGAAGGCCAGGTAGTTGGGTACGCTGCGGGCGACATCCAGCGCTTGGTCGCCGAACGGCCAGTTGGGATTGTCGGTGTGCCAGGAGAAGTCGACATCCGCGCCCCATGAGCTGGTGGTGCCGACGGCCTGTGGTACGGGCACGACGTTGCGTACCAACTTGCCGTGGTTCTCGTATTCCACGGCATGACAACGCACGCCGAGCAGTTCGAGCATGCCGAAATGCAGCAGATCGAAGTCCAGTACGCACTCGGCGTCGGGCAGGAACCCGTCGCAGGGCGAGCGTACCTCGGTACTGAGCTCGATCCCACGCAGCAACAAGGCTTTGTAGCCGCTGCCGGGAAACGCGGCGATGGCCTGCAGCACATCACTGGCCAATGTCGAACGCAGCCATTGTGCGCCGACGTTGCCGACGTCCTCGGCACGGTGCGGCGCTGTGCCCAGGCGTTGCCGACACTGCGCCAGCACTTGCCGGTCATAGCCTGGCACTCTCAGCGTGTTGATCACCGAGGCCTGGTGCACATCCAGGGCCATGAGACTCATGGCAGGCGCTTCAGGTAGGAGGCCGCGCGTGGGTCGGGCCGGTGTGCAAAACGCGCGCCGCGACGGATGAATGGGCCGAACAGCGACAACAGAGACACGATGACGTAACTCATGGATACACCTTCCCTAGTGGTTGAACGACTCAATCCAGCGGCACGGTCTCGCGCCAGTCGACGGCTTCTTCGAAGTGCGGTTGCTGGGTTTTCTCCAGGTAGAAATTGCCGATCGCCAGCACGTCCATGTTGGTGCGCATGAAGCAGCGGTAGGCCTGCGCGGGTGTGTTGACGATGGGCTCGCCGCGCACGTTGAAGGAGGTGTTGACCAGCACCGGGCAGCCGGTCCGGCGATCGAAGCGCTCCAGCAGCGCGCGGAAACGCGGATTACGCTCGCGGTCCACGGTCTGCACGCGTGCCGAGAAGTCCACATGGGTAATGGCCGGCAGGCTGCTGCGCACCACCTTGAGCAGGTCGATGCCGCTGAGTGCCGCTTGGGCGGCGGGTACGCTGCGGCGCACGGCTTGTGCGACCGGCGAGACCACCAGCATGTAAGGGCTTTCTTCGACGATGTCGAAGTATTCCGAAGCCTGCTCGGCGAGCACCACCGGCGCAAACGGCCGGAAAGACTCGCGAAACTTGATGCGCAGGTTCATGGTGGATTGGGTGTCGGCGCGGCGCGGGTCGCCGAGTATCGAGCGGTTGCCCAGCGAGCGCGGACCGAACTCCATGCGCCCCTGGAACCAGCCGACCACGCCGCCTTCCTCCATGCTGAGGATCAGCCGATGGTCGAACGCTTCGTCATCCAACTGCTGGTACACCGCACCGCACAGGTCGAGCTCGGCCTTGATCTGCGCGTCGCTGTATTCAGGTCCCAGCAGCGCGCCCTGCATGCCGTCCACGCCTTTGGGCAATTCGCGCACGTGAACCTTTCTGGCACGGCGATCGCTCAGCAGCGCAGCGCCCAACGAGCCTCCGGCATCCCCTGCCGCCGGCTGAATCCACAGGCGATCGAAGGTCCGTTGCCGAGACACCACGCCATTGGCCACGCAGTTCAGTGCCACCCCGCCAGCCATGCACAGATTGCGCTCGCCGGTCAGATCCCTCGCCGTCTGCGCCAGGCGCGACACCACCAATTCGGTGACTTTCTGCACAGAGGCGGCGAGGTCGAACTCGCGTTCGGTCAACGGCGCTTCCGGCAGGCGACGAGGTCCGCCGAACAGGCGTTCGAACGCCTCCCCCGTCATCACCTCGCCACCGATGAACTCGAACTTGCTCCAGTCCAGGCGGAAGCTGCCGTCAGGCTTGACGTCGATCAACTCGGCCAGGATTCGATCGGCGTGCACCGGCTTGCCGTAAGGGGCCAGGCCCATCAACTTGTACTCGCCCGAGTCCACCTTGAATCCGCAGAAGTAGGTGAACGCGGAGTAGAGCAGTCCGAGCGAGTGGGGAAACTCGAGCTCGGCAACCTGTTTCAGCCCTTCTGGCGTGCCGTGCCACAGCGTGGTAGTGGCCCATTCGCCGACGCTGTCGATGCACAACACTGCCGCCCGTTCGAACGGGCTGGGAAAGAACGCCGAGGCCGCGTGGGATTGATGATGGCCATGAACCTCGATCACGCGTCCCTGGCGATCGCCCATCTCCTGCAGATGCCGCTGTACCTGGCGGTCCATGCGGCGCTTGGTCTTGAACCAATCACTGAGTACGGGGGCGTAGGTCGCTGCCGAGGAAAACCCGGCGACGGCCGCGGTGGACAGCACCCGACGGAATTTCAGCGCAGGGTCTTCGTAATACGCCACATGGTCGACCTGCGCCAGGGACAGCCCCGCCTCGGCCAGCACGAATGCGATGGCCTGGGTGGGAAATCCGGGATCGTGTCGAATACGGCTGAAGCGTTCTTCCTGGGCGGCCGCCACGATGTGGCCATCGACCACCAGGGTGGCGGCGCTGTCGTGGTAGAAAGCGGAAATGCCGAGCGTGCAGGTCATAGCAGCGACCTCATTCGTTCCTTGAACTTGTCCAGCATGGTGTCCTCCCTGGGGGGGTTGAGTGCGGCGAAGCCAACGCGGACGCGTGTCCACAAGGCCTCTCGATCGGTTGCGCCAAAAGCACTGAGGTAGGTGTCGAGACTGGCGACCGCCCAAGCGCTGTGCCCGGTCGCGATGTTGTCGATGGCGTTGTGCAGGTCGACGAACAAGGTGGGGTAGCCATAGGCGCGCAAGGCCTTGTGCGTGCGCCGGTAGCCGCCCCCTACGCCAGACAGTTCCATCGCCAGGTTGAGGCCGAGAATTTCCGCGCAGTAGCGTTGCGGATAGCGGCCGATCGCAAGCCACAGCAGCGGCAGGTCGAAATCCTGATCGGTAAAGCAATCGGCGGCGGCGTAGTCGGCACTGGCTGTCGCCGGCAGTTCGCCGTGCACGGCGCGCAATAACTGGCGATAGATCACCGGGTGGTTCTGCGTCAGGACACCATTGCCGAGTTCGTCGTAGAAGGTTTCGAACAATCGGCTGGCAAACCCTGAACTGGCTAAGGAAGGGTGGGCGAAGCCTGCTAGCCAGGCACCGTCGATCATGGTCAGTGGGGCCAGGGCGAGAATGTCGGCGACCACCTCTTCGCGTGTGGGCACTGCCTCGTCCGGATCCAGCGTGGCATTGGCGGCCACATGCTGGAGCTGCAGCCACTGGCGCAGTGCGCCGGGCGCCCAGCGCTCAGGCAGTGGGCAGCGCCCCTTGGACAGGGCTCTGGCAGACCTGACCAGCCAGCGGTTCACATAGTCGCGAGTCTGCTGCTCTTCTGCAGGGGTGAGTTCGACGTGAAGCCAGCGCGTATAGCGTTGGCGAGGGGGCACGGTAGTGCAGAGGACCGAGCCTCGCTCATCGACGCACAAGGCACGCTGCAGCAGGCCGTCGTCCTTCCAGTGCAGGTGCGCAGGTTCTGGGCTGGGGGCCTGGGCGTAGGGCAGTCCGGCGATCCAGCGTTGCAGGATCAGTACGTCGTCGGGGCTGAAGATCCGAAACATCTTGCCGCGGGGCGAGATCAATGCGTTCAGCAGCGGACTGCGGTGGGGGTCGCCTGGGCGAACGTAGGCGCTATTGGCCAGATGGTCGAGCAGTAGCAGCGCGTCGTCTGTCTGCAGCATAGGTTTCATCGGAGCGCCCGCCAAGCGGGTGCTGTCGTGGTACTGACACGCCTCTGGGCGTCGCCGCCTGATCACATCCCGTGCCGCTTCCCGGGGATCGAGCCAGCGTTCGAGCACCTCGAGCAGCGCGCTGTGGGCCGTTTCGACCTGCCAGCGCGCCCAGGCATAACCTTGGGCAACCGCCTGTTCGGCGCTGGCGTCGGCCTGGGCCAGGAAGTCGCAGACTGCGGTCCCGGCCAGCACGGCCAAGTCACAGTTCGGTTCGCTCGGGTCCCGGCGCAAGTCGAGAAAGGACGTGGCGGGCGAGGGCTGGGCGATGAACGCGAACATCGGCAGCAGGCCGGCGTGGCGCAGGTACAAGTTGACGCCAAGGATCTGTGGCAACAGCGATTCGGGGAAATGGCCCATCACCAGCAGCATCGCCGCCAGGTTGAAAGCGCCCGGGCAAAGGCTTTCATCCTCGCCGATGCGCAGAGGGTCGATGCCGTTTTCCGAAGGTCCGAGTTCACGCAGCAGTTCGGCGTAGCGTGGCAGGCGTCCAGCGCCGGCCAGCCCTTTGCCGACATCGGCTGCATGAATACTCAACACCGCCATGGCATAGGACGATTCGTTGTTCCAACTGGCACAGACGCTGTGCAGCAAGTGTTGGCTGCCGACCAGCAAGGGTGCGGCCTCGCGCACGGCCTTGGCCCTGAGTACGGCACGTTCGTCGGTCTCCAGGCGTGCGCACAAAGCGCGCCACGGCCTGGCCAAGCGTTGCACGCGGTCGGCCGTCTCCTGTGCCAACGTTTCCAGCGCTTGGGGGCAGCGCCAGTCGTTGGTCATTGCCTGGCCAACCGGGACGTCACGCAGCAACGCGCGCAGGTCGGCAGGCGAGAAGGTTTGCCGAGCCTGCTCGCCCGATTCGGCGCTGAGCAGGGCGCAAAACACGGTTCTGGCGCTGTTCATCAGTGCATCGGATAAATGGAGGAATTGTTCTTTTTCTTGGTCTTCTTCTTCCGCTTGAAGAGCGCGCTGAATGCCTGTCGAATCCGTTTGAACATGATCGATTCCTTTCCTGTTAGTTCAGATGTTGCTGAATGGCCTGCGCCACGACGTCATTTCCGGTATCGGTGAAGTGCGCGCGGTCGACAAACAACCATTCATTCGCCGGTCGCGACCTGAGGCCATGCACCAAGTTGGTGAATGGCAGGTCCAATGTGTGGCACGCCGAGGCCAGATAATCGGAATAGTGATCGGCGACTGTGGGGTCGGATATATCACCGTATAATTGCGACCACGTGCCGAGTTTTGAGATCTGATCAAGTTCGTCAAACAATCGCTTTTCTTCAGCGCACGGAGAACGCACCCAAGTGGCCAGCGGTTGCATGAGAAAAGACAGTTCCGCGCCGTGTGCCTGGGCCAGACTTTTCCATGTCGCCAGGCAGCGCGCCGTTTCTGCCGTGGCACGACTCAGTGTTTCCCCGACAGGTGGGACCGCTGTGGTTTCGGTGGGCCACTTTGGAAGTTTCGCTGGCGGCAGAGATGCCCCATGTGCTTCGGCGATCTCGTCGAACTTCTCGTAATAATCGCCGCAGAAATAGAAGGGTGGAAGTTCACCGCGAATGAACTCGGGCAAGCGCGCCATGACCAGGGTGTTGAAGCCGCCCAGCACCACGATTCTGCGGATCTTGGGCAGGCGATGCCGATGCAGCATGAACAGCATCAGCTCCTGCGTCGCATTGAAACAATGCCCGGCGAAATTGAGCCAGGGAATGCCGTCGGGGTCGTGGTGCGCGAGCCGGCTGGCGACACTCGCTGCATCGCTGGAAGCCCCGTAGCCCAAGGCGGGAGAGGCGCCTACCAGTAGGTTGACGATGTCGGCCGGGCACTCGTCGAGCGTGCCGGCGCTCACCGGCCTGCCGTTTCGATCATGGGCGATGCGAAACCCCAGTCGGTCGGTATGGATGCTGGGCGATTGATAGTCGGCTGCATTGAAACTCATGACGTAGGGCAGATACTGTGAGCGACCACGATTGGCGAAACGGTCGTAATCGAGCATCTGCGGTGTCAACTTCACGCGCTCGAGATCTGGATGGTCGAGGGCAACGGGCTTGCGTCTTTTGAACACGGTAAATTCACTCCATTGAACTAACAACGTCCGTTATTTAAGAAACTTTCGTTCAGGCGAATACAAGCCGCGTGCGTGTTTAGAGCAACGGTCATGTGCACATGACGAGCAAAACGGATTGACGAGCGCCGTTAGCCGGCTCGGCAAGTCAGTGTTGCGGGCATGTTAATAAAGGGCAGGGAGCTAAGAGGTGAACGTCTGAGGACAGTAGAAGCTTTTATTATGATTGCCGTGAAGGCTTATAGAGAGCGCGCGAGGCGCTGGGCACATGCGTGCGCAGCCGTGCATCAACATTGTTGTCATCCTTGTTCTTATAGTCGGCTCCAGCCGACGTGATGCTCAATGCGGTCGAGTATAAGTGACGGTCGTTGTCTGTCAATACGATGAACGGTTCAATTTCAGCGTGTCATGTGGTTTTTCATGAACCGCATTATCAGAAGCTGTCCAGTTGGATGTCGAACTATTCAAATGATCATGTTTTCAGATGATGCACTTACCCGGTGAACGATGTGCAGGATTCGAACGAACGGGTGGTCTAGGCCAGATAAGACAAAAACCGCCGAGCACGCTCAAGGAACTGGGATCAATGAGGTGCCGGGCGGCTTTCAATAGTGCCTTACCGCGCTTCAAGGGGTTTCAGGTAGCATCTAGAACCACTGGCCGAACCGGCGGATGTACAAAGTCTTCATGCCCTGAGCCACCACGCAGTAGCCCAGGAGCGTGGCGGCCAGCCAAGGGAAATATTCCCACGGCAGCGGTACGAGTCCCACCATCGCACCCACCGGCGAGAACGGCAGGTAGATGCCCAAGGCCATCACTGCACCGGTGGCCAGTAGCACCGGTAGCGCTGCGGTGCTCTGGAAGAACGGCACCTTGCGGGTGCGCAGCATGTGCACCACCAGCGTTTGCGACAGCAGGCCCTCGATGAACCAGCCGGACTGGAACAGCGCCTGCATTTCGACGCTATTGGCGGCAAACACGTACCACATCAGGGCGAAGGTGGTGATGTCGAAGATCGACGAGGTCGGCCCTATCCACAGCATGAAGCGGCCGATGTTGCCGGCATCCCACTTGCGTGGCTGGCGCAGGAACTCCTTGTCCATGCGGTCCCACGGCAGCGCCAGCTGGGAGAAGTCGTACATCAGGTTCTGCAGCAGCAGATGAATCGCCAGCATCGGCAGGAACGGGATGAAGGCGCTGGCCACCAGCACCGAGAACACGTTGCCGAAGTTGGAGCTGGCGGTCATGCACAGGTACTTCATGATGTTGCCGAAGGTTTCGCGGCCTTGTACCACGCCTTCCTCGAGCACCATCAGGCTTTTTTCCAGAAGGATGATGTCGGCCGACTCCTTGGCGATATCGGTGCCGCTGTCCACCGAAATCCCCACATCGGCGTCACGCAGGGCCGGGGCATCGTTGATGCCGTCACCGAGGAAACCGACGGTGTGACCGTTGGCCTGCAGGGCCTTGAGCACTCGTGACTTCTGCAGCGGGGTGAGCTTGGCGAACACGGTGCGGGCTTCGACCTGGATACCCAGGGTGGTGTCGTCCATGCGTTCGATGTCGCGACCCAACAGTGGCAGGCCGGGATCGAGGCCCACTTCACGGCAGACTTTGCAGGTGACCACCGGGTTGTCGCCGGTCAGCACTTTGACCTGCACGCCCCTATCACGCAGCGCGGCGATGGCGGGGCCGGCGGTTTCCTTGGGGGGATCGAGGAAGGTGAGGAAACCCTGGATCACCAGGTCGCACTCGTCGTCGGTGTGGTACTGCGCCTTTTCTTCGGTAGGGGGAATGTGCCGGGTGGCGACCACCAGCACGCGGAAGCCATCGCGGTTGAACGCGTCGGCGCTGTCGAGCAGGCGCTGGCGGCGCCGAGCATCGAGTGCCACCACGTCATCGCCTTCCTGGACATGGGTGGCGATGGCGAGCATTTCCTCGACCGCGCCCTTGCTCACCATCAGGTGCTGGCCCAGGACGTTCTTCACCACCACCGACAGGCGCCGGCGAATGAAGTCGAACGGCAACTCATCGATCTTGGTATAGCTGCGCGGCGCCTCGAAGGCGTGGTCCTGGCCGGCGAAATACAGCACCGCCTGGTCCATCAGGTTGCGGATACCGCTCTGGTGGTAGCTGTTGAGCCAAGCCAGCTCCAGCACACGACGGTCGCGCTGACCGTCGAGGCGAACGTGGTGCTCGAGAATGATGCGGTCCTGGGTGAGGGTACCGGTCTTGTCGGTGCACAGCACATCCATGGAGCCGAAGTTCTGGATGGCGTTCAGGCGCTTGACCACCACTTTGCGTCGGGCCATGGCGACCGCGCCCTTGGCCAGGTTGGCGCTGACGATCATCGGCAGCATTTCCGGAGTGAGCCCCACCGCCACGGCCAGGGCGAAGAGGAAGGCATCGCCCCAATCACCCTTGACCAGGCCGTTGATCATGAACACCACCGGCACCATCACCAGCATGAAGCGGATCAGCAGTGCGCTGACGCTGTTCACCCCGCGATCGAAGGCGGTCTGGGTGCGCGACCCGGCGATGGCCTTGGCCAGGGAGCCGAAATAAGTGCGCTTGCCCGTGGCCAGCACCACCGCACGAGCCCGGCCGCTGACCACATTGGTGCCCATGAAGCAGATGTTCGACAGCTCCAGCGGGCTGTCGGCGTCGCCAGCGTCTTCGGCGGATTTCTGCGCGACGTGGCCGAGGGTGTCGTACTTCTCCACCGGCAGCGCTTCGCCGGTCAGTACCGCCTGGCTGATGAACAAGTCACGCGATTCGAGCAGGCGCACGTCGGCGGGGATCATATCGCCCGCCGAGAGCTGTACCAGATCGCCGACCACCAATTCGTTCATGGGCACTTCACGCAGGGCCGGTGCCTGGCCGAAGCGTTCGCGGCGCAGCACCGTGGCGGTGGTGCGAACCATCGCCTTGAGCGCATCGGCGGCCTTGTTCGAGCGGTACTCCTGCCAGAAGCGCAGCAGGCTGCTGACGCTGACCATGGTCATGATGATGATGACCTTGGTCAGGTCGGCGTCGTCCCCTTCGCCGGCACGGATCGGCAGCCAGTAGTCGGTGACGAAGCTGATCGCGGCGAGGGTCAGCAGGACATAGATGAAGGGGTTGTTCAGGGCCTTGAGCAGTTGCACCACGGCGGGTGCCTGACGGTCCTGGGCCACTTGGTTGGCACCGTCGCGCTGCAGGCGCTTGGCGGCTTCTTGCTCGGTCAGGCCCAACTCGCTGGTGTCGAGGTTGGCCAGCGTGACGGCCAGTCCATGGTGCGCCTCACGGGCGGCCTGGGTGGACAGGCGGGTTTCGCGCTCGGCCTTGGCCGACGGGGTATTGCGGTATTTGGCGGTCATGTTGCTGTGCTCCTGCCGCTGCGGCGGCACGCCACACAGACGTTTCACTCACGGGGTGAACGGCGGTATGTCGGGTCGCATGAAAAAACCAGGTTTTTCCGACGGTTGTCTGTTCGCTGCCGAGGGTCGGAAGTTGATCCGGCAGCGAACTTTCTACTCGCGCAGTCCATGGGTGTGTCCTCGTTCAAATAATTCAGGCAATAAGGAACCCTCAAACTTTTAAATTAAAAAAGTTTGCACGGAAGTGGCCGTTTAAATACGGTTTTCAGATGAAGTTCGAGGGCCTCAGGCAGGCGCGAAACCAGGCCATAGGCCCGCTGCGACTCGGAGGTTCCTGAGGGGCGTCATGGCTCCAGTGCAGGCGCAACTGGAGTTTTCCGTGGCCAGGATGGGCCTGCCATATGGCGCGCAGTTGCGGGCCGCGTGCAGCGGCCGTGGGAACGTCTTCGAGCCTCGCGGCGAGTGGCCTGCGGGTGCGCGCATGCAGCGCAGCCAGGCAGGCGTGCAGGCGATGTGAAACGAACGAGGTGAGGGTCATGAGCTTGCCTCCGACCGGCGGGCACCGGGCGAGGCAAGTCACGGCGGAGCGTCAGGCTCTGGCGCGGCGTGCCCGATCCAGGTGTCGGGACCGGTGTTCCGATTTCAGTGCCTGACCGGCCCGTAGGGCGCCGATCAGGCAGCGACTAGATACTGTGTCCATTGAATGCTTCATTGAGTTGAGTAAGGGCCTTTTCCCAAGGCGAGCGAACTTTATTCAAGGGTAGTATCGAAGTCAATCGCAGAGGGGGTCGTTAAATAACTTTCATCTTGTCGAATGCGATATTTAGTGTGTAGGAAAGCATTCTTCATAGGCTCGGCCTGCAGGCGGCATTGCACCGTGCAGGCTCTGCCAACTGGGGGCTCAGTGGTCCGCTGAAGGCGCCAGGCGGGCCTCGAGGTCGGCCACCTGCTTTTCCAGTGCTTCAAGGCGGGCACGGGTACGGGCCAACACTACCATCTGGCTGTCGAATTCTTCTCGGCTGACCAGGTCCAGCTTGCTGAAGGTGCTCTGCATCAGGGCCTTGAACTGACTTTCGAGTTCGGCGCGCGGCTGCGCGGTATCGCCGCTGAACAGGCGCGAGGCCTGGTCGCTCAGGGCATCGAGGAGGGCTTTGGGCGCGAGCATGGGGCAGGCTGTCCATCAAGAGGGAAGGGTTGGCAGTGTAGCACGGTGCCCCGGAACGGCTGGATGCACACTTTTTGCGCAGCATGCAGGGGTTGGATGCACCGGAATTGTGCGCCTTCTTCTCTGAGGGCCTCAGGCCAATCCTCGAGCGATAACGTAATGGCCTGTAATTCCGAGCTTTTTGAGAAATGGCAAGGTTTCTGCAATGACTCTCGCAAGCCATGCACTGATGACGTCCTGAGTGATCGGGCAGTGTGCAGGCGCAATCGCTAGGTCTCACGTCACCCACCGAAGCGTGCGTCGGAGGGGGGAAGGAAACCAACGACGCGTTACAAAGCCAGGCGCTGCGCTTAGACTTGAGACGGGTTTGTTTTCCTGGGGCAAGTCCACCAAATCGGGAGAAGAGTTTCATGAAGCTAGTCACTGCCATCATCAAGCCGTTCAAGCTGGACGACGTGCGCGAGTCGCTGTCGGAAATCGGCGTGCAGGGCATCACCGTGACCGAAGTCAAGGGCTTCGGCCGGCAGAAGGGCCATACCGAGCTGTACCGTGGTGCCGAGTACGTGGTCGATTTCCTGCCCAAGGTCAAAATCGATGTCGCCATCGACGACAAGGACCTGGACCGGGTGATCGAAGCCATTACCAAGGCTGCCAACACCGGCAAGATCGGTGACGGCAAGATCTTCGTGGTGAATCTGGAGCAGGCCATCCGCATCCGTACCGGCGAGACCGATACCGACGCGATCTAAGCGACGCAACACCGCCTCACCAAACCCAACACGCCCCAGGAGAAAACAAATGACTCTGCGCAAGATCGCAGGGCTAGGAGCCCTATTGTCCCTCGTCATGCCTGGCCTGGCCTTGGCAGACGAAGCCGCCGCCCCGGTGCTGAACTCCGGCGACACCGCCTGGATGCTCACCGCCACCGCGCTGGTACTGTTCATGACCATCCCGGGCCTGGCCCTGTTCTACGGTGGCATGGTGCGCTCCAAGAACCTGCTGTCGGTGATGATGCAGTGCTTTGCCATCACCGGTCTGATCAGCATCCTGTGGGTCGTCTACGGTTACAGCATCGCCTTCGATACCGCCGGTATGGAAAAGGGCGTGCTCAACTTCAATTCCTTCATCGGGGGCTTCTCCAAGGCCTTCCTCGCGGGCGTCACGCCATCGGGCCTGACCTCGGCCACTGCGCTGTTCCCCGAGGCGGTGTTCATCACCTTCCAGATGACCTTCGCCATCATCACCCCAGCGCTGATCGTCGGCGCCTTCGCCGAGCGCATGAAGTTCTCCGCCATGCTGGTATTCATGGGCGTGTGGTTCACCCTGGTCTATGCGCCGATCGCGCACATGGTCTGGAGCGGTGACGGTGCGCTGATGTGGGACTGGGGCGTGCTGGACTTCGCTGGCGGCACCGTGGTGCACATCAACGCCGGTGTCGCGGGCCTGGTGGCCTGCGTGGTGCTGGGCAAGCGCAAGGGCTACCCGACCACGCCGATGGCACCGCACAACCTGGGCTACACCCTGGTCGGTGCGGCCATGCTGTGGATCGGCTGGTTCGGCTTCAACGCAGGCTCCGCCGCGGCCGCCAACGGTACTGCCGGCATGGCCATGCTGGTGACCCAGATCGCCACCGCCGCCGCCGCGCTGAGCTGGATGTTCGCCGAGTGGATCGGTCATGGTAAACCGAGCGCGCTGGGCATCGCGTCGGGTGTGGTCGCCGGTCTGGTCGCCATCACCCCGGCGGCGGGCACGGTAGGTCCGATGGGCGCTCTGGTGATCGGCCTGGCGTCCGGCGTGATCTGCTACTTCTGCGCCACCAGCCTCAAACGCAAGCTGGGCTATGACGACTCGCTCGATGCCTTCGGCGTGCATGGCGTGGGCGGCATCGTCGGCGCGATTCTCACCGGCGTGTTCGCGGCACCTGCGCTGGGCGGCTTCGGCACGGTCACCGATATCGGTGCGCAGGTCTGGGTACAGGCCAAGGGCGTGATCTTCACTGTGGCCTATACCGCCATCGTCACCTACGTGATTCTCAAGGTCCTGGACGCGGTGATGGGGCTGCGGGTCAACGAAGAAGAAGAGTCGGTCGGTCTCGACCTGGCTCAGCACAACGAGCGTGGTTACAACCTGTAATCGCCACGCGGTAAAAAACTTGCCCGGCTCGTCCGGGCATTTTTTTGCCTGATTTTTACTGTTTCGCCTTGGGGCAAACGGTTTACCCGACACGTTCGTGACGTAGGGCGAATACTTACAAAATGACGGGTGTTGATGGAGCTTTGCTTTTTCTCCCGGCGCGCTAGAATGCGCGCCGGAGGGGGCCTTCGAGGCGCCCTGCGCACGTCGGTGCCAGCTTTGCTAGGCTGGCTCATAGCGCAAGGCCATCGGCCCCCGCCGAAGATTTCGCCAGTGCTGGCCTTAGGCCGGAACCTGCTGGCAAGCGCTCCCTGTACGCAGCGCATACTCCAGGCCGTGGCCAATCCACGGTCGGTGGAATTTTCACCGGTGGCTGCCGGTCTACGGCATCACTGGGCCATAACTAATCTGCTTTTCGCAAGTCATGAGGTAGAACATGAGCGACGACGATCTGGAAAACGATGACCTCGAAGTCGGCGACGACGAAGAGGGTGACGAGGCCCTCGAAACGGCGGCCGACGACGGTGCCGAAGATGCCGGCGACGACGACAGCAGTCCGGCGCCGGCGGCCAAGGGCAAATCCAAGGCCGCTGTCTCGGTAGACGAGATGCCGAGCCTGGAGGCCAAGCAGAAAGAGCGCGATGCGCTGGCCCGGGCCATGGAAGAGTTCCTGGCGCGTGGTGGCAAGGTGCAGGAAGTGGAGGCCAACGTGGTCGCCGATCCGCCCAAGAAGCCGGACAACAAGTACGGCAGCCGCCCTATCTGAGTGGCTGAGTGCGAAAGAGCCCGCCGTCGCTGCGGGCTTTTTTGTGGGTGGTGAAAAGGCAGGCCTTCACCGCCAACGCGCCAGCACCTCGGGAAGCTGCGACAGCTGCCGGACCTCGGCGTCCGGCGCGCGCTCGCCGGTCCAGTCCTTGCCCTGGGGGTTGAACCACACCGCGCGCAGGCCGGCGCGCTGGGCGCCGGAAATGTCATCACCCGGATGGTCTCCGATGTGTACTGCGGCGGCTGCCTCGACCCCGCCGCGCTTGAGCGCTTCGAGAAACGGTGCCGGATCCGGCTTGCCCACGCCCAGGTCCTCGGCGCACAGGGCAAAGCGGAAGTAGTCGGAGATGCCCAGGCGGCGCACATCGGCGTTGCCATTGGTCACGACGCCCAGCACATAGTGCTGGCGCAGGATCTCCAATACCGGCTCGACTTCTGGGAACACCTCGACCTGGTGCCGGGCCTGCAGGAACACCTCGAAGGCTTCGTCTGCCAGCGCCTGCGCCTGCTCTTGGGCGTAGCCGACTTCCGCCAGCGCGTTGAACAGCACGCGTCGGCGCAGTGCACTGATGCGGTGCTTGAGCGCTGGTTCGGCCTGGACCAGGCGTTCGCGGATGGCAAACAGGTGTTCGACCGGCACGCTGCCCAGGCGTGGGGCATTGGCAGCCAGCCAGTCGCGCAAGAGGATTTCGGCGCTGGCGATCACGGGCGCGGTGTCCCACAAGGTGTCGTCCAGGTCGAAGGTGATCAGTTTGATGGTCATGAGTCGCTATCCTTGCTGCGTTTGGCCCGTGGGTGGGCGCTGTCGTAGACGGCGGCCAGGTGCTGGAAGTCCAGGTGGGTATAGATTTGCGTGGTACTGATGTCGGCGTGGCCGAGCATTTCCTGTACCGCCCGCAAATCCTGGGACGATTCCAGCAGATGGCTGGCGAACGAATGGCGGAGCATGTGCGGGTGCAGGTGCTGGCCCAACTCGCGCTCGCCGGCTGCCTTGACCCGTAGCTGAATGGCCCGCTGGCCCAGGCGCTTGCCTTGGCGGGTGACGAACACCGCGCTGTCACGCGGGGCGCTGATGCCGCGCAGCTTCAGCCAGGCTTGCAAGGCTTCGCGGGCCTTGCGCCCGACCGGCAGCACGCGCGCCTTGCCCCCTTTACCGTGGACCTGCACCAGCGCGCCAGCGAGGTCGAGTTGCTCCAGGTCCAGCTGAGTCAGCTCCGACAGGCGCAAGCCCGAGGAATAGAACAGTTCGAGGATGGCCTGGTCGCGGCGGGCGATGAAGTCGTCATCGACGCCGCCGTCGAGCAGTTGCAGGGCGCGGTCGGTGTCGAGGGTCTTGGGCAGGCGGCGTTCGCCTTTGGGCGGTGCCAGGCCGTTGGCCGGGTCGTGCTCGCACAATCCTTCGCGGTTGAGGTAGCGATACAACCCGCGCACTGCCGAGAGCAGGCGCGCCAGGCTGGTCGAGGACTGGCCATGATGGTGCAGACGCGCCACCAGTTGACGCAACTGCTGGATCTGCAAGGTCTTCCAACTGGCGATGCCTTGGTTATTGCAGAACTCGAGCACTTTGGTCAGATCGCGCCGGTAGGCGAGTTGGGTGTGCTCGGACACCTGGCGCTCGTTGCGCAGGTGCGCGCAATAAGCCGCCAGCTCACGTTCCATCAGCGCACCGAGCGCAGCGTCTGCGTCACCCGTGGAACCACGCGGCCGAGGATTTCGGCGATGTAGGTGAGGAACAGGGTGCCGACGCTGCTCTTGTAGTGCTGCGGGTCGCGACTGCCGATGGCCAGTACCCCGTGCAGCCCCTGGTGCTCCAGCGAGGCCACGGCACTGGAGCCCACCTCCAGGCGCTGTTCGTCGCCGAACAGGAATGCCAGCTCATGCTCGCGCAGGTTGCCGCTGACCGTCTTGCCGCTGCCCAGCAGCCCACCGATGGCCTGTTGCGCCTCGGCGCTGCTGACCCAGCGCCCGACGGGCGCGGCGTTGTCGCCGAACAGGATCAGGCTGACGAAGGGCACCTGGAATTCCTGGCGCAGGCTGTCTTCGACCGCCATCACCACTTCTTCCAAGGTGTTGGCGTCAAGCAGGTCGAGAATCAGCCGACGCGTTTTTTCGAACAGTCGGTCGTTGTCGCGGGCCACGTCCATCAGTTGCGACAGGCGATGGCGCATCTCGATGTTGCGCTCGCGCAGCAGCGTGAGCTGACGTTCCACCAGCGATACGCTGTCGCCGCGCTGATGGGGGATGCGTTGCTCGACCAGCAGGTCGTCGTGCTCGGCGAAGAAGGTGGGGTGGGCGCGCAGGTAGGCGATCACCGCCTCGGCGTCGAGATCGGCGGCTTGCTCGGGTACAACCTGTGGCTGATCGGTCATGGCGGATACTCGTTTAGAAACGGACCTGTCCTTCGTAGACGCGCACGGCGGGACCGGTCATGCGTACCGACTGGCCCGGGCCTGCCCATTCGATGCTCAGGCGTCCGCCCGGCAGCTCGATGCACACGGGCGAGTCCATCCAGCCCTGCGCGATGGCGGCCACGGCGGCGGCGCAGGCGCCGGTGCCGCAGGCCTGGGTCTCGCCAGCACCGCGCTCCCACACGCGCAGGTAGGCGCGGTGACGGTCGACAACCTGGAGGAAGCCGGCGTTCACCCGTTGCGGGAAGCGCGGATGATGTTCGATCTTCGGTCCCAGCTCGTGTACCGGTGCGCGCTGCACGTCATCGACGCGCAGCACCGAATGAGGGTTGCCCATCGACACGGCGGCGATCTGATGAACCTGTCCATCGATCTGCAGCGGGTAGCTGAGCGCCTGCTCGTCGGCAACGAAGGGGATGTCGGCCGGCACGAAGCGCGGTGGCCCCATGTCGACGCAGACCTGGCCATCGTTCTGGATGTCCAGCTCGATGACGCCGCCTTTGGTCTCGACACGGATGCGCTTCTTCGCCGTCAGGCGCTTGTCCAGCACGAAACGGGCGAAGCAGCGCGCGCCATTGCCGCATTGTTCGACTTCGGAGCCGTCGGCGTTGAAGATCCGGTAGCGGAAGTCCACCTCCGGATTGCTCGGCGCCTCGACGATCAGCAGTTGGTCGAAACCGATGCCGGTGTGGCGGTCGCCCCATTGCTTGGCGTGCTTGGGCTGGATGTGCGCATGCTGGCTGACCAGGTCGAGCACCATGAAGTCATTGCCCAGTCCGTGCATCTTGGTAAAACGCAGCAGCATGGGTTCACTCCGGCAGCAGGCTTTCGCCGGCGAACAATTCAGCGATGGTTTCGCGGCGGCGCACTTCGAAGGCCTGGTCGCCATCGACCAGCACCTCGGCGCAGCGGCCCCGGGTGTTGTAGTTCGAACTCATGACGAAACCATAGGCGCCCGCCGAACGCACGGCCAGCAGATCGCCTTCGGCCAGGTTCAGCGCACGGTCCTTGGCGAGGAAGTCGCCGGTTTCGCAGATGGGCCCGACCAGGTCGTAGGCGCGTGTCTGGCCTTCGCGCGGGCTGACGGCGCTGACGTCCATCCAGGCCTGGTACAGGGCCGGACGAATCAGGTCGTTCATCGCCGCATCGATGATGGCGAAGTCCTTGTGTTCGGTGTGCTTGAGGTACTCGACGCGGGTCAGCAATACGCCGCCGTTGGCGACGATGTAGCGGCCCGGTTCGAACACCAGCGCCAGATCGCGCGCGCCGACGCGCTCGCGGATGGCCTGCAGGTAGTCGGCCACCTGCGGCGGCTGCTCGTCGCGGTAGCGCACGCCGACACCGCCGCCCAGGTCCAGGTGACGCAGGTGGATGCCGCACTCGGCCAGGCGATCGACCAGGGCCAACAGGCGATCCAGCGCGTCGAGGAATGGATCGACGGTGGTCAACTGCGAGCCGATGTGGCAGTCGACGCCGACCACGTCCAGGTTCGGCAGTTGCGCGGCGCGCACGTAGAGGGCTTCGGCATCGGCGATGGCGATGCCGAACTTGTTTTCCTTCAGGCCCGTGGAGATGTACGGGTGGGTGCCCGCATCGACGTCCGGGTTGACCCGCAGCGACACCGGGGCCACTTTGCCCATCTCGGCGGCCACGGTTTGCAGGCGCTCGAGTTCGTCGGTGGATTCGACGTTGAAGCAGTGCACACCCACTTCCAAGGCGCGGCGCATGTCTTCACGGGTCTTGCCGACGCCGGAGAACACCACGCGATCGGCGCGTCCACCTGCGGCCAGCACGCGCTCCAGCTCGCCGCCGGAGACGATGTCGAAGCCTGCGCCCAGGCGCGCCAACAGGTTCAGCACACCCAGGTTGGAGTTGGCCTTGACCGCGAAGCACACCAAGTGCTCGACCCCTTGCAGGGCGTCGGTGTAGCTGCGGTACTGGGCCTCGATATGGGCGCGCGAATAGACGTAGGTCGGGGTGCCGAAGCGCTCGGCGATGGCCGACAGGGCCACGCCCTCGGCGAACAACTCGCCGCCGCGGTAGTTGAATGCGTCCATGGGATTTCCTTACTGCGCTGGCGACTGCTCGGGCAGCGGTTCTTCGGCTTGCGGCGCGGCCTGGGCCGGCTGCCCGTGTTGATGCGACGACTTGCGTGCGCTCTTGCCGTCCTTGCCGTCTTCAGGCAGGTACAGGGGGCCTTTCTGGCCGCAGGCCGAAACGAGGCAGGCAACAGCGACCAGCGCCGCAACGGAGGAAATCAGGCGCTTCATGGGCGAAATCCTTTGAATTAAGCAGTATTGCGCCCGAGTATACCGAGCGCCCGGCAGATTGCCTATGCGAGGGTCCGGGCGAGTCGAGCCGCAAGCCGCGAGCGGCAAGTGGCAAGCTGCAAGCGGCAAGTTGGTGGCGCCGGTCGTCTGCGCTGGGCGGTTTTTCTTGTCTCTTGCCGCTTACGGCTTGAAGCTGGGCGCCTTGCGCCGGTATCGTGCCCGGCTTGCGTCCCTGCAGCCATTTCCGAGGTTCCTGCAATGAGTTTGAGCGAAGCGCGTTTCCACGATCTGGTCGACGCCACCCAACAGGCCCTGGAGGATCTGTTCGATGACACCGACCTGGATCTGGACATGGAAAACTCCGCCGGGGTGCTGACCATCAAGTTCGACAACGGCAGCCAACTGATCTTCAGCCGCCAGGAACCGCTACGCCAACTGTGGCTGGCCGACCGTTCCGGCGGTTTTCACTTCGACTACGACGAAGAGAGCGGCAAGTGGGTGTGCGAGAAGAGCGAAGAGCTGCTCGGCGAGATGCTCGAACGCATCGTCTGGGAGCGGGTCGGCGAGAAGCTGGACTTCGACGAGATCTGACATGAGCGATCAGCCGCGGCCTCCCAAGCCGCTCTACAGCAACGTCAGCCCAGCCGTGCCTTCGCCCTGCATCAATGTGTGTCGGCTCGATGAGCGCCGTGTCTGTACTGGCTGCTACCGGCATGTGGAGCACATCCGCGAGTGGCGCGCGGCTGACGATGAACGGCGTCGGCACATCTGCCGCGAGGCCCGGGCGCTGAAGGCGGCGACGCCTGAGGCTTGAGTATTTGTCCGGCTGTGGTAGTGTCGAGCCATTACTGGCCTCGCCAGAAGCCATCAGCAAACCCCGCCCTTGGGCGGGGTTTTGCTTTATCTACAGCCTGAAATGCCCCGTTGAAAGGAGTCCGACTGGATCATGAGCACCCAACCTACCCTTATCCTCACCCGATTGGACGTGCAGCGTCTGGAGCGTCTGATCGACAGCCTCGACGACAGTACGCCGGGTGTGCTCGCCCTGCAGGACGAGCTGGACCGCGCCGATCAGGTGGTCGGTCACGAGGAAGTCCCGGCCGGTGTGGTGACCATGAACTCGCGCGTGCACTGCCGCGAGCAGGCCACCGGCAAGGATTACCACTTGACGCTGGTGTACCCGAAGGACGCGGGCGTGGAGGGCAACGTCTCGATCCTCGCACCGATCGGTTGCGCGCTGCTCGGCCTGTCGGTGGGCGACCAGATCGACTGGCCGGCACCGGGCGGCAAGACCCTCAAGCTCAAGCTACTGGCGGTCGAATACCAGCCCGAAGCGGCGGGCGATTTCGATCTGTAAGCTGGCCGAGACTTGAGGCCTTGCCCGACAAGCGTCAGCGGGCCTGCCTGGCCCGCAGTTGGCAGGCATGGATGCAGTTGTCGACGATGCGGCTGCGCAGCGACCAGTCGGTGTTGATGATGCGGAATTTCTGGATGTAGCTGTTCAGGTCCTGCGATTTGAACCACTCGTCGATCTTGTCGCTGAAGTCATCCGGGCGGAACAACTCGGCCACGTTGTACTTGGCACACTGAATCGCGCTCAGCTCGCCCCTGGTATCGTCCACCGGTGGTTGCTTGTCCATGAACGCCTTCAGCGTGGCGGCCGAGGGTGTGTTTTCACCAATCCACACCTGACGCACGCCAGGCCAATAGTCGCCGCGGTCTTGATGGTTGTAGGCGATCACGATGTTCTTGCCCGGGTGCTGGCTCCACAACTCGTCCAGTGTCAGGTGGCTCAGTGACTTGGGGATGAACATCGAGCCGAAGTGCCGGTTCATCGCCTCGCGCAGCCAGCCGTGTTCCTTTTCGCCGAAGCGCTCGAATTGATGGAAGTCGAGGATCACGATTTCCTTGGCATTGGCCGGCGTTTTGAAAAACTGCTTGAGCTGATTGAGGACGTCGCCGAACAGGTTGCGCCCGGAACTGCTCATGTGGAACAGCTGATAGCGGTAGGCTTGATCCGGGGTGTATTCGTGGTATGCCCGCACGCGCAGGTCCAGCACGCGAATACCGCCACGGACCTGATCGATACAGGGAACGTCCTGGGTGAGCTCCTGGGCGATCACGGCGCCGACCTTGGTGTCCATGCCCGAATCGTGGCTGCCGGGCAGAATCAGTTCGTGAATACGCAGGCTGCCCAGTTCAGGGGTCGAGCCCATCCAACATGCTTTGTTCATCATCGAGTACTCCAGTGCCAAGAGCCCTTGATGGTGGTGCGGCCGATGGATTGGCAGCAGCGGGAATCGGTGCAGGGTCAGGGCTGCGATGTGCGCTGTTGCAGATGCAGGCCATCGTTCAGCGCCTGCTCAAGGGCTTGCTTGTGGCGCAACAGAACCGCAGTCGAGGCCGGTCGTTCGTCGTCCAGGCCCGACAGGTCCAGGTCAGTGATATAGCAGCGGTAAACACCTGCGCTGTGGCGCTGCTCGAGGATCTGTCGCGCGACCACGGCATACAGCTGATCGCCATACTCCAGCTCGGAATATTCGAGCTGATCGCAATACAAGGTGACCTGTGGCGCCTGCTGTGGGGAGGCCTGAACGATCGCCTGCACTTCGTAGTAGGGCTGGGCTTCGTCCACGGCCGGTGTCGGGCGCCGCTCCACGCTTCGAGCCTTCCCCGGGCCATTGGGCAGCAACTGGTAATAGTGGATATCCAGCGCCGCTTGGCGACCGTCCAACGGCAGGCGCGCCTTGCGGCGCATGGCCACCGAATTCAGGAAACGCTGCAAGGGCAGCAGCAGGTGCTCTTCATCCTGCAGCGGTGATTGCTGTTGCCACAACGTCCCGTGCTCGTCGAGCACGTAGAGGTCGGCGAACCCTTCATGCAGGCGATAGAACACCTGGATGCACTCGGGCTGACCCAGTGCCAGCAACAGCGGCAAGTCGTGATCCGTCAGGGCCTGGGCATCCAGCAGCAAGGGGCTGTAGTGCGTGCGCTCTTCGCCCAGGTGGGTGAGCAGGGCCGCGTGCCCTTCCAGCGTGGTCAGCTCGACCTGGCCCGCGTCGAGCGCCAGCACATGGGTATGCTGCGCCACCTGCAGCAGGAACCGATGACCGAGGTTGCGCTCCAGCAGGCCTTGGACAGTGTCGAACAGTTCCTCGACGCGCTGGGCGATGGCCTGCGCGCGGTTGTGGCAGAAGCAGCGTACCGTCAGGCGCGGGCGCGGGGTGCGTGAGCCACGGCTGTTGAGAAAATCGCGCAGGCAGCGCATCAAGGCATGTTCGCCGTCGTAGCGCTGCACCAGCACCTCGTTCCAGCTGTTGAGGGTGACCTGATCGAGCGTCAGCACCAGGTTTTCGCGCACCCCGGCGTAGCTCAGCGAGTCGGTGCGCTCGGTGGTCATCAGAATGTTCAGGTCACGGTGTTGACGCAGCGGATCCAGGCCGACATTCACCAGCAGCAGAACTTCCTGGGCCACGCTCGGTTGCAGCAGGTCGATGTCGCTGACGTTCTGCAGCGGCAGGGGCAAGCTCTGCTGCAAGCTTCCCATCAAGTTGAACAGTTCGAATTCGCTCAGGTCGCTGACCCCAGGGTGCAGAGCCAGGCGCGTGCTGCTGTCGATGACGCCGTTGCGGTGCGCCCAGGCCAGCAGTTCGATCAGCTCGCGGCAGCGCTTGAGCGGGTGGGTATGCTCCCATTCATGCACGCCCAGGCTGCCGGGGTAGAGTCCCCAGAGGTAAGTGCCAGGCTCCTTGCGGTTGGGCGATTGCACCAAGGTCAGGGTGTCCTCGGCCACGTCCGGAGCAATGCCGGGGTTGATGACTTCGATCTTGCCGACGCGGCGTTCGAAGGCGGCATACAGGCGCCGTCCGAGTACGTTCAGGTCGCGCTGCTCGGCGCGGCTGCCGGCGCCTTTTTCGCGGGCGAATTGACTGACGAAGCGATAGCTGTGATTGAGTTCGCTCACCAGCTCGCGGCGCTCCAGCGCCACTTGGCGGACCTTCCATTGACTGCGGGTATCGAGCAGGGCCAGTTGCTGGTCGCTCCAGCCCCATTCGTCGGTCAGGCGGGCGAGCAGGCGCTGTTGCCAACCGTCGCGGGTCGAGCGTGCGCACAGGCTGAGTTTCTTGTTCACCTTCAGATACAGGCTGCGGCGTACCCGCTCCAGGCGCGCGCGCTCGTTGCGCTGCAACAGGTAGCGTTCGATGCGCCGGTAGACCAGTACATAAGGGTCGAGCTCGTCCAGGTCCAGGCAATTGGCGAACACCGCGCGCTTGTAGTCCAGGCTCAGGCAGCGCACCTCGGGGTGCTCGCTGGCGTAGGCCTCGGTGAGCAGCAGCTTGAGCAACGATTTGTAGGGCGAGTCGATGCCCTTGAACAGTTGCCACAGCCCGGCGCCGACGAATTCCTGGGCGGGAATGTGCGCCAGGTGGCCAAGGTCGAGCGCCTCATGGGGGCCGATGAAGCGCTTGGAGAGCAGCGTGCAGGTGTAGGCCTGATAGTTCGACTCTTCATATACCGGCACCAGCCACCACAGCGGGGTGCGCCCGGCCAGCCAGATCGCCGTGCGGTAGAACTCGTCGAGCAGCAGAAAGTGCTGCGTGGTACCGCAGTCGTCGGAACTGAGCTGGCCGTCGCGCTGGCCCTGGGCGAAGCCGTGCGGCTCGATCATGAACAGGTGCGCCTCGGCGCCCTGGGTGGCCGCCCAGGCCTCGAGCAATTGGCACTTGCGCCGCAGTTCGGCCAGCTCAGGTTCGGCCAGGTCCGGCGCGTGGCAGACCCACAGGTCCATGTCGCTCTGTTCGGCCTGGGCCAGGGTGCCGAGGCTGCCCATCAGAAACAGTCCATGGATCGGCTGAGGCGGGTTGCCGTGACGTGCCTTGTAGGTGAACGAGCGGGTCAGGCGCTGGGCTTCGGCCAGCAGTTCAGCGTCCGGCTCGAAACCCGATACGCCGGCCGGCGTGCCGCCCGAGACGTAGCCAGGCAGCAGCGGATGATTGACGTGGAAGAACAGTGGCAACAGCTTGAGCACTGTCTGCTGGCGGCTGGAGAGCCCGTCCATGGCCCGTTCCAGGCGACCTTGATTGATCTGCAGGAAGCGCCCACGCAGGGTCGACAGCACCTTGCGGTCAATGCCTTGGTCCAGGTCGGGGCGAATTTCGTGAGGGTGGCTCATGACGTGCTCAGGCAAGTCGGGATGCGTCGGCGAGTGTAACCTGAGCGACAAGAATGCATAAGAGAGTGGATGGCATTTTGGCGCCATTTTTCCAGCGACTGGCGACCTGGCAGGCAGGCGTCGTGAGGGACGCCTGCGCGGTGCGATCCCGAGAAAGCGTCTTTACGTGGCTAGGCCGGCTGTGGTGACTTGAGCACGTTCAGCAGCAGTTGCACGCTCTCGACCGCGTCGTGACCGAGGCTGGTCAGGTAGCCGCCATCGGGCTGATCGGTGAGCTGCTTCTCATGCAGGCGCTTGGCGGCGGCGATGAGCGAGGGCGAAGCGTTGGCGTGAATCTTGATCCCTTCCTGGCTGCTGTCCAGGTTGAACAGGGCAAGCACTTCCAGTTCGGCGATCAGATCGGGGGTGAAGGACATGGGCAACTCCTGACTTCCAGACGAGGATGGAAGTCAGGAGTGTAGTCAGACTTGTTCGTCGTCGCCTTGATTTGCCTCAGGCGGCAGTTCCGGCAGGGCGCGCAGGGCGTTTTCGTACCATTGGGTATTGAACGCGCGGTCTTCATTGAGCAGCGCGTCGATCTCGATGGCCAGCACGTGGGCCATGAGGTTGAGGATATCCTCATGCGCGTAGCCGACCAGGCTCAGCTTGTTGTAGGTGGCCTTGGCGGCGGGCGGATTGCCGCTTTCGATCTGGTTTTCGATAGCCTGGGTCAGGGTGGCTTCGGCGAAGGCTTCGTCGTCGTTGTCGAGGTCGGTGGGTTCGCTCATGGCGCTGCTCCTGTGGATAAGGCGCACAGTGTGCCATGCCTGCCTGGGCAATGCCCCATCATCGACGTGCGCCATGATGCTGGTCAGAGCAGGGCCAGTGCGGCTATAAACGTGCGGGCCAACCCCTCACACGGCCTGGAGGCTGTACCCCATGCTCAAGCTCTACGGATTCGCGGTCAGCAACTACTACAACATGGTCAAACTGGCCCTGCTGGAAAAAGGCGTGCCTTTCGAGGAAGTGCTGTTCGTCTCCGGGCAGACCCCGCAGGTGCTGGCGGTGAGCCCGCGCGGCAAGGTGCCGGCGCTGGAAACCGAGCACGGTTTCCTGAGTGAAACCAGCGTGATCCTCGAGTACATCGAGCAGACCCACCCCGAGCATCCGCTGCTGCCCCGCGATGCCTTCGAGCTGGCCAAGGTGCGCGAGCTGCTCAAGGAAATCGAGCTGTACATCGAACTGCCCGCGCGCACCTGCTATGCCGAGGCGTTCTTCGGTCAGCCGGTGGAGCCGCTGGTCAAGGAGAAAGCCCGTGCCGAACTGTTGGTGGGCTTCGCCACGCTCAAGCGCAATGGCAAGTTCGCGCCTTATGTGGCGGGCGAACGCCTGACCTTGGCGGACCTGATGTTCTGCTTCTCGGTGGATCTGGCCTGCGCGGTAGGCAAGAAGGTGCTGGGCATCGATTTCCTCGCTGACTTCCCGCAGGCCGCAGCCTTGTTGCAGAAGTTGCAGGAAAACCCGCACATGGCGCGGATCGTCGCCGACAAGGAAGCGGCGATGCCGGCGTTCCTGGAAATGATCAAGAACAAGCGCTGAAGGGGCCGGGGCTGGCGGGCAGCCCCGACCGTTGCTCGATCAGCGTGCGGCCAGCAGCGCCTGGCCGCGAGCGACGGCGGCGCGCACCTGGGCAGGTGCGGTGCCGCCGATGTGGTTGCGCGCGTTCACCGAGCCTTCCAAGGTGAGCACGGCGAACACATCCTGCTCGATCTGGTCGCTGAACTGGCGCAGCTCTTCCAGGCTCATCTCGGCCAGGTCCTTGCCGTGGTCGACGCCGTACTTGACCGCGTGCCCGACGATCTCGTGGCAGTCACGGAACGGCAGACCGCGACGCACCAGGTAGTCGGCCAGGTCGGTGGCGGTGGAGAATCCGCGCAGCGCGGCCTCGCGCATGATCGCGTGCTTGGGCTTGATCGCCGGAATCATGTCGGCGAAAGCGCGCAGCGAGTCGCGCAGGGTATCGGCGGCGTCGAACAGCGGTTCTTTGTCTTCCTGGTTGTCCTTGTTGTAGGCCAGCGGCTGACCTTTCATCAGGGTGAGCAGGCCGGTGAGGGCGCCGAACACACGGCCGGTCTTGCCGCGCACCAGCTCCGGGACGTCCGGGTTCTTCTTCTGCGGCATGATCGAGCTGCCGGTGCAGAAGCGGTCGGGCAGGTCGATGAACTGGAATTGCGCGCTGGTCCACAGCACCAGCTCTTCGGAGAAGCGCGACAGGTGCATCATCGCCAGGCTCGCGGCCGCGCAGAATTCGATGGCGAAATCGCGGTCGGAAACGCCGTCCAGCGAGTTGCCCGAGACCGCCTCGAAGCCCAGCAGCGTGCAGGTGAGTTCACGGTCGATGGGATAGGTGGTGCCGGCCAGTGCGGCGCTGCCCAGGGGCATGCGGTTGACGCGCTTGCGGCAGTCGACCAGGCGCTCGTAGTCGCGGCTGAGCATTTCGAACCAGGCCAGCAGGTGATGGCCGAAGGTCACCGGTTGGGCGGTCTGCAGGTGGGTGAAGCCGGGCATGATGGTCTCGGCTTCGCGCTCGGCTTGAGCCAGCAGGCCCTGCTGCAGGCGGGTGATTTCGGCCAGGATCAGGTCGATCTCGTCACGCAGCCACAGGCGGATGTCGGTGGCGACCTGGTCGTTGCGGCTGCGGCCGGTGTGCAGCTTCTTGCCGGTGACGCCGATGCGGTCGGTCAGGCGCGCTTCGATGTTCATGTGCACATCTTCCAGATCGACGCGCCAGTCGAACTGGCCCGCTTCGATTTCGCCCTGGATGGTGTTCAGCCCGTCGATGATCGCGTCGCGTTCGGCGTCGGACAGCACGCCGACCTGCGCCAGCATGGTGGCGTGGGCAATCGAACCCATGATGTCGTGACGGTACAGGCGCTTGTCGAAATCGACCGAGGCGGTGAAGCGGGCGACGAAGGCGTCGACGGGCTCGCTGAAGCGGCCGCCCCAGGACTGGTTGGTCTTGTCGGTGCTCATGGATCCACTCATAGAAGGCGTGAATGAAAAAGTGGCGCCGATGATAGCAGGGTTGGGCTGCCGTCCGTAGGACAGCGGTCGGCGCGATGGCCGTTTTGCGGCATGCCAGCGGCGCTACAGGATATTCAGCGATTGAACGGCAGCGTTCCACGGACCGTCTACAGTTTCACAGAGGGCCGGCAGCGATTCTGTCGGACCAGTGAATCTTTGGCCTTCGCATGGGTCTGTAGCGTGACCGCAACACGGTCCACCGACTCCTGTCACGCAGACCCACCTTGCGAGACTCACTCAGGAATCCAGCGCAATTATGAATGTCCTGATCGTTGACGATGAATCCCAGGCCCGTGACCGCCTGAGCCGCCTGCTTGGCGAGCTGGAGGGCTACAACGTGCTGGAACCCAGTGCCACCAGCGGCGAGGAGGCCCTGGCACTGATCGACAGCTTGAAACCCGACGTGGTGCTGCTCGACACCCGCATGCCAGGCCTGGACGGCCTGCAGGTCGCGGCTCGCCTGTGCGAACGTGAGGCGCCGCCCGCGGTGGTGTTCTGCCTCGATGACGACGAGTTGGAGGCGTTCAACCACAGCACCCTCAGCCACGTCGGCCACGCCACCCAACCCCAGGCATTGCGCGATGCCCTGCGCAGGGCCGACAAACCCAACCGTACCCAGCTCGCGGCACTCACCCGGCCCGCCACCGAAGCCGGTGGAGGCCCACGCAGCCATATCAGCGCGCGCACCCGCAAAGGTATCGAACTGATTCCGCTGGGTCAGGTGATCTACTTCATCGCCGATCACAAATACGTGACTTTGCGCCACGAAGGTGGCGAGGTGCTGCTGGACGAGCCGCTCAAATCCCTGGAAGACGAGTTCGGCGAGCGCTTCGTGCGCATCCATCGCAACGCGCTGGTGGCGCGCGATCGCATCGAGCGGCTGCAGCGTACGCCGCTTGGCCACTTCCAACTGTTCCTCAAGGGCCTGAACGGCGATGCGCTGACCGTCAGCCGCCGGCATGTAGCCGGTGTGCGCAAGATGATGCAGCAGCTCTAAGCCTTGCCCGCGCATGGCCGTCGCCAGGGATGGCAGGCCTTGTGATGACCTGGATCTGCTAGCCAAGCGAGCCGAGCTGTTATCATCGCCGGCATTTCTCTGCTTCGGTGCGTCAGATGTCCACTCGCGAAATCCGCATTGCCACCCGTAAAAGCGCCTTGGCCCTGTGGCAGGCCGAATACGTCAAAGCGCGCCTGGAACAGGCGCATCCCGGTCTCATCGTGTCCCTGGTGCCGATGGTCAGCCGTGGCGACAAGCTGCTCGACGCGCCGCTGGCGAAGATCGGCGGCAAGGGGCTGTTCGTCAAAGAGCTGGAAACCGCCCTGCTCGACAACGAGGCCGACATCGCCGTCCATTCGATGAAGGACGTGCCCATGGACTTCCCCGAAGGCCTGGGTTTGTACTGCATCTGCGAACGCGAAGACCCGCGCGATGCCTTCGTTTCCAACACCTTCGACAGCCTTGATGCGCTGCCGGCCGGGAGCATCGTCGGCACGTCCAGCCTGCGCCGGCAGGCGCAGTTGCTGGCCCGTCGCCCAGACCTGGAGATCCGTTTCCTGCGCGGCAACGTCAACACACGCCTGGCCAAGCTCGATGCCGGCGAATACGACGCGATCATCCTGGCGGCAGCGGGGCTGATTCGCCTGGGGTTCGAAGCGCGTATCACCTCCAGCATCGGCATCGACGACAGCCTTCCGGCGGGTGGCCAGGGCGCAGTGGGCATCGAGTGCCGCAGTGCCGACCGGGAAATCCATGCGCTGCTGGCTCCGCTCGACCATGCCGACACGGCGGATCGGGTCAAGGCCGAGCGGGCGATGAACAAGCGTCTGAACGGTGGCTGCCAGGTGCCGATCGCCTGCTACGCCGTGCTTGAAGGCGATGACCTGTGGCTGCGCGGGCTGGTGGGCCAGCCCAGCGGCGGGACGTTGCTGATGGCCGATGCCCGCGCGCCGCGCGCCGAGGCTGAGCGCCTGGGTGTGCGGGTGGCCGAAGCACTGCTGGCGCAGGGCGCCGAGGCGATCCTCAAGGACGTCTACGGCGAGGCCGGTCATCCGTGAGCAACTGGCGCCTGCTGCTGACTCGGCCTGCCGAGGAATGCGCGGCGGTGGCGCAGGTGCTGAGCGCATCGGGTATTGCCAGCAGCAGCCTGCCGTTGTTGACCATCGCGCCTGTCGCCCTGGACGCTGCCGCGCGGCAGCGACTGGATGCTATCGGCAGCTACCAGGCGATCATCGTCGTGAGCAAGCCGGCCGCGCGCCTGCTGCTGGATCGGCTCGCCGACGCCGCCCTCGCCGCGCCGCGCCACGGCTGGTTCAGCGTGGGCGAAGCCACGGCCCGGGTGCTCCAGGCCACGGGCCTGCAGGTGACTTACCCTACAGCCGGTGATGACAGCGAGGCCTTGCTCGGTGTGTCCGTCCTGCGCGAGGCTATCGCGGTTCCTACAGCACGTGTCCTGATCGTCCGTGGCAAGGGTGGTCGCGAACTGCTGGCCGAGCGTCTTGGTGAGCAAGGTGCTAGTGTCGAATATCTGGAACTGTATGAACGTCGCCTGCCGGATCATCCGCCAGGCAGCCTGCTGCAACGGATCGAAGCGGAACGCCTGAACGGGCTGGTGGTCAGCAGTGGGCAGGGTTTCGAACATCTGCAGCGGCTCGCTGGCGCCCAGTGGCCCCGCGTTGCGCAGATGCCCCTGTTCGTGCCGAGCCCACGGGTCGCCGAGCAGGCCAGGGCAGCAGGTGCCCAACAGGTTGTGGATTGCCGTGGCGCCAGTGCCACGGCTTTGCTGGCAGCCGTGCAGCGCAGCGCTGCACCTGCCTCTTAAGGCGCCCAGCGCAGAGCGACGGCGCCCCCATGCAAAGGATGGATACGTGAGCGAGACTGTCTTGTCCAACAACGAACAACCCACGGCGGCCGAGGCGCCGCACACCCCCGTCGAGCAGCCGGCCAAGCGGGCTGGCAACGGCCTGGCCATGCTGGCGCTGCTGTTTGGCGCGGCCGGTCTGGGCGTTGGCGGTTGGGGCGCATGGCAGGTGCATCAGTTGCAAGGCAACGAGCAGGGCCAGGGCGAGCATATCGAGGCGCTGAACCAGCGCGCCGAGGCGTTGCAGCAGCGTCAGCAACAACTGGGCTCGCAGCTCGCCGGCCTGCCGGCAGCCAGTGAACTGGAAGATCGCCGGCGTCTGGTAGCGCAGTTGCAGGGCGACCAGCAGCGGCTGAGTCAGCGCCTGGAAACGGTGCTGGGCGAAAGCCGCAAGGAATGGCGGCTGGCCGAGGCTGAGCATCTGCTGCGCCTGGCCACGCTGCGTCTGTCAGCCTTGCAGGACATCACCAGCGCCACGGCACTGGTCGAAGGCGCCGACGAGATTCTGCGCGAGCAGAGCGATCCTGGTGTGTTCGCCGCGCGTGAGCAGTTGGCGCGCAGCCTGGCGACCCTGCAAAGCACCCAGCAACCTGACCGAACCGGCCTGTTCCTCAAGCTCGCCGCGCAGCGCGAGCAGGTCCAGCAACTCAGCGCCCTGGCGCCGGAGTTCGACAGCGATGCCAACGCGGTGGGTGCGCTGACCGAAGACGGCGACTTCAGCTCGCGTCTGTCGAACTGGTGGGCAGAAATTTCCAAATACTTCCAAGTCGACTTCAATGCCGACCAGAACGTGCGTCCGCTGTTGGCCGGGCAGTCGCTCAGCCAGGTGCGCCTGGCGTTGAGCCTGACCCTCGAACAGGCCCAGTGGGCCGCGCTCAACGGTCAGGACAAGGTGTACACCCGTGCCCTGGACGATGCCCGCAGCGTGCTGCTGGCCAACTTCAATGCCGACAATCCGCAGAGCAAGGCCATGCTCGACAGCCTCAACGCCCTGGCCGAACAGCCGGTGTCGGTGCAGGTTCCCGATCTGGCTGAAAGCCTGGCGGCGGTGCAGGCCTACATCCAGCGCCGGCACCTGCCGGCCGAGGGTGAGGGGGCCAAGCCATGAAGCGTGTCTACCTGCTGGCCGTGCTGGCAATCGTCGTTGCGGCGGGGCTGGGCGTGGCCATCGCCAAGCACAGTGGCTACGTGCTGATCGCCTACGGGGGCTTCCGCTATCAGTCGGGGCTGTGGGCGGCGCTGGCCGCGTTGGTGGTGTTCGTACTGGCCCTGCTGCTGCTGCGTTATCTGGTGGGATTGGTGCTGACTTCCAGCGGCGTGGTCAACCCATGGTCGCGACGCAACCGTCGCCGTCGTGTGCGCATCGCCATCGAGCAGGGGCAGTTGGACCTGGCCGAGGGTCGCTGGGCCAGTGCTCAGCGTCACCTGCACCGTGCCGCCGAGGCCGAGCGTCAGCCGCTGTTGTATTACCTCGGTGCGGCGCGCGCTGCCAACGAGCAGGGGCGTACCGAGGACAGTGACCATTTGCTCGAACGCGCCTTGGAGCGTCAGCCCCAGGCCGAGCTGGCCATTGCGCTGACCCATGCGCAACTGCAGATGGACCGCGGCGACACCGACGGTGCGCTGGATACCCTGCTGGTGATGCAGGAGCGCCATCCGCACAACGTCCAGGTGCTGCGTCTGCTGCAGCGTCTGCACCGCGAGCGCGGCGACTGGCCCGCGTTGATTCGCCTGCTGCCCGACTTGCGCAAGGGCAAGGTACTGCCGGCCCCAGAGCTGGCCGAACTGGAACAGCGTGCCTGGGGGCAGAATCTGAGCCTGGCTGCCACGCGGGGTGAAGATCCACAGGCGGCGCGTCAGTCGCTGGAGCGTGCCTGGCAGCAACTGACCTCGGCCCAGCGCCATGAGCCGCAGTTGGTGTTGGCCTATGCCGAGCAACTGCGTCAGGTGGGCGCCCAAGGGGAGGCGGAGCAGGTGCTGCGCAGCGCCTTGAAGCGTCAGTATGAAAGCCACTTGGCGCGTCTGTACGGGCTGGTGCGTGGTGACGATCCATTGCGCCAGTTGCAGACCGCCGAAGGCTGGCTCAAGGACCACCCGCAGGACCCGAGCTTGCTGCTGACCCTCGGTCGTCTGAGCCAGCAGAACCGCCTCTGGGGCAAAGCTCGCGACTACTTCGAGAGCAGTCTGCGCATGCAACGCAACCCGGAAACCTGTGCCGAGCTTGCGCGACTGTTGGCAGGGCTGGGCGAGACCGAGCGCAGCAATCAACTGTTCCAGGAGGGTCTGGGGCTGCTCGACGAGCGTCTGCTGGCCCTGCCGTTGCCTGAGGCGGTCCAGGCCTGAGCGGCGTCTGGGTGCCGGAGCCGTGTGATTCTGCTGCGTGGCCCGGCATCGCCTGCGCCTTGATCGGGTGCCGCTGGGCACCCTGACCGCCGCAGTATTTACGGCCTATTTCAATCAGGCGGGTCAGACGCTACTGCATTGTCGTTAAGGCCTAGGATTCTTCCTACCGACATCAGAAATCTTTCCCTTCCAATGAACGACTTCTTCCCTCTGTAGCAACTTGAAACAGCGGTCCTCTTTCCTCTACCGTTTCAAACCACTCCGAACACCATGGGATTCGCATCGGTCATGTCGCAGGTTCGCTCGCGCCCTCTGTTCTTCTTAGGCTTGCTCGGCTCGGTGCTGGCCTTGGCGGCAGCGTTCGTCCTCGAGAACTGGCTGGGGTTGGTGCCGTGCCCGCTGTGCCTGAGCCAGCGTTTGCTGCTAGCGCTCTACGGCGTCATCTGTGTGTGCGCTGTCCTGCACGCACCGGGGCTCAAAGGCGCCCGCGCCTATGCGTCGATAGCAATGGTCGTGGCCACTCTCGGCCTGGCTTTGGCCGCCCGGCATGTCTGGTTACAGGGCGAGTGGCCGACCGTATCGGCCGAACCGTTCGAGCACACCTTCCAGCGCTCCTGGGCGCAGGCGCTGGCGCGCTTGTTGGTTGGTAACTCCGAGTGCGTGTCGATCAGTTGGAGCTTCCTCGACCTCACCCTTCCAGAATGGAGCTTGCTGGCGTTCCTGGCGCTGGCGGCACTGCCCTGCTGGCACCTGTTGGCGTGGCGCCGACGCATGCCGGGCAAGGGTTGACCTGGGGCAAGCGCACGACCAGCGGCTCGGGCCAAGGCTATCGAACGCTTGTATGAACTTAGTCCACTGCGTACCTTGATGGGCAGCACGTGCGGGAATAATCTGCCCTGCACACATACCTAAATCACACGGTTCGATGCCGTTGCGCTGATTTCACCGCTGTGTCGCCCGATCGAGGCGCCGGGTGCAGCTGCATCTGCCCAGCTAGGGAAGAGACTGCCATGCTCGATAGTTGCCAGAACGCCCAGGAACGGTGGGGCGGGGTCCACAAGCTGATCGACCGTTGGCTCAAGGAGCGTCACGAATTGGTGCAGGCGTTCTACGCCTTGCGTGACGCCAAGCCTGCCTTCGCCGACAAGGACAAGAATCGCGACTTCTGCGCGGCGCTGGTCGACTATGTATCGGCGTGGCACTTCGAGATCAGCGAGCAACTGGTCAGCGAAGCCAAGGCCTTTGGCGACACCCGCGGCCTTGAACTCGCCACCCAGATCAACCCGCGCATCGATGACAGCACTCAGATCGCCCTGGCGTTCAACGATCACTGCGAGAAAGGCGAGTGCACCGATCCGGAGCGATTCGCCGAGAAGCTGGGCAAGCTGGGCGGGCTGTTGCATGAGCGCTTCGAGCTGGAAGACTGCCTGATCGAAGTGCTGCACACCGCGCACAAGGTCGAGGGCGCGGTGCAGGCCTGAGTCAGTCGCCCACCGCCAGCAGTTCGATCTCGAAGACCAGTGGGGTGTAAGGCGCGATCAGGTCGCCCGCCCCGTCGGCCCCGTAGGCCTGCGCCGAAGGGATCACTACTCGCCATTTCGCGCCGGTCTTCATCTGCGGTAGCGCCACCTGCCACCCCGCGATGACCGAATCCAGGCTGAACCATTGCGGCTGCTGGCTCTGATCGAACACCGAGCCGTCCGGCAACTTCCCGACATAACGAACCTGCACCCTGCCGCCGGCCTTGGGCTGTGCGCCGCTGCCGCTGGCCAGTTCGCTGTAAAGCACACCCTCGCTTAATTCATGCACGCCGGCGCGCCCGCGCTCGGTGGCCATGAAGCGCTTCTCGGCGGCCAGCAACTGGTCGGTGTGGGCCTGTGCGCCGGCCGCTGCCGCCTGTTCTTCATGCTGTTGCAGGATGGCTTGCATGCGTGACTTGTCGATACGCGGCGGTTGACCTTGATAGGCCTGGCGCAGCCCTTCGACCAGGGCGTCGAGTTGCAGGTCGGGCATTTCCTGGCGCAGGCGCTCGCCCAGGCTGGCGCCCAGGCTGTAGGCCAGGTCCTGGTCATTGGGCGGCGACGTGGGCGTGGCGGCGACGGCCGAGAAGGCCAGCGCGCTCAGCAGCAATATCGAAAGACGGTGCACGGGCGACTCCTGCGGCGTTGAGGGCGAAGTATGTCAGTCTTTCCCAGTGGCCGGGAGGCCGCCATTATCGAACAGTCACACGACGGCGGCAGACCGGCGCAGATGCAAGTTTCAAACTGTGCCCGAACATGCAACGCGTCGCCGAGAATACTGTCAACATGGCCTAGCGGCGTTAGCAGCAGAAGCATAGTATGAGCCGCACTCTCGTCAGCCAGGAGGTAAGCCATGTCGGCCAAGAAGAAGCCCGTTAGTACGCCGTTGCACCTGCTCCAGCAACTTTCCGGTAGCCTGCTCGAACATCTGGAAGAGGCTTGCTCGCAAGCGCTGGCGGATGCGGAGAAACTGCTCGCCAAGTTGGAAAAACAACGCGGCAAGGCGCAGGAGAAACTGCACAACGCCCGTCTGAAGTTGCAGGACGCTGCCCAGGCTGGCAAAGCCAAGGCGCAAGGCAAGGCCCAAGGCGCCATCGGTGAATTGGAAACGCTGCTCGATTCGCTGAAAGAGCGTCAGACCCAAACGCGCACCTATATTCAGCAACTCAAGCGCGATGCCCAGGACAGCCTCAAACTGGCGCAGGGCGTCGGTAAGGTCCGCGAGGCGGCCGGCAAGGCGCTGGATCAGCGTGCCGCCGCCAAACCCGCCGCCAAAGCAGCGTCCAAACCTGCCGCTAAGCCGGCTGGCAAGGCTGCAGCCAAGCCAGCAGCGAAGGCTCCCGCCACCAAGGCGGCCAAGGCACCTGCTGCCAAGCCTGCTGCGAAAACTCCGGTGAAGTCCGCCGCTGCCAAGCCGGCTGCTGCCAAAACCCCGGCCAAAGCGACGCCCGCCAAAGCGACTCCAGCCAAAGCGACTGCGGCCAAGCCTGCTGCCGCCAAGTCCGTCGCCGCCAAGCCTGCAGCGGCCAAAGCGCCGAGCAAAGCAGCTGCCGCCAAGCCCACCGCTGCGAAACCAGCTGCTGCCAAACCTGCCGCCGCCAAGGCTTCGACCGCCAAGCCTGCAACCGCGAAGCCTGCGGCCAAGCCAGCCGCTGCGCGCGTCGCTCGCAAACCGGCGGCGGCCAAGCCGGCAGCCAAGCCCGCTGCCGCCAAGCCAGCCGACACCGCCGCATCGTCGTCCAACTCGGCAACCCCTGCCGCGGCTCCTGTGGCCAACGGCAACGCTCAGTCGTCCTCTTCGGCCTCCTGAAGCGCAGCGGCCGCGGCGCGCAATCGATGCAGCGCGTCGTGGTCGTGGGTCGGCGCCGGCGCCAGCCGTTGCAGCCAATCATCGGCGTGTCCGTGTGGACTCGCCGACCACCCGCAGGTAATGCCCTGCAAGCGCTCCAGCACGGTGCGCTCAGCCTCCAGTTCCAACCTCTTCACCTGTTCGCGTAGCGCCGCCAACGCAGCGTCGTGCGCCGCCTGCCCGCGCCATGCCTGACGCAACGCCCGCAGCGGCGCCACCACGTCGCGTTGCCACGGCCCGCTGACCGCCAGCAACGCCTCCACCCGCTGCGGCTCTGCCGCCACGCCCCGCGCTTGCAACCAGGTGGCGCACAGCAGCAGGCAGACATCGCCGCCCAGCGACTGCAAGGCAAGACAGGCGTGCTCGACGCCTGGCCGGGCATACAAGGCCCGCGCGTGATCCCATAGATCGGTGTGCATTGGTTCGACTCGCGTCAGTGATCGAGCGCCCTGTGTGGGCCACCCGGAAGCTGATAGACTCCGCGACCATCATGATCAGACTATCCAATCTCACTTTACAGCGTGGTCCGCAGCGCTTGCTAGAAGGCGCCGAGATGACCCTGCACACCGGTCACAAGGCCGGCCTCATCGGCGCCAACGGTGCTGGCAAATCCAGCCTGTTCGCTTTGCTGCGCGGCGAGCTGTCGCCGGACGCCGGCGACTGCCAGATCCCTGCCGACTGGCGCATCGCCCACATGCGTCAGGAAGTCGATACCCTCGACCGCCTGGCCGTGGACTACGTGCTCGATGGCGACCTGCGCCTGCGCAAGGTCCAGGCCGACCTGGCTGCCGCCGAGCACGCCCACGACGGCACCGCCCTGGCGCGTTTGCACAGCGAACTGGACAGCGCCGACGGCTACACCGCCGACGCCCGTGCACGCAAGCTGCTGGCCGGCCTGGGCTTCACCAGCGCGCAGATGGATCGCCGCGTCGGCGACTTTTCCGGTGGCTGGCGCATGCGCCTGAACCTGGCCCAGGCGCTGATGTGCCCCTCCGACCTGCTGCTGCTCGACGAGCCCACCAACCACTTGGACCTCGATGCCATCCTCTGGCTCGAAGACTGGCTCAAGGGCTATCCGGGCACGCTGCTGCTGATCTCCCACGACCGCGACTTCCTCGATGCCGTGGTCGACCACGTGCTGCATGTCGAGCAGCGTAAGTTGAACCTGTACAAAGGCGGCTACAGCGCCTTCGAACGCACCCGTGCCGAACGTCTGGCGCAGCAGCAACAGGCCTACGAGAAGCAGCAGGCGCAGCGCGCGCACATGGAAAAGTACATCGCCCGGTTCAAGGCCCAGGCCACCAAGGCACGTCAGGCGCAGAGCCGGATCAAGGCCCTGGAGCGCATGGAGGAACTGTCGGCGGCGCACGTCGATTCGCCATTCGATTTCGTCTTCCGCGAAGCGCAGAAAATCTCCAGTCCGCTGCTCGACCTGTCCGAAGGCCGGCTGGGCTATGGCGACAAGACCATCCTGGAGAAGGTCAAGCTGCAGCTCACTCCCGGCGCGCGCATCGGCCTGCTCGGCCCCAACGGCGCGGGCAAGTCCACCCTGATCAAGAACCTGGCTGGCGAGCTGGAGCCGCTGGGCGGTCGCCTGGCACGCGGCGAGAACCTGGCAGTGGGCTACTTCGCCCAGCACCAGCTCGACTCGCTGGACGACAAGGCCAGCCCGCTGCTGCACCTGCAACGTCTGGCGCCGAGCGAGCGCGAGCAGACCTTGCGCGATTTTCTCGGCGGCTTCGATTTTCGCGGCGATCGCATCGACGAGCCGGTGCTCAACTTCTCCGGTGGCGAAAAAGCCCGGCTGGCCTTGGCGCTGATCGCCTGGGAGCGGCCGAACCTGCTGCTGCTCGACGAGCCGACCAACCACCTCGACCTGGAAATGCGCCTAGCGCTGACCATGGCCTTGCAGGAGTTCGCCGGTGCCGTGGTGGTGGTCTCCCACGACCGTCATCTGCTCAAGAGCACCACCGATGATTTCCTGCTGGTGGCCGACGGCAAGGTCCAGCCTTTCGACGGCGACCTGGACGACTACAGCCGCTGGTTGATCGACTATCGCCAGCGCACCGCGCCGGTCAGCAGCACCCCGGTCAACCCGGACAAGACCGACAAGAAGGCCCAGCGCCAGGCCGCCGCCGCGCTGCGTCAGCAACTGGCGCCGCACAAGAAAGCGGCCGACAAGCTGGAAACCGAACTGGGCCAGGTGCACACGCAACTGGCGCAGATCGAGACGGCCTTGGGCGATGCCGAACTTTACGAGGCGGCGCGCAAGGACGAGCTGCGCGAGTTGCTGGCGCGTCAGAGCAGCCTCAAGCAACGTGAAGGCGAGCTGGAAGAAGCGTGGATGCTGGCGCTGGAAACCCTGGAGAGCATGCAGGCGGAGCTCGAAGCGCTGTCCTGAGCGGCGCTGCTGCGTGGGCATTCGCGCAAAAACCACTGGTGCTTTTTTGGCCAGGACCGTAGCTTAACGTTTTGCAACATTAGCGCGAGTGAGGTGTGCGATGTCGATGGAGACCTGGTTGGCGTTCTTCGCTGCGTGCTGGGTGATCAGCCTGTCGCCGGGCGCCGGGGCGATCGCCTCGATGTCCAGTGGGCTGCAATACGGTTTCTGGCGCGGCTACTGGAACGCGCTGGGCCTGCAACTGGGCTTGATCGTGCAGATCGCCATCATCGCCGCCGGGGTGGGCGCCATCCTCGCCGCCTCGGCCACCGCGTTCCAGGTGATCAAATGGTTCGGCGTCGCCTACCTGGTGTATCTGGCTTATCGCCAGTGGCGGGCCTTGCCGATGGACCTCACCGACCCCTCGGCGGTGCGCCCCATCGGCAAGCCGCTGAGCCTGGTGTTCCGGGGCTTCCTGGTCAACGTCAGCAACCCCAAGGCGCTGGTGTTCATGCTGGCGGTCCTGCCGCAGTTCATCGACCCGCACGCACCGTTGCTGCCCCAGTACCTGACCATCACCGTCACCATGATCAGCGTCGATTTGCTGGTAATGGCCGGTTATACCGGCCTGGCCTCGCGGGTGCTGCGCCTGATGCGCACGCCCCGGCAGCAGAAGCGCCTGAACCGCACCTTCGCCGGGCTGTTCATCGGCGCCGCGACGTTCCTCGCGACCCTGCGCCGCGCGCCTCTGTAGGCGGCGCGGCGTTTTTTCCAGCGGATAGGTGCATCGGATCGAGTCAGTGCGGCCTGCGAGCTGTCTAGAGGTAGGCACCCCTTAGACCTACCCGGAGGTACGCACCATGGACGCACCGACTCACGAGTTCTCGGAAATCTTCAAGCAGTTGGGCCTGGATGACGATCCTGTCGAGATCGACCGCTTCATCACCACCCATTCCCCGCTGGACGACGACGTCAAACTGGTGGACGCGCCGTTCTGGAGCGACTCGCAGCGCGCCTTTCTCAAGGAAAACTACATCGCCGATTCCGACTGGATCGTCATGATCGACCAGCTCAACGAGGCGCTGCACAAGCCCAAGGCCTGAGGCGTCACTCGCCGCGGATGTACTGCTCCAGTTGCAGGATCAGGTTGGCCTGCTCGGCGATGGTTTCCTTGACCAGGTCACCGATCGACAGCAGGCCCAGCAACTTGCCGTTGTCCACCACCGGCAAGTGGCGCAGATGCCGGTTGGTCATCAGGTTCATGCAGTATTCCAGGTTGTGCTTGGGCTCCACGGTGACCACCGGCGCGCTCATGATCTCGCGCACTGGGGTGACCGCCGACGAGCGGCCTTTGAGCACCAGCTTGCGCGCATAATCGCGCTCGCTGACGATGCCCACCACCTGATCGCCTTCCACCACCGGCAGCGCCCCGATATTCACTTCCGCCAAGAGCTTGAGTGCGTCGAGCACCGAATCGTCAGGGCCGATGGTGTAGACGGTCTGATGCTGGGATTTGCTCTTGAGGATGTGTTCGACGTTCTTCATGGCGGCCTCGGCAGTGAAAAAAGCTGTCCTGGAAAGCCTCAAGCATCCAAGACCGCGCGTGGCCGGGCAATGCAGGAAACGGCATGGAGCCGATTGAAAAACGTCATTGGCGGGAAAAATCCGAGGGCTGGCAGGCAGCCCTCGGCAGGCGTCGCTAGAGCGTGGGCATCTGCCCGATGCGCGCGACCATTTCACTGACCACCTGCAGGTCGAGCATGAACTGCTCTACGGTCTTGAACTCGTTGTCGTTGTGACCGGTGTACTTCACGCCGGGCATGGCCAGACCGAACTGCACACCATTGGGTAGGTCATGCACCGAGGTGGCACCGGCGGAGGTGCCGAACTCATGGGGCAGACCGAGGTTCTGGCTGGCAACGTCGAGCAGCGCCTTCACCCACGCGCCTTCGGGGTTGCGGTACATCGGCTCGTCGAGGCTGTAGTCGAAGGCCACGGCGGTGTGGGTGTCGTTCGACCAGGCACCGAGCTTGCTGCCCAGCTCGTCCTTGAGGGTCTGGATCGACTTGCCCTTGGGAATGCGCAGGTTCACCGCCAGCTTCAGGCCCTTGTCGTCCACGCCAACGAACGTCGGTGAGGCGGTCAGCGGCCCCATGAAGTCGTCCTTGAAGCCGATGCCCAGCTTGCTGCCCAGGTAGTCCAGGCCCCAGTTGTCGGCGGCGTAGCGCGCAGCGTCGGTGAAGTGGTTGCGCTTGAGCGGCACGCGTTCGCCCAGGCCGTTGAGGAAGTCGAGCATGCGCGCCACCGGGTTGACCCCCGACTGCGGCGAGGAAGAGTGCGCAGACACGCCGGTCACGGTCAGGATCACGTGCTTGCCGGACACTACGCTGTCGATCCGGAAGTCCTTGCCGTGGGCCTTGCGATAATCGGTGCCGGCCTTTTTCAGGCGTCGGGCCAGGTCCACCGGGTGGTCGCCGACCAAGGTCGCCACCGAGGTGGTGGGAATCTGGTTGGTGGCCAGGCCGCCAGTGAGGTTGATCACTTCCGCGCCTTTGCCTTCGCCCGCGCGCTTGGCGAAGCTGGCCATCACCGTGCCGTAGCCTTTCTCGGCGATGACCACCGGATAGCCGCCGTCCAGGGCCAGGTTGTAGTCCGGCGTGGCGTTGTGGGCGAAGTAATAAGGAATCGCGTCGCCGGAGGTTTCTTCGGTGGTGTCGATCAGCAGCTTGAACTGGCGCGCCAGCGGCAGCTTCTCGTCCTTGGCCACTTTCAACGCATACAGCGCGACGACGATGCCGTTCTTGTCGTCCTCGGTGCCGCGCCCGTACATGCGATCGCCCACCAGGGTGACCTTGAACGGGTCCAGGCGAGTACCGTTTTCCAGTTTCCAGTTGTCCGGGTTCACCGGCACCACGTCGGCGTGGGCGTGCAGGCCGACCACTTCCTTGCCTTCGCCGAGGGTGATTTCGTAGACGCGGTTGTCGACGTTGCGGAAGGCCAGGCCAAAGCCTTCGGCCAGCGCCTGGATCTTCGCGGCGATCTTGTGGAACTGCGGGTTGTCGTGCTGCGCCACGCCCTCGACCTGGAAGGTCGGAATCTCGACCAGCTCGCGCAGCGTCTCGGTGGCCGCTTTGCCGTACTTGATGCGGGTATAGAGGCCCAGCAGACGGTTGATCTCGTTTTGCTGCTCGGCATTCAGTGACGTGCCGGCCTGATAGGCCTGGAGGGTCTGTTCGAGCCCATCGGTCTTGGCCAGCTCATGCGTGGCCAACTGGCCGATGAACTGCTTGAAGTCGGCCGGCTCGCTGCCGTCGTAGGCTTTGAGGATGGCGGCGGATTGTTGCGGGCTGAGATTGGCGTGGGCCGGCACGCTGAGCAGGGCGAGGCTGGCCAGCAGCAGGGAGGCGGCAGAGAACTTGGGCAAGGGCATGATCGAGCGCATTCCTTCGCGAAGGTTTAAAGGGCACGTGCAAAAGTAGGAACGTGCCCACGCTACCATCAATGGCCGTGGTGAGGGGAGGGGCGCGGTGGGGGGCGCAGGAACGAAAAAGCCCCGGGAGATTCCCAGGGCTTTTGGAGATGGCGCACTCGGCGGGATTCGAACCCACGACCCCTGCCTTCGGAGGGCAGTACTCTATCCAGCTGAGCTACGAGTGCAACGCGGGCGCCATGATACCGGTCTGTGTCGATGGCGTCCATCGCCTTGATCTCTGGCAGGTTTTCCCGCAGCGCCCGGGTGGCCATCGAGCTGAATGAAACGTTTGAGTTCACCGTATTAAGGACGATCTCCGAATCGTAGCCATAAGCACCCCTCCAGGGGCCGTTTCACGCGCCTATCACATTTGCGTCAACCCGCTCGTTTAACCTGCAGGCAGTGTTGCCCTCGGCAAGCTCGTCGCTCCACCTCCGGCCCGTGAACTTCCCGACTGGACGCCACTCACCGCATTTGGCCATTCGTTCTTTTTTTCGAACAGGCTATTGTCCAACACCCCAGCAGCCGCTTAGCATTCGTTTGAGATTTCAAACGCTCGATGCCCATATCGAACACCGATTCGACCGGGTGCCAGCATCCATGACGGTCGCCTTAGCCGGCGCCTGAAGCACAATCAACCATTCGCGCCGTGCGTGTACGGTGCGGTCAAGGGAAGCCGACATGCAGCTCAAAGACGCTCAGTTGTTCCGCCAGCAGGCCTTCATCAACGGTGAGTGGCTGGACGCGGACAGCGGTCAGACCATCCAGGTGACCAACCCGGCCACGGGCGATGTCATCGGCAGCGTGCCGAAGATGGGCGCTGCGGAAACCCGCCGCGCCATCGAAGCCGCCGACAAGGCCCTGCCGGCCTGGCGCGCGCTGACGGCCAAAGAGCGTTCGGCCAAGCTGCGTCGCTGGTTCGAGCTGATGATCGAGCACCAGGACGACCTGGCCCGCCTGATGACCACCGAACAAGGCAAACCGCTGGCCGAAGCCAAGGGCGAGATCGCCTACGCGGCGTCGTTCATCGAGTGGTTCGCCGAAGAAGCCAAGCGCGTCTACGGCGACACCATTCCTGGCCATCAGCCGGACAAGCGCCTGATCGTCATCAAGCAGCCGATCGGCGTCACCGCCGCCATCACCCCGTGGAACTTCCCGGCGGCGATGATCACCCGTAAAGCCGGCCCGGCCCTGGCCGCTGGCTGCACCATGGTGCTCAAACCCGCCTCGCAGACCCCGTACTCCGCCCTGGCCCTGGTCGAACTGGCCACCCGCGCCGGCATCCCGGCGGGCGTGTTGAGCGTGGTCACCGGCAGCGCTGGCGAAGTCGGCGGCGAGCTGACCGGCAACTCCCTGGTACGCAAGCTGTCCTTCACCGGCTCGACCGAAATCGGTCGCCAGCTGATGGAAGAATGCGCCAAGGACATCAAGAAGGTTTCCCTGGAGCTGGGTGGCAACGCCCCGTTCATCGTGTTCGACGACGCCGACCTGGACAAGGCGGTCGAGGGCGCGATCATCTCCAAGTACCGCAACAACGGTCAGACCTGCGTCTGCGCCAACCGCCTCTACGTGCAGGACGGCGTGTATGACGCCTTCGCCGAGAAGCTCAAGGCGGCGGTCGCCAAGCTCAAGATCGGCAATGGCCTGGAAGACGGCACCACCACCGGCCCGCTGATCGACCACAAGGCCGTGGCCAAGGTCCAGGAACACATTGAAGACGCCGTGTCCAAAGGCGCCAAGGTGCTGTCCGGCGGCAAGCTGATCGAAGGCAACTTCTTCGAGCCGACCATTCTGGTGGATGTGCCCAAGCACGCGGCCGTGGCCAAGGAAGAAACCTTCGGCCCGCTGGCCCCGCTGTTCCGCTTCAAGGACGAGGCCGAAGTCATCGCCCTGTCCAACGACACCGAGTTCGGCCTGGCCTCCTACTTCTATGCCCGCGACATGAGCCGCGTGTTCCGCGTCGCCGAGGCGTTGGAATACGGCATGGTCGGCATCAACACCGGCCTGATCTCCAACGAAGTCGCGCCGTTCGGCGGCATCAAGGCCTCGGGCCTGGGCCGCGAAGGTTCCAAGTACGGCATCGAGGACTACCTCGAAATCAAATACCTGTGCATCAGCGTCTGATGCGCTAAGGGATTTACCTCGCCAGCGGGGCGCGAGAGCGACGTCCCGCTGGTTTTTTTGACAGCGCAGTACCTGGTGGCCAGGGCGTGCGCGGCAGTCGATCAACGAATACTGTCCGCCGTCCGCCCAGCCACCCCCGAATAACAGCGCCGTAAGCCTCGGCGCGAATGAGGGCATTATGAGCAAGACCAACGAATCCTTGATGCAACGCCGTGTCGCCGCCGTCCCACGTGGCGTTGGCCAGATTCACCCGATCTTCGTCGAGTCGGCGAAGAACTCCACGGTGATCGACGTCGAAGGCCGCGAACTGATCGACTTCGCCGGCGGCATCGCAGTGCTCAACACCGGCCACCTGCACCCGAAAGTGGTCGCAGCCGTCCAGGAGCAGCTGACCAAAGTCAGCCACACCTGCTTCCAGGTGCTGGCCTATGAGCCCTACGTCGAGTTGGCCGAGAAGATCAACAGCCTGGTGCCGGGCGACTTCGCCAAGAAAACCCTGCTGGTCACCTCCGGCTCCGAAGCCGTGGAAAACGCCGTCAAGATCGCCCGCGCCGCCACCGGCCGTGCGGGCGTGATCGCCTTCACCGGCGGCTACCACGGCCGTACCATGATGACCCTGGGCCTGACCGGCAAGGTCGTGCCGTACTCGGCTGGCATGGGCCTGATGCCCGGCGGCATCTTCCGCGCCCTGTTCCCGAGCGAACTGCACGGCGTGAGCGTCGATGACGCCATCGCCTCGGTCGAGCGCATCTTCAAGAACGACGCCGAGCCGCGCGACATCGCCGCGATCATCCTCGAGCCCGTACAGGGCGAAGGCGGTTTCCTGCCGGCGCCGAAAGAGCTGATGCAGCGTCTGCGCGCCCTGTGCGACCAGCACGGCATCCTGCTGATCGCCGACGAAGTGCAGACCGGCGCTGGCCGTACTGGCACCTTCTTCGCCATGGAGCAGATGGGCGTCGCGCCTGACCTGACCACTTTCGCCAAATCCATCGCTGGCGGCTTCCCGCTGGCCGGTGTGTGCGGCAAGGCCGAGTACATGGACGCCATCGCCCCAGGCGGTCTGGGCGGCACCTACGCGGGCTCGCCGATCGCCTGCGCCGCGGCCTTGGCCGTCATCCAGGTGTTCGAGGAAGAGAAACTGCTGGAGCGCAGCAAGGCCGTCGGCGAGCGCCTGACCGCTGGCCTGCGTGAAATCCAGCAGAAGCACCCGATCATTGGCGACGTCCGTGGGCTGGGTTCGATGATCGCCGTGGAAGTGTTCGAGAAAGGCACCCACACGCCGAACGCGGCGGCCGTGGCACAAGTCGTGGCCAAGGCGCGCGACAAAGGCCTGATCCTGCTGTCCTGTGGCACCTACGGCAACGTCCTGCGCATCCTGGTGCCGCTGACCGCCGAAGACGCGCTGCTGGACAAAGGCCTGGCCATCATCGAAGCGTGCTTCGCCGAACTGGCGTAATTCACGGCTTCGCTGGAAAAACCCGCTTCGGCGGGTTTTTTTATGCCCAAGTCCGGCAGGTGGCGCTATGGTGTCCAGAGGATGTTTCCGGAAGCTGCGAAGGATCGTGCGTCACTGATTGCCAGGAGTTGCCCATGAATGCTGCAGATCCCCTTCCACCGCGCGTGCTGATCGCCGAAAGCGACCCCTGGGTTCGCGACATGCTGCGCGAGATGCTGCTGAGCGTGCGCTGCGACGCGCGCCTGGAAGTCTGCGCCGACGGCTCCCAGGCGCTGAGCGCCTTGTCCAGCAAGCCCGACCTGATCATCGCCGCCCGCGAGCTGGTGGGCCTCGACGGCCTCGATCTGCTGCGCAGGGTGCGTGGCCGGCGCGAACAGGCCGCGCTGCCGTTCATTCTCATGAGCGAGCGCAACGACAGCGCCAGCGTCAAGGAAGCGCTGCCGCTGCACCCTACCGCCTACCTGAGCAAGCCGCTGAACCTGGACAACCTGCGCAAGCGTCTGGAAAACCTGTTGCTGGAAGTGGGCGAGCAGATCGCCTGCCCGGTGCCGCCGCTGCAGCCCGGCGCTCGCCTGCCGGCGTTCCTCGAGCAACGCCGCGCCAGCGCCGACGGCGGTCCGCTGCTCGCGGACGTGCAGGCGGCGGTCAAGCGTGCGCTGAGCCCGCAGGGTCTGGACCTGCGCGTGCTGGAGGAAGACATCCGCACTGATCCGCAGATCACCGCCGTGCTCATCGCCGCCGCCAACAGCGCCGCCCTGCACCGCGAGAAACCGGTGCAGACGCTGCTTCAGGCGCTCAACCAATTGGGCAGCACCCAGAGCATGAACCTGGTGCTGGGGCTGACCCTCAAACGCAGCGCGCGCCTGAGCGATCCGCTGCTGACCCACCACGCGGCGCATTTCTGGAACCTCTCGCTGCGCACCGCCGACTACGGCCGCACCCTGGCGCAACAGCTCGACCTCGACCCGGAGCGCTGCTACTGCGCCGGCCTGCTGCATTGCCTGGGCGATCTGGCGGTGCTGCGCACCTTGCAGGAGTGGCGGCTGGCCGGGGGCGAGCTGGACGAAGATCAGGTGCAACTGTCGCTCAACGAATTCGGCGCGCCGTTCGGCTCGGCCTTGCGCACCCGCTGGCGCCTGCCGCTGGACCTGCGCGAACTGATCGCCGCCATCTACCAGTTGGGCGGCGGTGTGTATTCGCGGGAGATCCTGGCGATGAACCTGGCCGGGCAACTGTCGCGCCTGCCGGCTTCGCAGAACAACGCCAAGGTCGCCAGCAGCAAGACCGCGCGCCTGCTCAAGCTCGGCCTGCCGGAGCTCAACCGTCTGCGCGAGCCGCCTGCGGCACTGGCCGTTGAGGCCGTGCCGGACGCGCCTCTGACCGAACACGCGACCGATTCAGAACCCGCGTCGCAACCGCCAGCGGTGTCAGGCGAGGAGACAGACACGCCCCCCACCGCCTGATCCGCCCAGCGCTGATGAACGCACGACGAAATACGCCGTGCGTTTCGCGATCCCGTTCACAGATTCGTGCTTTGTAGGACTATTCCTACGAACGGTCGCAACTTTCCGACTAATTCTCCGTCTCAACGCTCGGCTGACCGCGCTTCATTCCTTCCCTGCGCGGCGCCCCTTCTTACCTGATCTTCGGCCCACAAGGATGTGCCATGCTGCCACTCGCCCGTCGTTCGGCGTTGGTTGCGCGCGTCTCGCGCGTCACCGCTGCTCACTGCCTGTCATCCGCCTGGCTATTGCTCGCGGGCCTGCTCGCCACCCAGACATCCCTGGCGGCCGGTCCCGAAGAAGAACTGCAGCGCCAGCGTGAGCGTGAGCGGGTGCTGCGCGAGCAACTCGATACCCGCCCCGACGTGCGCCTGGAAGCGGCGCCTGCCGAGGGCGCCACCGGGCGCCTGCCGCAAAACGAAACCCCGTGCTTTCGCATCCAGCAGATTCGCCTGATCGGCGACGCCGCCGAGCAGTTTCAGTGGGCCTTGCGCGCGGCCAATCCCGCGCATGACCCGGCGCTGGGCCAGTGCCTGGGGGCAGGCGGTCTGAACCTGACCATGAAGCGCGTGCAGAACGCGATCATCGAGAAAGGCTTCGTCACCACCCGCGTGCTCGCCGAAGCCCAGGACCTCAACAGCGGCATCCTGGTCTTGACCCTATTGCCCGGACGCATCGGCCAGATTCGCTTCGACGCCGCCACCAGCAGCCGCGCCAATGCCTGGAACGCGCTGCCGGCCCGGCCGGGCGACCTGCTCAACCTGCGCGACATCGAGCAGGGCCTGGAGAACTTCAAGCGCGTGCCCACCGCCGATGCCGACATCCGCATCGCCCCGGCCAGCGCCCAGGACGCCAAGCCCGGTGAAAGCGATGTGATCATTGCCTGGCGCCAGCGCTTCCCGGCCCGCCTGAGCCTGTCGGTGGACAACAGCGGCAGCAAGACCACCGGCAAGTACCAGGGCGCCGTGGCCTTGTCGCTGGACAACCCGCTGTCGCTCAACGACCTGTTCTACGCCAGCTTCAACCACGACTTGGGCGGCGGCGAGTCCGGCAGCAAGGGCACCAAGGGCCACACCCTGCATTACTCGGTGCCGTTCGGTTATTGGCAGTTGGCCTTCACTACCAGCGAATACGACTATCACCAGACCGTCGCGGGCGTGAACCAGAACTTCAGCTACCGGGGCGAAAGCCGCAATAACGAGTTGCGCCTGTCGCGCCTGGTGTACCGCGATGCAGTGCGCAAGACCACGCTATGGAGCAGCCTGTGGACGCGCTCGTCGGACAACTTCATCGACGACACGCAGATCGAGCAGCAGCACCGGCGCATGGCCGGCTGGCAGGCCGGTGTCGGTCACCGCGAATTCATCGGCGCCTCCACCCTCGACCTGGGCCTGAGCTATCGCCGCGGCACCGGCGCGCACGGCGCCCTGGCCGCGCCCGAAGAAGCCTTCGGCGATGGCAGCGCGCGCGCCAAGATCATCCTCGCCGACGCCCAACTGCAAGTGCCGTTCACCGTCCAGGACCAGCGCCTGCGCTACATCGGCGCCTGGCGTGCACAGTGGAACCGTACCGAACTGGTGCCCCAGGACCGCTTCACCATCGGCACCCGCTACTCGGTGCGCGGCTTCGATGGCGAGAACATTCTCTCCGGCGACCGTGGCTGGACCCTGAGCAACGAACTGGGCCTGGCCTTGGGCAACAGCGGCCAGGAAGCCTACGCCGGTATCGACTACGGCGAGGTGGGTGGCAACGCCGCCGACTACCTGGTGGGCCGCCGCCTGGCCGGCGCGGTGGTCGGCGTGCGCGGCGGCTACCGCAACCTGACCTACGACTGGTCATGGGGCACGCCGCTGAAAAAACCTGACGGCTTCGACACCGCCCACTTCACCAGCGCCTTCACGGTCGCCCTGTCGTTCTGAGGTCAAGCCATGCGTCTGGACACGTTCGAGATCACCGCCCCGGCCGTCTTTGACGAGCCGTGGAACGAAGCCACGGTGCTGGGTTGCGCCACCTGGTTGTGGATGCAGTCCGAGGCGCACCGCGATGCGCCGCTGCACACCCTGTCGAGCCTGCTGCTGCCGGCGCTCAAGCAGCGCCAGTTCGTGCTCGGCAGCGAGCACGGCAAACCCGTGTTCTACCTGTCGTGGCTGAGCCTGAGCGAGGAGGCCGAACGGCGCTACCTGACCCGCTCCCCGGTGGAAATGGACCCGGACGACTGGCACAGCGGCGAGCGCCTCTGGGTCAACGACTGGATCGCCCCGTTTGGCCACACGGCGGTGCTCAGCCGCCTGCTGCTCAGCCGCGTGTTTCCCGACCGCTGCGCCCGTGCGCTGTATCACAAGGGCGAGCAGCGCGGTTTGAAGATCAAGACATTTCACGGCATCGGCGTGATCCCCGAACAGGCTCGCGCCTGGTTCGCCGCTCATCCACTGGCCACCGGCGCCTGAGTCGCCAGCAAAGGGACTTGCATGAACAAGCATCTGCACCGCGTCATCTTCAACAAGGCCCGTGGCCTGCTCATGGTCGTGGCCGAGAACGTCAGCCGCCAGGGCAAGGCGCCGGGTACCCGTGAGGCCGCCAGTCACGCCGACGCGGCGTGCGTGGTCACCCTCGGCCGCCTGCGCTTCGCGCTGATGGGCGCGCTGGGGCTGATCAGCCTTGGCGTGGCGCCGGCCTGGGCCAACGGTATCGTCGCCGACCCCAGCGCGCCCGGCGGGCAACGGCCGATGATCATCGAAAGCGCTAACGGCACGCCGCAGGTGAACATCCAGACGCCGAGCGCGGCCGGGGTCTCGCGCAACCAGTACAGCCAGTTCGACGTGGACTCGCGCGGCGCCATCCTCAACAACGCCGGCAACAATGCCCAGACCCAGCTCGGTGGCTGGATCGAGGGCAACCCCTACCTGGGCAACGGCAGCGCGCGGGTCATCCTCAACGAGGTCAACGCCAGCAATCCCAGCCAGTTGCGCGGCTATGTCGAGGTGGCCGGACAACGCGCCGAGGTGGTGATCGCCAACCCGGCCGGTATCACCTGCGACGGCTGCGGCTTCATCAACGCCGACCGCTCCACCCTGACCACTGGCCGCGCCCAGCTCGAAGACGGGCGCATCGTCGGCTACCGCGTCGAAGGCGGTACCCTGACCATCACCGGCAAGGGCCTGGATGCCCGCGACAGCGACTACACCGACCTGATCGCCCGGACCGTGCAGGTCAACGCCGGGGTCTGGGCGAACGACCTCAAGGTCACCACCGGTCGCAACCAGGTCAGTGCCGACAACAGCCAGGCCAACGCCCTGGCCGATGACGGTAGCGCCAAGCCCGAGGTGGCCATCGACGTCGCCGAGCTGGGCGGCATGTATGCCGGCAAGATCAAGCTGGTGGGCACCGAAGCGGGCGTCGGCGTGCGCAACGCCGGGCAGATCGGCGCCATGGCCGGTGAAGTGACCGTCACCGCCGACGGACGACTGGTCAACCAGGGTGCCATCAGCAGTGCCGCCGACACCGGTTTGGCCACCGGCGGCGGTGTGGATAACCGCGGCAGCGTCTACGCCAAGGGGGCGGTGCAGGTGAGCACGGCCGGGGCTGTGGATAACACCGGCACCGTGGCGGCCCAAGGCGATGTGCGCATCCAGGCGGCCAAGCTCGACAGCGCCCGCGACGCCCTGCTGGCGGCCGGTGTCGATACGCAAGGTGTATCCAGCGGCAACGCCACCTTGCAGGTCCAGGCGCAGCAGATCGCCGCCAACGGCCAGAACCACGCCAGCGGCGCGGTCGATCTCAAGGCTGGCACAGTGGACCTGCGCCACAGCCAGACCCAAGGCGCCACGCTGGCGCTGAGCGCAGACAAGGGCAACCTGGACCTCAGCGACAGCACCCTCGACAGCCCCGGCGCGTTGCAGGCCAGCACGGGTGGCACACTGCGCAGCGATCGTGCGCAGGTCAACGTCGGCCAGTTGCAGGTCGATGCGGTCGGCTTGAGCAACCAGGGCGGGGAGTTGGTTCAGACCGGCAGTGCCGACAGCCGTATCAAGGTCCGCGACAACCTCGACAACAGTGACGGTCGCATCGCCAGCAACGCGCGCAACCTCAGCCTCGACAGCAGCACCCTGAACAACCGCCAGGGCAAGGTCGAGCATGCCGGCAGCGGCCAGTTGGACGTGCGCGCCCGCGAAATCGACGGCACCGCTGGCACTTTGGCCAGCAATGGTGCGCTGCAGATCAGCGCGCAGAAGGCCGTGCTCGCCCAGGGCCAGGCCCAGGGCCGCCAGGTGACTCTGGACAGCCCTCAGCTCGATACCCGCAACGCCACTGTGATCGCCACCCAGGGCGGCGCCTTGCAGGTGCGCAACGCCACGCAACTGGACAATCGCGGCGGCACGCTGGCCGCAGGCGGCAGCCTGGACATCGCCGCGACCGTAGTGCGCAACGACGGCGGCACCCTCAGCGCAGGTGGCACCCTCGACCTGCGCAGCGACCGTGTGGATAACCTTGCCGGCACCATTGCCGCCACCCAGGCCATGCAGATCATCGCCGGCCAGTTGGACAACACCGGGGGCACCCTGGGCTCGGTCGCCGGCAGCGTGCGCCTGGACGTCACCGACGGCACCCTGCTGAACGCGGGCGGCCGTATCGAAGCCGCAGGCCTGGTCCAGGTCGCGGCCAACGGCGTGGACAACCGCCAGGGCACCCTCAGCGCGGGCCAACTGTCGCTCAATAGCCGCCGCCAAACCTTCGACAACGACGGCGGCACCCTCGACGCCGGCGCCACGCTCGACGTGCGCAGTGGCGAACTGCACAACAGTGCCGGCCTGATCCAGGCCGGGGGTCGCCTGTTCATCGACACCGGCAGCCAGGCCCTGCACAACGCCAATTCCGGCAGCGACAAAGGCATCGTCGGCCAGGATGCGGTCGAGCTGCGCAGCGGCCACTTGCTCAACGACCGTGGTTTCATCGCCGGTAAAGGCAATGTGCTGTTGGTCGCCCCCGTGCTGGAAAACCGCGGCGAGGTGGTCGGCGAGCGTCAGGTGCAGGTGCAGGGCGAGCAGTTGGACAACCAGGGCGGCAAAATGCAGGCCCGCGGCGACCTGCAATTGACGCTGCGCGACGCTCTCGACAACCGCGACGGCCTGCTGCGCAGCGCCGGGCAGCTCAGCCTGCAGACCGCCCAGGTGGACAACCGCGCCACGGCCGTCACCGACAAAGGCATCGAAGCGCAATCCCTGCTGCTGCGCGCCGATGCGCTGGACAACCGCGAAGGCGCCCTGCGCGCGGATCAGGCCATCGACCTGGGCCTGGCAGGCACCCTGGACAACGACAAGGGCCTGGTGTCGGCGGGCGGCGAACTGCGCCTGGCCGACCGTGACGCGGCGCAGTCGCGGCTGCGGCTGGAAAACGGCAGCGGCACGCTGATCGCTGGGCGTCTGCTGGCGATGAACGCCGCCTATTTCAGCGGCAGCGGCCGGGCGTTGAGCCTGGGCGATCTGCTGCTGCAACAGCAGGGCGACCTGACCCTGGCCGGTCAGGTGCAGGCCAACGGCACGCTGGCGCTGGAGGTTGGCGGGCAACTGAACAACAGCGGCAAGCTGCTGGCCGGCAAAGCCCTGAGCCTGCGCGCCGCGCAGTTGGACAACCGCGCCGAGGGCGAGCTGTCGGCGACCCAGGTCGATCTGCGCCTCAGTGGCCAGTTGACCAACCGTGGTCTGATCGACGGCCAGCAGGTGCGCGTGCAGGCTGACGAACTGTTCAACCTCGGCACCGGGCGCGTGTACGGCGACCGCCTGGCCATCGCCAGCCGCAGCGTGGTCAACCGCGACGAGAATGATCACGCGGCTACCATCGCTGCCCGCGAGCAACTCGACATCGGCAGCCAGCAACTGGACAACCGCGAGCAGGCGCTGATCTTCAGTGCTGGCGACCTGGCCATCGGCGGTGCGCTGGACAGCGACGACCATGCCAGCGGCCGCGCCACGCTGCTCAGCAATGCCAGTGCCACCCTCGAAGCCTTGGGCGACCTGCGCCTGGCGGTGGGCGAGCTGCGCAACACCAACGAGCATTTCAGCACCACCGAGGTACTGGTGAGCACCGAGCAGTTGCGCGAATACCAGCTCAGCGGCTCGCCGACTCGCTACCGGCCGGACCAGATTTCCGTCTACAACGACGAAGTGGACCACCTCAATACGCCCGAAGGCACCCGCGACAACTTCAACCGCTACGACTACACCCGCAGTGTCAGCGAGACCCGCATCGCCACTTCCGCGCCAGGCCAGATCCTCGCCGGCGGCGACCTGACCTTCAGCGGCGATACGGTGTTCAACGACAAGAGCCGCATCCTCGCCGGTGGCCTGTTGCAGGCTGGCGCGGCGCAGGTGACCAACACCGAAGTGGATGGTCGGCGGGTGACCACCGATGCGGGTACGGCCACCAACTTCTACCGCATCCAGCGCAAAGGGCGCGACCGCCAGGGCACCAGCGTCGCGGCTTACCGCCCGGCGCCGCTGATCCAGGACATTGACCTGACGCCGACCGAGTACGGCGAGCACGCCACCATCAACGGCAGCGGCACGCAGATCGCCGGGCGCGACCAGCAGCAGGTCGGCCAGCAGGTGGCCACGGTGGGCGAGGTCAATACCCCGGTCGCCGAGCAGTACCGTGTCGGCGCGGTGGTCTCGGTCAAGCTGGCTGACGGCCAGGGTGTCGCCGACCAGGTGCGCAGCGGCGGGCTGAACCTGGCGCTGCCGAGCAACAGCCTGTTCCAGACCAACCCCGATGCCGTGCGCGGCTATTTGATCGAGAGCGATCCGCGCTTCACCAGCTACCGCAACTGGCTGTCGTCGGACTACATGCTCGACCGCCTGCAGGTCGATCCGGCGCAGACCCAGCAGCGCCTGGGCGATGGCTTCTACGAGCAGAAGCTGATCCGCGAGCAGATCGCCCAGCTCACCGGGCGACGTTTCCTCGACGGCTTCGCCAACGACGAAGCGCAGTACCGCGCGTTGATCGACAACGCAGTGACCGTCGCCGACACCTGGAACCTGGTGCCGGGCGTGGCCTTGACCGCCGAGCAGATGGCCCAACTGACCAGCGATATCGTCTGGCTGGTGTCGCGCGACGTCACCTTGGCCAACGGCCAGACGCGCCAGGTGCTGGTGCCGCAGGTCTACGTGCGGGTGCGCGACGGCGATCTCGACGGCAACGGCGCCTTGATCGCCGGTCAGCAACTGCGTCTGGACCTCTCCGGCGACCTGCTCAACAGCGGCAGCCTGGGCGGGCGCAGCGTGGTGGCGCTGACCGCGCAGAACATCGACAACCTCGGAGGGCGCATCCAGGGCAACAACGTCGCGCTCAAGACCCGCGACAACCTGAACAACCTCGGCGGCCTGATCGGCGCCACCGACAGCCTGGCGATCGAAGCTGGCCAGGATATCACCGTGCGCTCCCTGACCCGCGACAGCAGCAGCGAGCAAGGCAGTCGCAGCAATGTCTCGCGGGTCGCCGGCCTGTTCGTCAGCGGCGAAGGCGGCGCCATGCGCGTGGCCGCCGGTCGCGACCTCAATCTGCTGGGCGCCCAGGTGGTCAATGCCGGTGCTGGTGGCGTCAGCCAGCTCGAGGCTGGGCGCGACGTCAACCTGGGCACCGTCGCCGAGCAGCACCAGCAGGCGATCAGCTGGAACGCCAGCAACTGGCGCAACGAGGCCAGTCGCGGCGAAGTGGGCAGCACCGTGCAGAGTACCGGCGATCTGCGCATCAAGGCCGGGCAGGACATCGCCGCGCGTGGCGCGACGGTGGCCAGCGACCAAGGCATGGTGATGGCCGAGGCTGGGCGCGACATCAGCCTGAGCGCCGCCGAGCAGTATCAGTTCGCCGACGAAGCCCACAAGTTCAAGGGCAAGAGCGGGCTGTTCTCCAGCAAGACCACCACCCTGCGCGACACCGTCAGCCAGACCCAGGCCCAGGGCAGCACCGTCAGCGCCGAGCAGACCTACCTGCAGGCCGGGCGCGATATCCAGGTGCGTGGCAGCGACGTGGTGTCGACCCAGCAGACCGTGCTGGTGGCCGATCGCGATATCGACGTCGAGGCGGCCAGCCAGAGCAGCAGCGAGCGCCATGACAAATCGGTGAAGAAGAGCGGCCTGTTCAGCGGCGGTGGCCTGGCGCTGACCATCGGCACCCAGCAGCAGAGCGTCAAGGACCTCACCACCCGTGAAACCGCACGCGCCAGCACGGTGGGCAGCACCGAGGGCGATGTGCTGATCGAGGCCGGACGCCAGTATCGGCAGGTCGGCAGCGACGTCATGGCGCCCAAGGGCGACGTGGACATCCTGGCTCAGCAGATCGCCATTACCGAGGCTCGGGAAACCACCGACCGCACCCGCGAAACGCTGTTCAAGCAGACCGGCTTCACCGTGACCATCACCAACCCGGTGATCAGTGCGATCCAGACCACCCAGCAGATGCAGCGGGCGGCGAACAAAACCGAGGACGGGCGCATGCAGGTGCTGGCCGCTTCCACGGCCGCGCTGGCGGTGAACAACGCGGCCACGGCGGTGGCGCAGGATCCGGGCGCGGCGGGTGGGGTCAACATCAGCCTGTCGCTGGGCACCAAGAAACAGCAGAGCACCACCGAACAGCACAGCGACACCGCGGCCGGCTCCAAGGTGGTGGCGGGCAACGACGTGCGCCTGCGTGCCACCGGCGCCGGGGCCGACAGCGACATCACGGTACAGGGCAGCGAGATCCGCGCCGGTCGCGATGCCACGCTGGCCGCCGACGGCGACATCAACCTGCTGGCCGCCCGCAACACCAGCCAGTTGGACAGCGACAGCAAGGGCAGCAGCGCCAGTGTCGGCATCGGCCTGTCGTTGGGCGGCACGCGTAACGGCTTCACCCTGGACGTCGGGGTCAACGGCAACCGTGGCGAGGCCGACGGTGAGACGCTCACCCACCGCAACGCCGTGGTCGAGGCGGGCAACCGCGCCACCCTGGTGTCCGGTGGCGACAGCAACCTGCGCGGTGCGGTGGTCAGCGGGCGGGAAGTGATGGCCGACGTCGGCGGTGACCTGAACATCGAAAGCCTGCAGGACACCGACACCTTCAAGGTCGACGAGAAGAGCATGGGCTTCGGCGTCAGCCTGTGCATTCCGCCGTTCTGCGTGGGCATGAGTTCGATCAGCGGGGCCAGCGCCAACTTCGGCGGCACCGACATGGATTCGGACTTCGCCAGCGTCACCGAGCAGTCCGGGATCAAGGCCGGCGACGGTGGGTTCGACGTCCGCGTGGGCGGCAACACCGACCTCAAGGGCGCGGTGATCGCCAGCAGCGAGCAGGCCGTGGCCGAGGACCGCAACCGTCTGGTCACCGGCAGCCTGACCAGCAGCGATATCCGCAACAAGGCCGAGTACGACGCCAGCACCTTCAACGTCGGCGGCGGCTTCAACGAGATCGGCAAGGACCAGCAGGGCAACGTGCAGACCGGTGGCAGCATCACGCCAGGCACCGAGATCCCGACCAACGAGCGCGAACTGGGCGCCAGCCTGCCGATCGCCATCAGCGCGAGCGACAGCGCCAGCAGCGTGACCCGCAGCGGCATCAGCGGCGCTTCGATCCTGATCACCGACGAAGCCGCCCAGCGCGAGCGCAGCGGTCAGAGCGCCGAGCAGACCCTGGCGGGCCTGGACCGCGAGGTGTCCAGCGAGCGTGACGGCAGCAATGCACTCAAGCCGATCTTCGACGAAGAGCAGATCCGCTCGGGCTTCGAGATCGTCCAGGCCTTCGCCAACGAGGCCGGCACCTTGCTGGCGAACAAGGCCAAGGAGGTCGATGCCAAGCGCAAAGCCGCCGAAGAGGCCGAGGCCCAAGCGGACAAGGCCGCAGACCCCACCGCCGCGCTGGCCTTGCGCACCCGTGCGCAAAACCTGCGCAACGAAGCCGACGGCATCGCCGGCAACTGGGGCGCCGGCGGCACCTACCGGCATATCACCACGGCATTGGTGGCGGCCGCCAGCGGCAATATCAGCGCCAGCAACGGCGCCTTCCTCCAGGGCATGGTGGTCAACTACGTGCAGCAGCAGGGCGCTGGCTACATCGGCGACCTGGTGGCCAAGGGCACCTTGGTCGAAGGCACGCCGCTGCACGCCGCACTGCATGGCATCCTGGCCTGCGCCGGTGCTGCCGCCAGCAGCCAGAGCTGCGGCAGCGGGGCTGCTGGCGCGGCGGCGTCGAGCCTGCTGACCGGGCTGTTCTCCGAAGCCAGTCCGAACGAGAGCGAACGCGAGCGCGAGGCCAAGCGCAACCTGATCGTCAGCCTGGTCACCGGGCTCGCCGCCACCTCGAACCTGGACGCCGCCACGGCCACTGCGGCGGCTTCTGGCGCTGTGGATAACAACTGGTTGGCGACGCAGCAGTTGGTGCAGGCCAGGAAGGAGTTGAAGGAGGCCGATGGGCGTATTGCCGAGCTGCAAGTGCTGGGCAAGTGGGCCTATATCAGCAAGAAGCAGGACCTGCTGACCCAGAGCGGTATTGGCGCTGGCCTGGTGGGCGCTGGCTTCGACGATATCAAGGGCCTGGCCCAGTTCGTCATGCACCCGATCCAGGGGCTGCAAGGCATGAAGCAATTGATCGACGATCCGGCAGCGCGCCAGCAGTTTGGCGACGATGTGATCGCCGCCCTGGACCAGAAGATCGACCGCATGGCCGAGGCGCTGGAGAAGGGCGGGGATGAAAAGGCTTTCGAGTTGGGGCGTGACCTGGGTGAGTTGGTGTGGCAGGTGGGAAGCGTTGTTACTGGGGTGGGTGGTGTCGCCAAAGGTGGAGTCAAGCTAGCGAATGTCGGCATCAAATTGGCGACCAATAGCCTGGAAAACATGGCGGGTCTTGGGCGCTTCGAAAAGCTGCTCGCAAAAGGTGGGCAATTCAACCCGAATGGGACGCCCATCATGGACTTCCGCTCCCTGACTAATGCGCAGAAAAGTATTATTGGCGACCTGATGGGGGGTGAGCGGATCCAGCAGGCAGTCCCGGGTGCTCAGAAAATTGGTCGCGCACCAGACATTGGGCAGACGGGTATTGATGATTTGTACAAGGTCAACAAACCTGGTGTGGATTATCTGATCGTTGAGTATAAGTTTGGCGCCTCGACGTTGAAAAACACTCGTGATGGGATGCAGATGAGTGATAGTTGGTTGCAGGGTGGTAACACGAACTACAACCGCATATTAGAGTCCGTGAACGGCAACGCGCGAGTTGCTGACGGCATCAACGACGCCTTGAGGGCAGGGCGTGTGGAGAAATGGCTTGTGCACACTGATCCGTTCGGTAGAGTCAGTGTAGGGGTGTTGGATAAAGCGGGTAGATACGTTCCCGATCCTGTCGCCACGTCGAAATTACTGGGGAGCAAATGATGGTGCGGTCACCTTTGGGCGGTCAGGACTACTGGCAGGAGTGGGTGGCTTATAGCGAAGAATATCTTCTCAAGGCCAGGGCAAACGTCGATACCCCTCCTGGCGACCCCAGCTATGAGCCACAGTACCTTTTCACATTGATGCAGAAGCACTTGCATCAGATGCTGAGACTCTATTCAGCGGGAAATGCAGTGGCGCAAATGACCGCCTACTTTCCCGGCTTGCTCGACGCCTGGGACCGCTCCAAGCGACTGGGGGCTGAGCAGTGGAACGAGGATGAGCAGTACACGCGCAACGCCTGGCGGGTTAATTACGACCACTACATCGTTTGCTTCTGGCTGGTCGGCTTGGCATTGGCTCTGGAAATACCGGACCAGCAGTGGGAGCAATTGCTCACACTCGTAGGGAATGAGGGCGAAGACCATCTGTTGGACCGAATCATCGCCTCCCGCTCACCGCAACGGCGTATAGGTGATGTGCTGCTTTATCCCAAACCCTATGCCCGCTTGCTCAAGGCGATCGATGAACAGCCTGACCAACGAGCGTCTGCATTATTGGATTTCGTTCAACATTGGTATGGCGAAGTCGGTGCAGGGGCGCGCTCAGGTGTGGGTAAGCAGGCAACGGCATTCAAGCACCCTTATTGGTACCGCTACGGCGATGAAAACTTTGAGGGGGGAGCCTATTTCGGCCGCTGGTGCGTGGAGGCAGTTGCAGCGGTGAAGGCGTTTGGACTCGACGACAGGCTATGTCTAGGGCAGGAGCACTATCCCCAAGCGTTGCTCCACCCCGAGCCGCTGCCAGCGCAGCAGAGCCTGGAAGCGCAACCCGAGGAGCGCCGAGGATTCTGGTCGCGGTTATTCAATCGGAAGTCAGGGTAAGGCTGGTGGTGACGATCAGCACAGTTCGATTGAACTCCCCGCCTGTCAGTGAACAAGCCGCTTGTGAGATCGTCGAGTTGAGCGAGGGGTTCGATGTAAATGCGCTGTGGCTCAATATACTTCAGGCGTTACCGGAGTCAGCTTTCGAGGAGCGCAAGACTTTTTTTCTACAGATTTTGCGCAGGCTGCTTACCGAGGGACGGGTCAAGTTAGCGGCTGATTCATTTTTGGATGGCAGCGTTGAGGAACAAGTTGAAGCCTACCGCCTAGCCTTTCCTGATGAACACCAGTTGGATGAAGATATATTCTGGCTAAACAGGGATGGTAAATGCTGGGTGCCAGGAGGCTTCGTTTGGTGCTTTGAGGACGGTCGTGAAGCGTGGACGTGATCCGATTGAATACAATAAAAATGCGTGGGTGTTTTCGCTCCATTCGATAAGTCGTGAAACTATGGCGGGTGCTCAAAAAATGGATGAATATTTCCGGACATTTACTGCCCATTTTGGCGAGCCGCAAGGTCGGAGAAGCGCTCCAGTCTCAAGTATCGAAAAATATCGCTCGAAGCTTCCCGACGCGTTGCTTAGCGTTTGGCAAAGTGAGGGTTGGAGTGCTTACGCGGACGGTCTTTTCTGGATCGTCGATCCCGATCAGTACACGGCCACGCTGAAGCAATGGCTGAGTGGCTCGGACTTAGAGCATGTCGATAACTATCATGTCATTGCGAGAGACGCCTTTGGTTCTCTGTATGCCTGGGGCGAGCGCTACCAGCGTAGCATCACGATATCGAGCCTGGCGGGTGGCATCGTCGCGCTGAAGAGCCAACTGCAACAACGCCAGACGAATCCTGACCGGGCGCTGGGCATCTTTTTCGCAACCGCTACAAAAGCCGACTTCGACTTCGAAGACCGAATGGGTAACCCTTTGTTCGAGCGTGCGCTCGCCAAGCTAGGGCCTGTATCGGAGAGCGAAATGTACGCTTTTGAGCCCGCGCTGAGTCTGGGGGGGCGCGCGGACCTAGATGGTCTGGTAAAAGTCGATATGGATGTACATCTGGCACTGCTTGACCAACTCAGGCGTTGAGTTGACTGATGCTGTGTGGGTCCGTGCGTCTTTGTGCCACGGTCGCTATCGGAGCCAATCGAGATTCTGGACCCGGCCGTAAATCGTCGAAGGACACGTGCCCATGACCGCTATCAGGAGCGATGAGTTTTTTCCGTAGCGCAGCGCCAGCGTGATCTCCTACCCACACACAATCCGATTCTTCCCCTCCCGCTTGGCCTGGTACATCGCCGCATCGGCGCGACTGAACAGGCTGTCCAGGTCGGTGTCCTGGGCTGAAAGTGCAGTCAGGCCCTGGCTGATGGTGACGCTGTAGCGCTGCTCGCCATGGCTGAAGGCCAGGCGTTCGATTTCCCGTTGCAGGCGTTCGGCGATCTGTGCGGCCACTTCGGCGCTGCAGCCGGGGAACACGGCGGCGAACTCCTCGCCGCCGATGCGGCCGAACAGGTCGCCCCGGCGCAGGATGGTCTTGCCGCTGTCGGCGATGCGCTGCAGCACCTGGTCGCCCTCGGGGTGGCCATAACTGTCGTTGATCAGTTTGAAATCGTCGATGTCCAGCAGCAGGAAGGCCAGCGGCGTGCCGTTGTCGCGGGCGCGGTTGAAGGCCTGGCGGGCGCATTCGAAGAAGTGCCGGCGGTTGCTGCTCTGGGTCAGCACGTCGGTGGTGGCCAGGCGCTTGAGTTCGCCTTCCAGGTGCTTCTTTTCGGTGATGTCCTCGGCGATGCCGACGATGATCACCCGCTCGCCCTCGCGCTGCTGGTTGATGTAGCACTTGTCGCTGAGCCAGCGCACTTCGCCCTGGCCGTTGACGATGCGGTACTCGCGGTCCTCGACCGTGCCTTTGACCAGCACTTGGGCCAGGCTGCGCTCGGCGTAGTCGAGATCGTCCGGGTGGATCGCGTCGCGCCATTCGTTGAAGTCGGCCATCAGCAGGCTCGCGGAGCGTCCGTAGATGCGCTCGTAGGCGGGGCTGATGTAGAGCACCTGACGCTTTTCCCAATCGAAGGCCCAGAGCACCGCGTTGACGCTGTCGAGCAACGAACTGAACAGTTGTTCGCGTTCGCTCAGGCGGGCTACTTCGCCTTGGGCATGCAGCAGGGCCAGGAGCATCTGAGCGGCTTCGGGGCGGGGGTCGCCGGTGTGCGAAGAGGGACGTTCTTTGGCCATGAGCACGGATCGGTTCTCGACGAGAGGGCGTGCGGCCGCCAGACAGCCCGCCACGCGGGCGATGATCCGATTTCGAGTCGAGGCAGGGGGTGAAGTTCCGGAGGGCGTGCCCCGAACGGGGGCACGCCGATCAACGGCGGTCAGGCGGCGCCGGGGCGCAGGGAGTAGGTCTTGAGCTGAGCGGCGAAGTCGCGCAGCGACTGGATGCCGCTGGCCTCGGCCTCATGTACCCAGTCTTTGATCGCCGCCAGCATGTCGTGGCCGTTGGCGCTGGTGCGTGCCCAGATGTGCTGCAGAGCCAGGCGTTTCTCGTAGATGGTTTTCAACGCCTGGCTGTGTTCGAGCATCGACTCGATGCGCAGGTGATGGCGGTCCTGCAGCAGGCTGGGTTCACGCGACAACAGGCGCTTGGCACGGCGGAACTGGTGGCGCATCGAGGCATCGACCTTGTTCAGTTCCTGCTTGACCAGCGGGGCGATCACCAGCTTGCGGTACTGGGCCATGATCTGGAAGCGGTTGTTGAGGATCGCCATGGCGGTGTCCATGTCCAGCGACGCCTTGCCCTCGACCCGATGGGCGATGGGCGCCACGCGCTGCACCTTGGCCAGGCGCAGCAGGCACAGCAGGCGAATCCACATCCAGCCCATGTCGAACTCCCAGCGGCGCACCGACAGCTTGGCCGAATTGGGGTAGGTGTGGTGATTGTTGTGCAGTTCCTCGCCGCCGATGATGATGCCCCAGGGCACCAGGTTGGTGGCGGCGTCGCGGCACTCGAAGTTGCGGTAGCCCACCGCATGGCCCAGGCCGTTGACCACGCCGGCGGCCCAGAACGGAATCCACATCATCTGGATGGCCCAGATAGTGATGCCGATGGTGCCGAACAACGCCAGGTCGCTCACCGCCATCAGGGCGATACCGCCGAGCTTGTACCGCGAATACAGGTTGCGCTCGATCCAGTCGTCCGGGCAGTTCTTGCCGTAGATGCGCAAGGTGTCCGGGTTGCGGGCCTCCTCGCGGTACAGCTCCGCGCCCTTGCGCAGCACCGTGCCCAGGCCCTTGTGCACCGGGCTGTGCGGGTCGTCGGGGGTTTCGCATTTGGCGTGGTGCTTGCGGTGGATGGCGGTCCACTCGCGGGTGTTCTGCGCCGTTGTCAGCCACAGCCAGAAGCGGAAGAAGTGCTTGAGTCCGGCGTTGAGCTCCAGGGAGCGGTGCGCGGAATAGCGATGCAGGTAGATGGTGACGCTGACGATGGTCACATGAGTCATCAGCAGGGTGACCGCGACCAGTTGCCAGGCCGAGAGGTCGAGTAGACCGTTATGCCACATGGTTGGAAAAGCCCTCAGAGTAGGGTGGACAACGGGCGCATTATCCCTGGGCGGGGAAATAAAACCAGTCGAGCGTCGCCGGGCAGGCGTGCCATCGGTCTGGTACTGGCCACCGGCCAGGCCGCAAAGGCAGGCCAACCGGGAGGCGTCGGCGCGAAACACGACTTATTAATGAGCCCGGAATTAAAGTCACGGCATGTTTCAGCATTTATACTGCGCCATCATTTTCCCAGGACCGATACGCCCGACATGTCTGTTTCTGTTCGCGACGCCTTGCGCATGGCTGCGCTCTACGTTGTGTTGTCGTTCCTCTGGCTGGCCCTGTCGGAGGTGGTGTTGCGTGGCATGACCGACGACGACCTGGCCCTGACCGTCGGCCGACAGATCAACCTGGTGGTCTGGGTGTTGCTCAGCGCCGGCCTGATCTTCGTCTCGCGGGTGCGCCTGCTGAACTTCATCGGCGTCGGTGCGCGTTTGCGCAGCGAAGACCGCGAGCGCCTGCGCATGGCCGCCGCCGTGTTCGACAGCACCCTCGAAGGCGTGCTGGTGACCGACCGTAACGGTTTGATCGTGCACGTCAATCGCGCTTTCATGCGCATCACCGGCTACCAGCAGGACGAAGTACTCGGCCAGCGCCCTAACAAGTTCAAGTCAGGCCGCCACGACGCGGCGTTCTACAAGCAGATCTACGACACCCTGGAAGCCTGTGGCCAATGGAGCGGCGAGATCTGGAACCGGCGCAAGAGCGGTGAAATCTACCCGCAGTGGCAGACCATCTGCGCCATTCGCGACGACGCAGGCGCGCTCAGTCATTACGTCGCAGTGTTCAGCGACATCAGCGCGATCAAGCATTCCGAGGAAGAACTGACCTACCTGGCCCACCACGACCCGCTCACCGGCCTGCCCAATCGTCTGCTGTTCAGCGACCGTGCCGAACAGGCGCTGGCCGCCGCGCAGTCGAACAAGCGCGGCTGCGCCCTGTTGCTGCTGGACCTCGATCACTTCCAGAGCATCAACGACAGCCTCGGCCATGCCGTGGGCGACCAGTTGCTCAAGCGGGTGGGCGACCGCCTGCGCGATCAGGTCGGCGCCGGTGTGACCCTGGCGCGGCTGGGCGGCGACGAGTTCGCTGTGCTGCTCGAAGGCGGCCAGCAGGTGGCCCAGGCCGCGAGCACCGCGCAGTGCCTGATCGAGCGTCTGCACGAGCCGTTCGAGGTCGAGGACCAGCATCTGTTCATCAGCGCCAGCATCGGCATTAGCCTGTTCCCCAGCGATGCACAGAGCGCCGAGCAACTGCTGCGCAATGCCGACTCGGCGCTGTTCAAGGCCAAGAACAATGGTCGTGCCTGCTATGCGCTGTACACCGAAGAGCTGACCGCCCACGCCCAGCACCGCGTCGAGACCGCCGGCGAGTTGCGCCGCGCCTTGGCCCAGGAGGAACTGCGGGTGTTCTACCAGCCGGTGCACGACCTGCTGACCGGCACCCTGGTCGGCGTCGAGGCGCTGGTGCGCTGGCAGCACCCCGAGCGCGGCCTGGTGCCGCCGGGCGAGTTCATCCCGATTGCCGAGCGCACCGGCCTGATCGCCGATATCGACGCCTGGGTGCTGCTTCAAGCCTGCCGGCAGATGGTCCAGTGGCAGGCCGAAGGGCGTGCGCTGAGCTTCGTTGCGGTGAACCTGTCGAGCCGGCTGTTCGGTCAGCGCGAACTCTATCGTCAAGTCGCCGAGGTGCTGCACGACACCGGCCTGGACCCGGCGCTGCTGGAGCTGGAAGTCACCGAGAGCGCGGTGATGGAGGACCCGGAGGTGGCCATGCAGCAACTGCACCGGCTGCGCGAACTGGGCCTGCGCCTGGCGATCGACGATTTCGGCACCGGCTATTCGTCGTTGCTGCGCCTCAAGCGCCTGCCGGTGCAGAAGCTCAAGATCGACCAAGGTTTCGTCGCCGGCTTGCCGCAGGATGACGACGACGTGGCCATCGTTCGGGTGATCATCGCCCTGGCGCGCAGCATGGGCATGCAGGTGCACGCCGAGGGCATCGAGCAGGCCGAACAGGCGCGCTTTCTGTTGGAGCAGCAGTGCGACCTGGGCCAGGGCTACTGGTTCGGCCGGCCGGTGGCGCCGCAGGCGTTGAATTGGGGGTGACGAGGTCGTGCGCTCGCGGATCCACTCTTCAATCGAAAAGAGCGTTTCGTTCTGACCCGCCTCCAATCACGGCCCCTCAGCGCTTGTTCAAGCCCCTGGCCAGGCGATCCCCGCCCAGCTGAATCACCGCCACCAACGCCACCAGCATGACGATCACCGTGAGCATGATCTGGCTGTCGAAGCGCTGGTAGCCATAGCGATAGGCGATGTCGCCCAGGCCCCCGGCGCCGATGGCACCGGCCATGGCCGAGGAGTTGATCAGCGTCACCAGGGTGATGGTGAAGCCGCCGACGATGCCGGGCAGCGCTTCGGGCAGCAATACGTGCCAGACGATGTGCCAGCGCCGGCAGCCCATGGCCTGGGCCGCTTCGATCAGGCCATGGTCCACTTCACGCAGGCTCACCTCGGCAATGCGCGCGAAGAACGGCGTGGCCGCGATGGTCAGCGGCACCACGGCAGCCCATACGCCGTAGGTGGTGCCGACGATCAGGCGAGTGAAGGGGATCAGCGCCACCATCAGGATCAGGAACGGCACCGAGCGGAACAGGTTGACGAAGCCGCCCAGCACGCGGTTGAGCAGGGGCGCCTGGTAGATGCCGCCCTTGTCGCTGGTGACCAGCAGCACCGCCAGCGGGATGCCCACCAGCAACGCGATCAAGGAAGACACGCCGACCATCAGCAGGGTGTCGAGCAGGCCTTGCAGCAAGCGTTCAGTCCACATGGCCGAGCACCTCCACGTCGGTCGTCCAGCGCCGGGCGCGCTCGAGCAGTTGCGCCGCGCTGTGCGGCGAGCCGCGCACGGCCAGTATCAGCTGGCCCAGGGTCTGGCTGCCGAGGGTGTCGACGCCGCCCTGCAGCAGGGTCACGCGCCCGCCCAGGTCATGCCACAGCGCCGTCAGGTCCGGCTCGCCGAGTACGTGCAGGCGCAGCACCACGGCCGCTTCGGGGTGGCCGGGTCGGGCCTGCAGCGTGCGCTGCAAGCTGTCCGGCAGCTTGGCTTGCAGAGGCGCGAGCAGGCTGCGGGTGACGGCATGGCGCGGTGTGCCGAACACCTGCCAGACCTCGCCCTGCTCGACCGCCTCGCCGCGCTCGAGCACCACCACGCGGTGGCAGATCTCGCGGATCACCGCCATTTCGTGGGTGATCAGCACAATGGTCAGGCCCAGGCGCTGGTTGATGTCGCGCAGCAGGTCGAGGATCGCAGCGGTGGTCTCCGGGTCCAGTGCCGAGGTGGCCTCGTCGCACAGCAGAATCTGCGGGTCGTGCACCAGGGCGCGGGCGATGCCGACGCGCTGCTTCTGCCCGCCCGACAACTGCGCCGGATACACCCCATGTTTCTGTTCCAGCCCCACCAGCTCCAACAGCTCGCGGACCTTGCGCTGGCGCTCCGCCTTGGCCACGCCGGCCACCTTCAGCGGCAGCTCGACGTTCTGGAACACGGTCTTGGCCGACATCAGATTGAAGTGCTGGAAGATCATGCCGATGCGTCGGCGCAGCGCCACCAGTTGCGTTTCGTCGAACGGTGCAATGTCCACCTGGTCGATCAGCACGCGCCCATGGCTGGGTTGCTCCAGGCGGTTGATGGTGCGCAGCAGCGACGACTTGCCGGCGCCGCTGCGGCCGATGATGCCGAAGATCTCGCCACGGCGGATGTTCAGGTCGATGCCGTGCAGCGCCGGCTGGCGCTGGCCGGGGTAGGTCTTGGCCAGGCCGATGAAGCGCACGTGGGCCTGGTTCACGTCCGGGCGCAGCGCGTGCTCGCGTGCCCGGGCAGGTTCGCGGGGAGCCAGGGGCGCCCGCAGGGCGTTGGCGCTGCTCATCTCAACCCTCCCAGCCGGCCTGGTACAGGCTGCCATGGGCCTTGTCCAGGGCGGCGCGCACGGCCGGCGAATGCTGGTAGATATCGACGAACTTGGCCAGGCGTGGATCGTCCTTGCTCTGCGGACGGATCACGAACTGGATCACGTATTCCTTGTTCTCCAGACCGTCGAACAGCAGCGCCGAGGTGGCGTCGAAACTGTTGGCCAGGCGGATGTAGGCCGGGTAGCCCTGCACCAGGTCGGCATCGTCGTAGGCGCGCACCAGTTGCACGGCCTCGACCTGAATGATCTTGAGCTTTTTCGGGTTGTCGACGATGTCGGCTTCGGTGGCCTTGTAGCCCACGCCCGGCTTGAGGCTGATCAACCCGGCCTTGGCCAGCAGTTGCAGGCCGCGCCCGCTGTTGATCGGGTCGTTGGCGATGGCCACGCTGGCGCCGTCGGGCAGGTCGGCGAAGCGCTTGTAGCGCTTTGAGTACAGCCCGACGTTGTTGATGATGCCCGGCGCGTAGGGCACCAGGTCGAAGCCGGCGGCGGCCTTGGCGTTTTCCAGGAAGGGGATGTGTTGGAAGTAGTTCACGTCGATGTCGCCGCTGTTGAGGCTGACGTTGGGCGCGATCCAGTCGCTGAATTCGATCAGCTTCACCTCGAGCCCTTGCTTGTGCGCTTCTTCGACCGCCGCTTCCAGGGGGATGGCGAACGCGGCGGTGGTGCCGATCTTCAGCGGCGGCTCGGCCAGGGCGGCGCTGGACAGGCCCAGGCTGAGCAGCAGGGCCACGGCGGGCCGGTAGAGTTTCTCAAGCATGGTGCAGGGCTCCGGTCGGGACAGGGTCGGGGAAGCGATGGCGGCTGCCGGGGTGATCGGCCGGCAGGTGCGCGCTGGGGCTGGCGAACAGCTTCTGGCGCAAGGTGCCGTCGGCATAGGCGGTCTTGTAGCGACCGCGACGTTGCAGCTCGGGAATCACCAGCTCGATGAAGTCTTCGTAGCTTTCCGGGGTGACGGTGCGGGTCAGGTTGAAACCATCCAGGCCGGTCTCGTCGATCCAGCCGATCAACTGTTCCGCGACCTGCTCGGGCGAGCCCACCAGGGTCACGTAGCGCCCGCCCAGGGCGTGCTGCTGCAACAGACGGCGGCGGGTCCAGGTGCTGTCCTGAAGTATCTTGTTGGCCGACTGGATGGCGTTGCCCGGGCCGGCATGGATCGGCTCGTCAAGGTCGAACGCGGCGAAGTCGATGCCCGTGGAGGCCGCGAAGTGCGCCACCCCGGCCTCGGCGCTGGCATGGCGCAGGTACTCGGCGTGCTTGGCGCGCGCTTCGGCCTCGGTGGCGGCAACGATCACGCTGATGCCCATGAACACCTTGATCGCCTGCGCATCGCGGCCCGCTGCCTGGGCCGCGGCGCGCACCTTGTCGACCTGGGCGCGGGTGCCGGCGTGGGTCTGGCCACCGATGAACACGCATTCGGCATGCTGCCCGGCGAAGCTCAGGCCCCGGCTGGAACTGCCGGCCTGGAACAGCACCGGCGTGCGCTGCGGTGAGGGCTCGCACAGGTGGTAGCCGTCGACCTTGTAGAACTCGCCGTGGTGCTCGACCTTGCGCACCCGTTCAGGCTGCGCATAGACGCGCCGCTGACGGTCGGCGACCACCGCATCGTCGGCCCAGCTCCCTTCGAGCAACTGGTACAGCACCTCCAGATACTCGTCGGCCTGGTCGTAGCGCCGGTCGTGTTCGGGCTGTTGCGCCAGGCCCATGGCGCGGGCGGCACTGTCCAGGTAGCCGGTGACGATGTTCCAGCCCACGCGGCCCTTGCTCAGGTGGTCGAGGGTGGACAGGCGGCGGGCGAACAGGTACGGCGGCTCGTAGGTGAGGTTGGCGGTGAGGCCGAAGCCCAGGTGCCGGGTCACGGCAGCCATGGCCGAGACCAGTAGCAGCGGGTCGTTGACCGGTAGCTGGATCGACTCCTTGAGGGTGACGTCCAGCGATTGGCCATAGACATCGTAGGTGCCGACGATATCGGCGATGAACAGGCCGTCGAACAGCCCGCGTTCGAGCAGGCGCGCCAGGTCGGTCCAGTACTCGATGTCCTTGTAGCGGGTCGAGGTGTCCCGTGGGTGGGTCCACAGGCCATGGTTGATATGGCCGACGCAGTTCATGTTGAAGGCGTTGAGCAGGATCTGCCTGGGCATCAGATCGTCCCTCGCAACGGCGGGTTTTCGCGGTTCAGGTAGTAGTTGCCGATGGCGTGGTATTTCCAGCGCACCGGATCGTGCAGGGTGTGCACCCGCGCGTTGCGCCAGTGGCGGTCGAGGTTGTGCTCGGCCAGGGTGGCGCGGCTGCCGGCCAGCTCGAACAGGGTGCTGCCGGCGGCCAGGGAAATCTCGGTGCTGATCGCCCGCGCCTCGGCGACCGCAATGGAGGCGGCGGCCACCGAGTCGGCATTCGCGTCACGCTGGGCCCGGTCGAGGGCTTCGCCGGCCCGTTCCAGCAGGGCTTCGGCGGCATGCAGGCGAATGTTCAGGCGGCCGAAGGCGTTCAGGGTGAGCGGGTCGGCCGAGGCCTGATCGACGCCAGAGTCGATCCATGGGCGGCTGTGCTGACGGACGAAGGCCAGGGCGTCTTCGACAGCGGCGCGGGCGATGCCGGTGTCGATGGCGGCGTGGAGGATCTGCGCCAGCGGTCCCACCGGGGTCGGCCGTTCGAAGGCGGACTGGAACGGCACGATGTCCTGGGCCTCGACGCGCACGTTCTCGAACAGTACCGAGCCGCTGCCGGTGGTGCGCTGGCCGAAGCCGCTCCAGTCGTCGATCACCTGCACGCCGGGACTGTCGGCGGGGACGAACGCCAGTTGCTGCACGCCGTCGTCGTCGATCACCGAGGTGGGGATGCGCTGGGCGTAGAGCGCCCCGGTGGCGTAGAACTTGCGCCCGTCGATGCGGTAGCCGTCGCCGTCGCGGGTCAGGCGCGTGGTGCGGTCGTGGGCGGTGCGCGTGCCGAGTTCGGCCAGGGCGTTGCCGAAGCGTCGCCCGCCGAGCACCTCGGCGTAGAGGCGCTGCTGCTGCGCAGCGCTGCCGTTCACCCGCAGCACTTCGAGGGCATAGAAGTGATTCTGCGGAATCTGCCCGAGCGAGCTGTCGGCCTGGGCGATGCGGGCGATGACCTTGGCCAGGGTGACGTTGGACACCTGCGCGCCGCCGTAGGCCTTGGGCACGCTGATAGCCCACAGGCCGGAGCGGGTGAACAGTTCCAGCTCGGCGTGGGGCAGGCGCCGTTCGCGGTCGCGCAGGGCACTGCCGCCTTGCAGGTGGCGGGCGAGGTCTTCGGCGACGGCCAGGGCCTGGGCGTCGCTGGTGATCAGGGATGTCGTCATGGGGGGCTCCGGGGCGGAGGGCCGCCAAAGCAGCCCTCGGCGAGCAATCAGATCCAGGAATGCCGCGCAGGCAGCGTGCCGTTGAGGTAGTAGGCGCCGACCGCGTGATACTTCCAGCGCACTGGGTCGTGCAGGGTATGCACCCGCGCGTTGCGCCAGTGGCGGTCGAGGTTGAACTCGGCCAGGGTGGCGCGGCTGCCAGCCAGTTCCAGCAGCTTCTCGCTGGCCAGCAGCGCGATCTCGGTGGTCAACACCTTGGCTTCGGCCACGGCGATGGAGGCACGGGCCGCGGCGGCGGCATCCACCGGCCCGGCATCGACCTCGTCCAGCACCTGTGCGGCCTTGCGCAACAGCGCCTCGGCGGCGTGCAGGTCGAGCTTGAGACGGCCGATGTCGGCGATCACGTAGAGGTCATCGCTGGCGCGCTCGACCTTGGCGTCGATCCAGGGCCGCGACTTGTGGCGCACGAAGTCGATGGCGTCGTCGATGGCCGCTTCGGCGATACCGGCGTCGATGGCGGCCTGGATCAACTGCGAGGCGGCGCCCTGGATGTTCGGGCGCTCGCTCTGGCGCCAGTTGTCGATCACCAGGTCCGCCTCCACCGCGACATGCTCGAGCAGCACCGTGCCGCTGGCGGTGGTGCGCTGGCCAAAGCCGGACCAGTCGTCGACGATGCGCAGGCCGGGGCTGCCGCGGCGCACGAAGGCCAGGCGCTGGCGGCCTTCGTCGTCCAGCGCCTTGACCGACACCCAATGGGCGAACAAGGCGCCAGTGGAGTAGAACTTCTCGCCGCTGAGGCGATAGCCGCTACCGTCGCGGGTCAGGCGTGCCTTGAGGGTGAGGGTGTTCTGCGTGTTGCGCTCGGGACCGGCGTTGCCGATGCGCCAGCCGTCCAGCACCGAGCGGTAGAGGCGGGCCTGCTGGGCCGGAGTGGCAGTGTCGCGCAGCAACTGCAGCAGACCGAACTGGTTCTGCGGGATCTGTCCCAGGGCCGGGTCGGCAGCGCTGATCAGGCGGAACACTTCGGCGAGGGTGACAAAGGATACGCCGGGGCCACCGAACGCTTTGGGCACGCTGATGCTGCCCAGGCCCGAGCGGGTGAACTGTTCGATTTCGGCCCACGGCAACTGGCGCTGCTGATCGCGCTGCGCGGCCTGAGTCCTGGCGGTGTCGGCCAGTTCGCGGGCGGCCTGCAGCGCCTGGGCGTCGTCGCGCAGGATCGCCGCCGGCAGCAGCCGCGGCATGCTGTCGGTCTCGTGGTTCGATTGACTGTTGGCTTGGCTGGACATCAGTGCCGCTCCCTGGCGGCACTCGACGCCCCGAGCGGGGAGAGAGTGTGGCTGACCATTCATGAACCTCACGAAGTGAATGCATCGCGTGCAACTGATTGCGACGGATGAGTGCGGGTCCGGTGGTCCGGTGGATATACCTTATGCGCTTATAAAACCTTTATGAACTAACGCTTTGGAATATGCATAGAAGAGGGTTCTGGCATTCATCGCTGTGCACGGGCGCCGCTCAATCACTTGTAGGAGCGGCCTTGTGTCGCGATTGGGACCTCGCAACGGTCCCAGGTTTTCAGCTTGCCGCAGCCATCGCCGGGACCGCTCTGCGGCCCAATCGCGACACAAGGCCGCTCCCACAAAAACCGCGCTGGATTCTGGAAATCATGCGCTGCAGATGAGCAACAAACGCATGATTCACCTACCACTTAC